>JAZSPU010000010.1:0-16467 GCA_045537575.1 Acutalibacteraceae bacterium
CTTGAAGAACTCTGTAACTATATTAAACAGAACTCTCTCTGCGGTCTTGGACAGACTGCTCCTAACCCTGTACTTGCTACTCTTAACTTCTTCCGTGATGAATATATTGCTCACGTTGTTGATAAGAAGTGTCCTGCAGGCGTTTGTAAGAATCTTCTTGTATTTGACATTGACAAGGATAAATGTATCGGTTGCGGTATGTGTGCTAAGCAGTGTCCTGCTGATGCTATTTCTCGTACCGATTACATCGCTCCCGGTCACAAACTTGCTTCCTTCGTTATCGATACTGACAAGTGCGTTAAGTGTGGCGCTTGTATCGGTAGCTGTAAGTTCAAAGCAATCTCTAAGAAATAAGAAAGGAGCCTAATTATTATGGAAATGCTTAATGTTAAAGTAAACGGTATTGCCGTTAGTGTGCCGAAAGGCTCCACTATTCTTGAGGCTGCCAGAATTGCTGGAGTAGAAATTCCTACTCTTTGCTTTATGAAAGAAAAGAATGAAATCGGCGCTTGTCGTATTTGCGTTGTTGAAGCTACAGGAGCAAGAGGTCTTGTTGCCGCTTGTGTTCATCCCGTTGCTGAAGGTATGGAAATTCAGACCAACACCGAAAAGATTCAGAAGGCTCGTAAGACTACTCTTGAACTCATTCTTTCTACACATGATATGAGATGTCTTTCCTGTGTTCGTTCTACCAACTGCGAATTACAGAAGCTCTGTATGGAATACGGTGTTGACGGCGGTGCTTTCGAAGGCTTCCGTCCTAAGTATGAACTTGACACTTCTTCTGCACACCTTGTAAGAGATAACAACAAGTGTATCCTTTGCCGTCGTTGTGTTGCTGTTTGTGATGAACAGTACGTAAGCGTTATCGGCGCTAATGACCGTGGTATTGATACCTCTATCGGTTGTGCATTTAAGAAAGACCTTAACGACGTTCCTTGTATCTCTTGCGGTCAGTGTACTGCTGTTTGTCCTACCGGCGCTCTTACCGAAAAGGACGATACCGCTCCTATCTGGGAAGCACTTAACGATGCTGACAAGTTTGTAGTAGTTCAGGTTGCTCCTGCAATCCGTGCTACTCTCGGCGAAGCATTCGGTATGCCTATCGGAACTAATGTTGAAGGCAAAATGGTTGCAGCTCTCAGAAGACTTGGCTTTGACAAGGTATTCGATACCAACTTCGGTGCTGACCTTACTATTATTGAAGAAGCTAACGAGCTGGTTGAGAGAATCAAGAATAAGGGTGTTCTCCCCATGATTACTTCTTGTTCTCCCGGTTGGGTTAAGTTCTGCGAATACTTCTATCCCAATATGATTGACCATCTTTCCAGCTGTAAATCTCCTCAGCAGATGACTGGCGCTATGGTTAAGACATATTATGCTGAAAAAGCAGGTATTGATCCTAACAAGATTGTTGTTGTATCTGTAATGCCCTGTACTGCTAAGAAGTTCGAAATCGGCAGAGATGATGAAAATGCTGCAGGTCTTCCCGATGTTGATGTTGCTATCACTACTAGAGAACTTGCTCGTATGATTCAGAGAGCCGGTATCAACTTTACCGCTCTTCCTGATGAAAAATTCGATAATCCTCTTGGTGATACTGCTACAGGTGCTGCTGTTATCTTCGGCGCTACCGGCGGTGTTATGGAAGCTGCTGTACGTACTGCTAACGACTGGCTCACCGGCAATGACAACACCGTTGTTGCTCTTGAAGCAGTAAGAGGTACTAAGGGACTTAAAGAAGCTACCGTTAATCTTGGCGGTACCGAGCTTAAGGTTGCTGTTGCAAGTGGCGCTCAGGCTGCTAAAGAGGTTATGGACAAGATTAAAGCAGGCAATCCTGAAGGTTGGGCATTTATCGAAATTATGGGATGCCCCGGCGGTTGTGTAAACGGCGGCGGTCAGCCCATTCAGCCTCAGTACGTTCGCGATACTGTTGACCTTAAGGCTGTTCGTGCTAAAGCTCTCTATGATCAGGATGAAGCTATGACTTTAAGAAAGTCTCACGAATCTCCCATTATTAAGGAGCTCTACGGCGAAGGCAAGTGGTTCGAGTCTTACGGTTGCCACAAGGCTCACGAAGCTCTCCACACTAGCTATACTGCACGTAAGAAGTACAACTATTAATAAGTTTAATCCCGACTTCAAATGAAGTCGGGATTTTCTTTTATCTTATTGACTTTTTTCTTAAATGGATTATAATATTTTCTTGGGTGATAATATGAGATTTTCAAGTTTACATAACCATACCGTTTTTTCTGACGGTGTAGGTACGGTTAAAGAGAATATTGATTCTGCAGTAAGCAAAAACCTGCTTTCTATCGGTTTTTCCGACCATAGCTTTACTCCTTGTGATACAAGCTACTGTATGAAGCTAAAGGATTATCCTGAGTATATTGCTGAGATAAACAGACTTAAAGAGGAATATAAAGATACAATTGATGTATTTTGCGGTCTTGAAATGGACTATTTTTCTGAAATAGAGAGAGAACAGTTCGATTATATAATTGCTTCGGTGCATTACTTAATAAAAAATGATATTTGCTATCCTGTTGACCATTCTGCAAAGCAACAGCTTGACTGTGTAGCCGATGCTTTCGGTGGCAGTATTTACGATATGGCTAAACACTATTTCGAACTTGTTGCCGACCATGCACGTAAAAACAAACCCGATATAATAGGTCATTTTGACGTTCTTGCTAAGTTTTCACTTATGCCTGAGGATGAAAAATACTACGATATCGCTAAAGAAGCCTTAAAGGAAACCATAAAATATTGCGATATTTTTGAAATTAATACAGGCGCAATTTCAAGAGGTTACAGAACCGAACCTTATCCCGATAAAATGCTTCTGTCTCTTTTACATTCTCTTGGCGGAAAAATCGTTATAAACGCTGATTCTCATAATCCGAAGAATATTGACTATTTCTTTAATGAATCGGCTCAAATTGCCAAAGACATAGGCTTTAAATCCCATTACGTCTTTAACGGCAAAACCTTTGATGAAATAGCTTTATAAAAAATAAACCCATCTGACTATCAGATGGGTTTTATCTTTTGAATATATTGTTTCCTTTTGAATCAATAGCTACTGTAAGGGGGAAGTCTTTAAAGGTGAGTTTTTTTACCGATTCACAGCCCAGTTCTTCAAAGGCGATAACTTCACATTTTGTTATGCATTTTGCCGCTAACGCTCCGCAACCGCCGATAGCACATAAATATACGGCTTTGTTTTTTACTATTGCATCTTGAACGGCTTGATTTCTTTCGCCTTTTCCTATCATACAAATCTGTCCCATATCAAGAAGCGTAGGGGAAAAAGAGTCCATTCTGCCCGAGGTGGTAGGACCGCAACTGCCAATTGCCAGTCCTTTTGGAGTAGGCGTAGGCCCTGCATAATAAACAACAGAATCGTAAATTGGATAGGGAAGAGGTTCGCCCTTTTCAATAAGTTCAAAAATTCTTTTGTGGGCGGCATCTCGGGAGGTGTAAACTGTGCCCGATAAATAAACCTTGTCGCCTACAGTCAGATTTTCCACTTGATTTCTAAGGCTTTCGGTATTTAGATAAAATGTGTTCATATTTGATTTGAAATTAATTCGCTGAACTGCTTTATTGCTTCGTCGGTATCTTTTCCGTTTTTATCAATTTCCTCTTTGATTTTTTCAAGAGAAGCGCAAAGCTCAGATAAAGTTTCGCAGTAGCTTTCGGTGGTAGCGGTTATCTGTTCTTTAACATTTAGCATAGATTCGTTTGTCTTTTCTAATGCTTCTAACTGCTCCTTGTTTTCGCTTTCCAGCATTTTACGGTTTTCTTCAGCCTTTTCTATCATAAGCTGAGAGGTAGTTTTAGCAGAAAGATACATACGTGCAACGTTTTCGCTCATAACACGTATCTGTTCCTTTTTGCTCTCATATTCGGCGTTTTTTTGAACTAAGTTTTTATTAGCTTCGGCTAACTTTTCGTTTTGTAGTTTAAGGGTGGAAATTTGATTTTTTAATTCGTCGGTCTTTGTTCGAGCAGCTTTATCACTTGCTGAAATGTATGCAAGAACATCACTTGTATTAAAGCCGAAAAGACTTTTTCTGAAACCTTTTGACATAATTATCCCTCTTTTCGACATTTATTATAACAATTTACTCTTTATTTTACAAGTATAAATATATATTTTGCATTAAAATTCAATATTTGCTTGAAAAAATATGCATTATAAGTTAAAATATATTATGTATAACTATAAAGGTAGGTGCCTTATGAACAGAAAGAAAGAACGTGAACAGGCTTTTATTATGGTCTTTGAAAAAATGTTCAGAGACGAAACTATGGAAGAAATATTCGAATGTGCCGCTGAAGCCCGTGACTATAGCGAAAGCGCTTATGTCAGAGAGGTAAGTGTGGGCGTTTATGACCATCTGGATGAAATTGATTCTTATATTTCAAAAAATTCTAAGGGTTGGTCTATAACGCGAATTTCCAAGGTTGCTCTCGCTTGTATGAGAATAGCCGTTTATGAAATGCTTTACAGAGCAGATATTCCCGTATCTGTTTCCATTAATGAAGCTGTTGAGCTTATTAAAAATTATGCTACCGAAAAGGATAGTTCCTTTGCTAACGGAATTATGGGAACCGTTGCACAGGAATTTGAAGGCAAATGATGAATAATCAGTCAAAACCTCTTACGGTAAGACAGCTTAACTTTTATGTAAAGTCGCTTTTAGAAAACGATCCAAGACTTGCCTTTTGCCGTGTCAGCGGTGAAATTACTAATTTTAAACGCCACTATTCAAGCGGACATCTTTACTTTACCTTGACAGATAATGATGCATCCATTAAATGCGTTATGTTTAAAGGCTATGCCGACAGATGCAAAATGGCGCTTAATGACGGGGTTAAGGTTACACTTTCCGGCAGAGTGTCTATTTATGAAAAGGACGGCGGCTATCAGTTCTACGTTGAAGGCTGTGAGGAGCAGGGGCTTGGTGATAAGCTTCTTGCTTTAAAGCTTTTAAAGGAAAAACTGCAAAAAGAAGGCTTGTTTGATGCTGACAGCAAACGAAAACTACCGGCGTTTCCTAAAAGAATTGCTGTTATTACTTCGGGTACGGGCGCCGCTTTGCAGGATATTATAAACGTAATTAAACGAAGATACCCAGTATGCGAGGTTGTTGTCTGCAGCGCCTCGGTTCAGGGTGACCTTGCAGTTAAAGAGCTTATTAATGCTCTCCAGCGTGTATATGCAATTAGTGATAAAATTGACACCATTATTATCGGCAGAGGGGGAGGCTCAAAGGAAGACCTTGATGCCTTTAATGACGAAGCTTTAGCACGAAAGATTCACGAATCTCCCATTCCCGTTGTTTCGGCTGTCGGTCACGAAATTGATTTTACTATTTGTGATTTGGTTGCTGACCTTCGCGCTCCTACGCCCTCGGCGGCGGCTGAGCTTTGTGTTCCCGATTATTTTGACCTTTTAAATAAAGTTGACTCTTTAAGGCAAAGATGTAGGCAAACTGTGGTTTCCCGTGTTGAGTTTCTTTTCTCAAGGCTTAATTCCTTAGTTTCCCGACCTTCTCTATCTTCGCCCTTGCGTATAATCGAAGAAAGAAGTTTTCTTCTTGATACTCTCTCTGATAAAGTGCTTTTTAGTATAAAAAACAATTATGAGAAAAAAGAAAGCCAGTTTGGTACTCTTGTTTCAAAAATTGACGCTTTAAGTCCTCTGAAAACAATGTGCCGAGGCTATGCTTTTGCTCAAATAGACGGTAATGCAGTAACAAGTATTAAAGAGGTTAAACTTGATGATAAAATAACTCTTAACTTAATCGACGGTAAAATCGGTTGCATTGTAACCGATAAGGAGGAAATATAATGACTTTTGAAGAGGCTATAACTGCCCTTGAAGAAATTGCAAAGAAGCTTGAAAGCGGTAAATGCAGTCTTGACCAATCGGTAGCCCTTTATGAAGAAGCTATAAAGCTTTCAAAGGAATGTACCGAAAAATTAAATGATGCTAAGCTTAAAATTACGCAGCTTAGTGAACTTGAAAAGGCAGAATAAACGTGATTAATACAGTTTTAAATAATTATAACAAGAAAATTGAAGATACCTTTAATAATTATCTTCCCGACGTAAATTCAAATTATAAAAATCTTACCGATGCAATGCGTTATAGCTTTCTCTTAGGCGGAAAAAGAATCCGTCCTGCATTGCTTATGCAGTTTTATAAAATTTGCTCAGGCACAGATGATAATGCAATAAACTTTGCTGTCGCCCTTGAAATGATACATACCTATTCTCTTATCCACGACGATTTACCCTGTATGGATGATGACGATATGCGTAGGGGAAAGCCCTCTAATCACAAGGTCTTTGGCGAGGATATAGCATTACTTGCAGGGGACGGTTTACTGACTCACGCCTTTTACGTTGCAGGGGATACCAAAAACATTCCCTGTGAGCGAATTTTAGCCGCTATAAAGGAACTTTCGCTTCTTTCGGGCTATAAAGGAATGGCAGGCGGTCAGGTTATCGACCTTGAAAGCGAAGGCAAAAAGGTTGAAGCCGAGCTGATAAATGAACTGAATTTATTAAAAACTGCAGGGCTGTTACGTGCAGCTGCTAAAATCGGTGTAATTTTGGCAGGAGGCAGTAAGGAACAGCTGGAGGCTGCCGACCAATACGGTATAAATCTTGGTATCTGCTTTCAGATAGTTGATGACATACTTGATTTTACATCTGACACCAAGACCTTAGGAAAGCCTACAGGCAGTGATGCTAAAAATAATAAATCCACCTATCTTAGCCTTTACGGTATGGAAAAATGTAAGGAAATGGTTAATGAACTTACCCAAAAAGCTCTTGAAGCTTTAGATAAATTCGACGGCGATACAGCGTTTTTACGAGAACTCACTATGTATCTTGCTCAGCGAAAAAGTTAAGGAATGATTTTTTGGATTATAAAATTTTAAATACAATTGAATCGCCAAAACAGTTAAAGTCGCTGAATTTTGACGAGCTTTCCACTTTGTGTGAGGAAGTAAGAGACTGCATTATTGATACGGTAAGTAAAAACGGCGGTCACTTGGCTTCAAATCTGGGCTCAGTTGAGCTTACAGTTGCGCTCCACAAGGTATTTGACTCTCCTGATGATTCAATTTTGTTTGACGTAGGACATCAAAGCTATACACATAAGCTGCTTACGGGCAGATTTAAGGCTTTTAATAACTTAAGAACCGAAAACGGTATTTCGGGCTTTACAGATCCGAGTGAATCGGAATATGATGCTTTTATAAGCGGTCACAGCAGTAGTGCTGTTTCTGCCGCATACGGCATATATAAGGCTAAAAGGATAAACGGCGATAAGGGTACAGCCGTAGCTGTTGTAGGCGACGGCGCTATGACCGGCGGTATGGTTTTTGAAGCCATCAATAATATCGGTGCCGATAAAGCCAAGTTTCTTATTGTTTTAAATGATAACGAAATGTCTATTTCACAGAACGTTGGCTCTCTTGCACGTCATCTTAATAAAATCCGTTCCAAAAGCTCATACCATAGCTTTAAGGATAGGCTTGGACGTTTTCTTAATTCGATTCCCTTAATCGGTAAGTTTTTATACAAGCTTTTATTCCGTTCCAAAATAGTTCTTAAAAACGCAATTTATCACAGTAATGTGTTTGAAGGACTTGGTCTTAATTATTTAGGCCCCGTTGACGGACATAATCTTAAAGAGGTTATAAACCTTTTAACCATTGCTAAAAATCAGGAAAGACCTACCATTTTACACGTTGTTACTGTTAAGGGTAAGGGCTATGAATTTGCCGAAAAGGATGCAGGAAAATATCACGGAGTATCAGCCTTTGACCTAAAAAAAGGCGTTGAAGAAAAAATTAAAAACGACTATTCGGCTATAGTGGGCGAAACACTTTGCTCCCTTGCCGAAAAGGATGATAAAATTTGCGCAATAACTGCCGCTATGGCTGAGGGAACGGGACTAAGCGGTTTTTCACAGCGTTTTGAAAACAGATTTTTTGACGTTGGAATTGCCGAAGAACACGCTATGACCTTTTCTGCAGGTCTTGCAAAGGGTGGCTTAAAGCCTTATTTTGCCGTTTATTCTTCCTTTTTACAACGTGCCTTTGACCAGATTATTCACGACGTTGCCATAGACTGTCTTCCCGTTAAAATTCTTGTTGACAGAGCAGGTTTAGTAGGCGAGGACGGTAAAACCCATCACGGTCTTTTTGATATATCATTTTTAACTTCTATCCCAAATATGACCGTTTATTCACCTGCTTCCTTTGATGAATTAAGGGGTGTACTTGCTAAAACCACCAATTTTTCCTCTCCTGTAGCTGTTCGCTATCCTAGGGGAAAAGAGCTTAAAAAGGATTTATTCCCCTTTACCGACAAAAATTTCGACGTTTTCGGTGAGACTTACGATACAGCTTTAGTTACCTTTGGAAGACTTTCGTTTTTTGCCTATGAAGCTTATATGGAAAAGGGTGTTTCCTTTGTTAAGCTTAATAAACTTTCGCCCTTTGATGATGAGCTTTTAGATGAGCTTTTTAAATATAAAAGGCTTTGCTTCTTTGAAGAAGGCATTAAATCAGGGGGAATAAGTGAACAAATTTCTTCTTCGCTTTGTGAAAAAGGCTATAAGGGAGAAATAGTAATAAACGCTGTTGAGGATTCCTTTGTCAGCTGTGCATCAGTTGAACGACAGCTTGAAAAATATAATCTGGACAAAAATGCTATGTTAGGAGTAATTAAGTGAGCGAGAAAATAAGACTTGATGTGGCTCTTGTTAACGGCGGTCATGCCGAAAGCAGAGAAAAAGCCAAGGCGCTTATAATGGCAGGAATTGTTTATGTTAATAATCAAAAATGCGATAAAGCGGGAGATACCGTAAAGCCTGATGATATAATCGAGGTTAGAGGGGATAAGCTTCCTTACGTCAGCAGAGGCGGATTAAAGCTTGAAAAGGCGATGAAATGCTTTGATATTTCGCTAAATAACTGCGTTTGTGCCGATATCGGCGCTTCAACAGGCGGTTTTACCGACTGTATGCTTCAAAACGGAGCAGCAAAGGTTTATGCTATTGACGTTGGCTACGGTCAACTTGCTTGGAAGCTGAGATGTGATGAAAGGGTAGTTAATCTTGAACGTACCAATTTCAGATACGTGACAAACCAACAGGTTGATTTACCCCTTGATTTTGCAAGTGTTGTCGTTTCCTTTATTTCTCTTTCTCATATTTTGCCCGTTATGAGAACCTTGATGAAGGACGGCGCAAGAGCCGTATGCCTTATAAAACCGCAATTTGAAGCAGGGAAAGAGGGCGTCGGCAAAAAGGGTGTAGTAAGAGATAAAAACGTTCACATAGCCGTTATTGAAAAGATTTTCACGCTACTAAAAGAAAATTTATTCACCCTTTTAGGACTTACCTTTTCTCCTGTTAAGGGGCCTGAAGGCAATATAGAATATCTTTGTTATATTGAAAAAACCGATACTTTTGAAATTAAAACCGACGTCACACCGCAAGAGGTGGTTGAAGCGTCATATAAAGAATTAAACTGATTGAGGAGATTTTATGATAGTTGGATTATTACCTAATCTTGACAAACGTGGCGTTGTCGAGGTTTTAGAAAATCTCAAACCGATTTTAAGAGAAAACGGAATGAAGGCATATTTGCCCGATTATATTTCCTTCTCCGGTTATGAGTCCATTAATGAAAAAGAGCTTTTCAAAATTAGCGAAGTTCTTATTACCGTTGGTGGTGACGGTACCATCATTCGTTATGCAAAACTTGCCGCTTTACACAATAAAGCCATTCTTGGAATAAATGCAGGCAGACTTGGTTTTCTTGCTAATCTTGAGGCTAATCAGATTAATCTCATAAGCAAAATCAAAAACGGCGACTATGAGATAGAAAAAAGAATGACTCTGTCTGTAACACTCAAAGAAAACGGAGAAACTGTAGGAGAGTTTACTGCTGTTAATGATGCAGTTATTTCAAGCGGTTTTATGTCAAGACTTATTGATATATCTGCCTATATTGATTATGAGCCTATCACATACCGAGCAGACGGTCTTATTGTTTCAACCCCTACAGGCTCAACTGCATACTCTATGTCGGCAGGCGGTCCCATAATCGATCCTGCTATCAATAATATTATTTTAACACCTATCTGTTCTCATTCCCTTAGCGCAAAGCCCATAATTTTAAGCGGTGATACTACAGTTAAATTTAAGGCATTTTCAATGAAAAAAAGTGACGTTTATCTGCTTATTGACGGCAGAAGGTCCTATACCATTAAGCCATATACCGAGCTATTCGTCACTAAATCTTTAAACGATATATCCTTAATCAAACTTACCAAGCGTTCCTTTTATAAAACTCTTTCGGAAAAATTCAGATAAAGGCGGAAGATAAATATGAAAATCAAGCGTCAGGAAAAGATACTCGAACTAATACGTGAAAAGGCTTTTTATACTCAGGATGAGCTTCAGGAAGAACTTAATTCCTTGGGTTATAACGTAACTCAGTCCACCGTATCACGTGATATTAAGCAGTTAAGAATCGTGAAGGCTCTTGACTCCTTCGGCAACTACAGATACGTGTCGCAAATTATAGATGAACGCTCAGGAGAAAGAGAGTCGGATTCGCATTATAAGGATATTTTTGAGCGTTCTGTAATCAAGGTTGACTGTGCTTTTAACAATATTGTAATTAAATGTTATGCGGGAATGGCAAGCGGTGCTTGTGTTGCTGTTGACTATTTCTTTTCGGGAATGATTATGGGCAGTTTAGCAGGTGATGATACCATTTTGATTATTACAAAATCTCCCGATATTGCCCGTCAGCTTACCGAAAGACTTATGGGAATGTGCTCTAAAGACCGCTAAAAAGGATGGATTAATATGCTGAAATTTTTGCATATTGAAAATATTGCCGTTATAGAACGTGCAGGAATTGAATTTACCGATGGCTTTAACGTCCTTACGGGCGAAACAGGTGCGGGTAAGTCTATAATTATTGATTCTCTATATGCCGTTCTCGGTCACAGAACCTCAAAGGAACTGATACGAAACGGAATGGAAAATGCCTTTGTTTCGGCTGTTTTTTCCTTTGAAGATGACGAGCTTCTTAAAATTTTCGCTGATTTGGGCATTACTCCCGATGAGGACGGCAACTTTATAATCGAAAGAAAGCTTAGTATGTCGGGTTCGGGTTACATAAAAATAAACGGTGTTCCCATCAGCGCTTCCGGTCTTAAAAATATATCTCCTTTTCTTTTAAATATCCACGGACAGCACGATAATCAGACCTTACTTAATCCCGATAACCACTATCTTTATCTTGATATGGTTGCAGATAACGGTGAGATTTTAAATGCTTACCGTGAAGAATTTGCTAATTTTAACCGTATAAGAAGTAGGCTTAAAGGTATCGAAATGGATGAGGATGAAAAGCTCAGACGAATTGATATTTTAAAGTATCAGATAAAGGAAATAACTGATGCTAATCTTAAAATCGGTGAAACTGCTGAACTTAAAGAAAGGCTCGTTGTTGCAAGAAGCCTAGGCAAAAGGATTAAGGACTTAAAGAGCGTACTGTCTGTCCTTAAAAATGATGAAGAAAAGGGCGGAGTAAACGAGCTTTTAAAAACTGCAGTTCATTTGCTTTCGGTAATGGATGACAAAAGGGTTGAAACGGACTATACCGACCTTCTTAATGCCCTTGAAAACGTAAATAATGCTACTGCATCTATTGAAAATTACATAGAAGAGCTTAGCGGTGACGGTTATGACCTTAATGCTATTGAAGACCGCCTTGCTGTTCTTTCCTCTCTGTCGGCTAAATACGGTAAAGACGAAGAGCAGATGCTTAGCTTTTTACAAAAAGCAGAAAATGAGCTTAATACAATTTTATTTAATGATGAAGAATATGAAAAATTAGAAAACCAGCTTATTGCGTCTCAGGAAAGATTAATAAAAGCAGCAGATAAGCTTTCACAGTCAAGAACTAACGCTGCCGCTACCTTTGAAGAAAGGGTAAAAGAGGTGCTTATTTGCCTTAATATGCCTAACGTTTGCCTTAAGATAGAGCAGAAAAAGGGCAGATATACCCGTAACGGCTGTGATGAAATTCAGTTTTTGTTTTCCGCTAATGCAGGGGAAATAAGCAAACCCCTCTCTAAAATTGCTTCAGGCGGTGAGCTTTCCCGTGTTATGCTTGCAATAAAGAGTGTGCTTAGCCAAAAGGATAACGTTGAAACCCTTATTTTTGATGAAATCGACTCAGGAATTAGCGGGCGAACTGCCGATATGGTAGGTGTTCAGCTTGAAAAGGTGTCAAAAAGCCATCAGGTTATTTGTGTGACACATCTAGCCCAAATTGCAGTTACCGCCAAAACTCATCTTCTTATCGAAAAGGCAGAAAAAGACGGACGAACCTATACAAGCGTCAATAAAATTGACGGGGAAGAAAGGGTATATGAAATCGCCCGTATAATGAGCGGTACCAATTTAACCGAAAACGTCCTTGCTTCTGCTAGAGAAATGCTTAAAATGTAACAAAAAGCCGTAGAACTTAATCTACGGCTTTTGAATTTGATTTGCTATATTGTAAAGCTTATCGGTGTTTTCTTCGCTATACTCAATTTCGCTTGAAAACATTCTTGCGTTTTCTTTAATATTTTCCCCGAGACAAGCGATTATATAGGTGCTTAGCACACAAAAGGCTAAATCTTCGCTGTGAAGATGTCTGAAAACAAAGTAGTCAAAGATTCGTTTAAAGATTTGTTTATTCTTTAGCTTTACTTCCTTTATTTTTCGGTTGTCATCCTTTAAAATGTTTAATATTTCATCTCGGCTGTCGCTTAGTTTTTCCATACCAATTAGCAGATTATAAATTTCATTTAAGGAAAGGTCGGGCAAAAGATAAGAATAATCTTTGGGACCTTTACTTAAAATATCCTCTCGCATTTTAAAAAATGCCGTTTCTTCTTGGTCGGGTATTTCCTTTTCTCCGTTAAGCTTTATTAATTTAAAATCATTGTTTATAATAAGCTCGGTTGCCGCTTCACAGCACATACCAAGACCTATTTCGGTTCTGCTTATAAAAAAGTTTCTGAAACGGGGATGGTCAGTACATATCTGACAGAGCCTTTCCTCTCCGTAATTCTTTATTATTTCACAGAGATTATCGTTATTTAGAAAAGGACAACGCTCATTTTTCTTTAATCTAAAATGTGGTGTAGGAGAAAATTCAATATTTTTTATAATATCTTCTTTAGTATTATAAAACTCTAAAGTGTCATCATCAATATCAATTTCCCAACCGATACAGCAGTTATTTTTGCATTTATCGGCTATACAGGTGAATTTATTATAATAATCGGGGGCAAAAAGTGTCATAAATTGTTCTCCGTCTCTTGTAAATTGCTTATTTATATGTTATCATATCTCTTAGATTTTTCAAGGAGTTTTTTTATGCCGTTTTTACCGATTTGTAAAAAAGATATGTTGGATGCAGGCTTTACTGCTCCCGACTTTATAATCGTTACAGGGGATGCTTACGTTGACCATCCCTCTTTTGGTACTGCCATAATTTCACGTGTGCTTGAAAGGGAAGGCTTTAACATCTGTATTTTATCTCAGCCGAAAAGGGATGAAGATTATCTGCAGTTCGGCACCCCAAAACTAGGCTTTCTTGTAAACAGCGGTAATATTGACTCTATGGTTGCCCACTATACTGCTGCTAAGCGTAAGAGAAGTGATGATGCCTATACCCCAGGCGGCAAAGCAGGAGCGCGTCCCGACAGAGCAGTTATTGTTTACTCTAAAAAAATTAGAAGTCTTTTTGGCGACGTATTTATCGGTATTGGCGGTATTGAAGCATCCCTTCGCCGTTTTGCCCATTACGATTATTGGGATGATAGGGTGCGTCCTTCCGTTCTTTTAGACTCAACTGCCGATATTTTGATGTACGGTATGGGTGAAAAGCATATCGTAGAAATTGCCAACCGTCTTAAAAAGGGCGAAAATAAGAAGAATTTAACCGATATTAAGGGTACTTGCTACTGTGTTAAAACAAGCGAATATAAGCCTATGCCCGTTAGGGAGTGTCCTTCCTTTAACGAGGTAAGTAATTCTTCCGACAGCGGTAAAAAAAGTTACGCTAAGGCTACCCGTATTCAGCAAAGCGAACAGGATGCAGTAAGAGGAAAAACCGTTATTCAGCGTCACGGTGACGTAATTTTGGTGCAAAATCCGCCTATGGCGCCACTTAGCTCTAGCGAAATGGACGAGGTTTACTCCTTACCCTTTGTGCGTGACTATCATCCGTCATATAAGGCTCTAGGCGGTGTGCCGGGTATTGAGGAAGTGAAATTTTCGGTTATTCATAACAGAGGATGCTTTGGCTCCTGTAATTTCTGTTCCCTTGCTTTTCATCAGGGCAGAACCATTTCGGTAAGAAGTCACGATTCGGTTATAAGCGAAGTAGAAAAAATTACCCAAATGGATGATTTTAAGGGATACATCCACGACGTTGGAGGCCCTACTGCAAACTTTCGCGCCCCATCCTGTCAGGCTCAGCTTAATAGGGGAGTGTGCGCCGATAAAAAGTGCCTTGCTCCTTCTATTTGTCCGGCTGTTGAGGTTGACCACAGCGATTATCTTGCTTTGCTAAGAAAGATAAGAAGCATTAAAGGTGTTAAAAAGGTCTTTATCCGTTCGGGAATACGCTTTGATTATCTGATAAGTGATAAGGATGAAAGCTTCTTTAAGGAGCTTGTGAAATTTCACACAAGCGGTCAGTTAAAGGTTGCCCCCGAGCATTGCTCCGACAACGTGTTAAGACTTATGGGAAAGCCTGATATCAGCGTTTATAACAGATTTAAAAAGCGCTTTTATGAGCTTACCAAGAGTCTTGATAAAAAGCAGTATTTAGTGCCTTATCTTATGTCATCCCACCCGGGCAGTACTGTAAATGACGCTATTGAACTTGCCCTATTCCTTAAAAAAGAGGGACTTCATCCTGAGCAGGTTCAGGATTTTTATCCCACACCGGGAACGGTTTCCACCTGTATGTTTTATACCGGACTTGACCCCTTTACTTTAAAAGAGGTTTACGTTCCGAGAACTATGGGCGAGAAGGCTGAGCAAAGAGCTTTGCTTCAATATTTTAAACCCGAAAACCGTGATATAGTGCGAAAAGCTCTTAAAAGGGCAGGACGCTATGACCTTATCGGCAACGGCAAAAACTGTTTGGTTAGTGACGATAAGCCTTATAATAATAGTAATCGAAATAAGTATAAGAAGGTTAAAAGAAAATGAAAAAGTCATATATCTATGCAGGAATTTCAATTTTTATATGGTCAACCATTGCAACTGTTGCTAAACTGCTTCTCGGTCAGCTAAGTAATTTTCAGGTGCTTTTTGTAAGCTGTTTTTTTGCATTTATGTTTTTGCTTATAGTAAACATAATTACAGGCGATATAAAAAAGCTTAAGGAATATAGATTTAAAGACTTTTTAATAACAAGTCTGGTAGGACTCCCAGGTACATTTTTGTATCAACTTTTTTACTATTCGGGAACTGCCCGTATGCCCGCTTCTCAGGCATTTATAGTCAATTACCTATGGCCCATAATGGGAGTAGTTTTTGCCGTAATAATCCTTCGTGAAAAATTAACGGTACGAAAGGTTATTGCAATTTTAATGTCGTTTTTAGGGGTAGTTGTTGTAACAAGCAGAGATTTAGCCCATTTTGATAAATCTATTATTATAGGGGTTATTTTCTGTATTTTGGGCGCTGTGTCTTACGGTTCGTTTACCGCCCTTACACAGCTGACTTCTTATGACAAAAAGATTTCATCAATGATTTACTATTTTAATACCTTTTTGCTAACAGGACTTTGGATTTTAATTACAAAGGATACCTTTACTTTAGGAACACTGAGTGTAGTCGGTCTTGCTTATAACGGAATTTTCTGCCTTGCAGTAGGCACAACCTGTTGGGCATTGGCTCTTGAAAAGGGCAAAACCGCAAATATAGCAAACCTTGCCTACATAACCCCCTTCTTATCGCTTATATGGATTTCAATTTTCCTCAAAGAGCAAATAAGATACGAAATGCTTATCGGTCTTTTGCTGATAATTTTGGGAATATTCATACAGCTTAAGAGAGGGAAAAGGGAAACTGTCGCGTTGCGACAGAGGGAAAAGGGAATAGGGCATAGGGCATAGTCCCGTTTGTTGTCCCTATCATTGTCCCTATCGTTGTCCCTATCAAAACCCGCATAAATAAAGGCTTTTTTAAGTTATGGAAACAATGGAAACAACATTTCTATAAAAGATTTATTTTAAAAAAATATTATTTTTTATTTATTGTTTTATAAATATACAATGTATTGTTGCTTTGTTGCCATTGTCCTATGATTTTATCCATCCTCGTACTTT
>JAZSPU010000029.1:0-4143 GCA_045537575.1 Acutalibacteraceae bacterium
GCCGAGATTACCGTGGCCAAGACCAACCTTACGATCGTCAGCAACAGAGCCGGGAATGCAGAAAGACTGAAGACCAACACCGATTTTTTCAGCAGCTTCAGCAGCAGACTTAACTTCATCCTTAATTGCGATAGCGCAGCCTACAACATAAGCCCAGGCAGCGTTCTCGAAGCAGATAGGCTGAATACCTTTAACGATGTTATAAGCATCAACGCCTGCCTTATCGCAGATTTCCTTAGCCTCTTCAATGGAAGAAATGCCGTGCTTTGCAAGCTCTGCGTTTATTTGATTTATTCTTCTGTCATAGCTTTCAAATAATGCCATAAGTCACTGCCTCCTTAATTATTCTTCACGGGGGTCGATGAGTTTTGCAGCATCATCAACACGTCCGTACTGGCCGCTAGCCTTTTCCAAAGCTTCATTAGCGTCCATACCTTTTTTGATCATATCCATCATCTTACCAAGATGAACGAATTTGTAACCTGTAATCTGATCATCCTTGTCAACAGCTATCTTAGTGATATAGCCTTCAGCAAGTTCGAGATAACGGGGGCCCTTAGTCTTGGTAGCGTAGGTAGTACCTACCTGAGAACGAAGTCCCTTACCTAAGTCTTCAAGACCTGCGCCGATGGGAAGACCGTCTTCAGAGAATGCAGTCTGAGTACGACCGTAAACTATCTGTAAGAAAAGTTCTCTCATAGCGGTGTTGATAGCATCGCAAACGAGGTCGGTGTTAAGAGCTTCAAGAATGGTCTTACCAACCAAAATTTCAGAAGCCATAGCTGCAGAGTGAGTCATACCGGAGCAGCCGAGAGTCTCAACGAGAGCCTCTTCAATGATACCCTCTTTAACATTAAGGGTGAGTTTGCAGGTACCCTGCTGAGGAGCGCACCAGCCCACACCGTGTGTAAGACCGGAAACATCCTTTACTTCTTTTACCTGAGTCCACTGACCTTCCTGCGGAATAGGTGCAGGTCCGTGGTATGCGCCCTTAGCAAGAGGACACATTTTTTCTACTTCATGTGAGTATTTCATAACAGAACTCCTTTCGTTAATCCGCCTTTATAGGCGCTTCAAAGTAATTATATCATACTTTTTAAAATATGCAATATTTTTTCGGCAGGAAAAACGTCTTTTTGACAATTTTTTCACATATTTCAGCTTATTCCCGCAAGATAAAGTTTAAGTTTTGCAAGATCAACGGTATCTACTTCGCCGCTTACGTCAAAATCATATAGAACTTCATCTGTATATTCAATTCCTGCAAGAGCAAGTTTCAGCATTGCTAAATCAACCGTATTTATAAAGCCGTCTTTATTACAGTCACCGGGGAGCACTTCACTCCATACGGCATAAAGGGTTAGGCTCTTTGTAAAGACGTACCTTTTATCTGCAACATATTCAACCTTTCCGTCTTTTTCCGTTGACCAGCCAACAAATATTTTATCTTCCTTTACCATTTCGGTCATTTCGATAGAAAATTCACCGCTAAAGCCTAAAACAGCATCATCGGGCGCACCCGTACCGCCGTTAGCATCGAAGGAAATAATGATTGGCTCATAGGTTTTGGGATTTAAGGAAATTTCTTTTATAAAGGTTACGTTATTATATTCGTCACGGGCATAGACTTTAGTAACGTAATTGCTGTCAGCCGTCAAAAAGTCCGAAGTTTTCACACGTACAGCGTATAAATTTTCGCCTATTAAATTTGCAAGGTGCTCTTTTTCGGTACCGTTTACCGTTGTTTTGGCATAAACAGAGCTCATACCTATATCATCTGTTGCGAAAACCACCAAAGTATATCCTGTTTCATCAATATCAGCCACATCCACAAGATTTCCTTCGGGAGCAATTCTGTCCATAATATTAAAGGAAATTTTATGTATGCTTTTTACAGTAACGTCACTGCTTGCAAAAATTTCAAAGGTATGCTCACCATAAGAAATTTCTTTAGCGCTAAGCTGAAGCTTAAAGCCTGCATAATCGGTAGTACAAGCGCTGTAAGAGTTCTTTACGTCGGTACGCTTTTCTGTAGGCATAGGAGTTTTGGGACCGCCGTCAAGAGAATAATAGCAAAGCGCATCACCCGTATTACTGAATGCCCAGCCTCTTATAGTTATGGTATCTTCAAAAGTATAATCCTGACTTGCCGAAGGGGATTCAAGCTTAGACTGAAAAGCTATATTTTTTCTGTTTGAGCCGTAAAGTGTCACGTTATCTGTCAGAACATATCCCGTATAGCCCTTTCCGCTTTTTGTAACGCTTACTTTAAAATATTTATTACCCTTACCGTCATAAGTAATTCCAAGAACGGTAACTGTATCGCCTTTAGCAAGATTACAAGAGGAAATAGAACCGCCCGGTGTAGAAGCTAGTATGCAAGTTTTATTTATAGTGTCCTTACTCTTTGCGCTTAAGGTCACTCTTTTATAATAAATATATCCTTCTTTGCCGTTGCTTAATACCCTTATATAGTACCATTTATCCCCGTCTTTATCGAACGCGGCTTCTAAAACTGTAACCTTTGCATTCGCTGAAACAGTAGCAACCACCGCATTTTCTGTACCCGGAGCACTTCTAAGATTATAGGAAACGTTGGTATAATCGTAATCGGGCTCAGCAGGCGCTTCATCTATGGAAATAAAGTCGCTTCTGATATAGCCTTCTATCTTATCGGTAAAAACTATTACCTTATGCCATTTTTCGCCTTTGCTATTGGTAACAGTATCAATAATTTCAACCTTTGTGCCTTTATCATATTCGCCTAATATATCACCATCGGTGCTTTCGCTGCTTCTGAGTCGCACCGTATTGTCATTTACGTAGGGAGTCTCGGTTTTTGTAACAATTTTAATCAGGTCGCTTCGGATATAGCCCTCTTTACCGTCAGATATAATTTTTACTTTATACCAAAATTCTTCCGCTTCATTTTTCTCTACTCCGAGAAGCTGAACAGAGGTGCCCGTATCGTACTCGCCCACTTTATCGCCGTCGGTTCCCGCTTTGCTTCTTAGTCGCACTCCGTCACCGTTAACATAGTGAGTTTCGGGGGAATCGTTTCGGTTAATAAGAGTAACGTATTTGCTGTGAATATATCCCGTTTCGCCGGTGCTTATTACCTTTACTTGATGCCAAATATCACCTTTGCTATCGGCAACAGAGTCAAGAATATCAACACTTGTGCCGCTATCCAAAGCAGTAACTATAGAATAGCTCGTTCCTGCCCCGCTTCGCAGATTTACGTCATCGCTGTTAACATAGTCATAAACAGGAGTAATACTTCCCGAAGAGGAAGAAGAGCCCGAATAAGCAGGGGTAACAAAAGCCTGTATAGCATTCGACGACACCGCAATACTGTTATAGCACACTTTATCATCTGTGGAATTTCCGTGAACTACCCATATTTTTTTAGTAGCTGAATCATAGGAGCACACTATAGCCACGTGAGAGCTTTCCTTATAGGTGCCGTCAGCATTTGTATCGGGCCAGTAATATGTTCCCGAATAGCCGTTTGTCATAGGATTGTAAAGCACTAAATCTCCGCGCTTTGGCGTATAGCCGTCTTTATAATGATAGGTTCCGCTGTTTCTGTAATTATTCGCCTTTGCTGTTTTATGTATAACAGAAGTGGGGATACCCGCCTGATTAGCGCACCAAGCAACAAACATAGCGCACCACTGTGAATATGTGTAGTTTTCACCGTACCAAGCGCCGTATTTTGTACCTACGGTTGTATTACCGTAATAACCCACCTGAGTCATAGCCACACCGATAAGGTCTTCGATATACTCGCCGGTGTTATTCCAAGTATTAGGATATTCAGTGCTGTATGTTACATCCGCCTTAACAGTTACCGGTGAAAAAGCAGTAATTATAAGGAGAATGGAAAGAAAACAAATCATAATTTTTTTGATGTTGCGCATTTAATTTTTCCGTCCTTCTAAGAAACAATAAATATAATAATATAACATTTTTATAATATCATAAAAAATATACAAAGTCAAATCGAAGAATAAAAAAACCCGACGTCAAAAGACGTCGGGAAATATTAACTGTACATTGGTAACACCCTAACCTATTTAATGTTTTTGAAAATTTTTACATTATACATTGGTCTCACCATTTTTTATATTTTTTAAGAAA
>JAZSPU010000044.1:0-40891 GCA_045537575.1 Acutalibacteraceae bacterium
ATCCATCCTCGTACTTTCCCGTAATTCTCAATATATATCGGATTTTTGCTTTTTACCCAGCCTTCCATTTGTTGCATAATCAGTCCGATTTCGGTGCTGTCCTTTTTGGTGGGGTGGGAGTGCTGTGCTTCGCACAGAGGGAAAAGGGAAAAGGGAGGCTTCTCCTTGAGGAGAGGCTCCGTCGAAGACGGTGGTGAGGTGTAGGAGCGGATGTCCTTCATCCGCCCGTTCCCCTAATCCCTAATCCCTACTCCCTGTATCGCAACGCGATACACCTAATCCCTAATAAAAAATCGGACTCTTTCGAGTCCGAATTTTTTATTCACTCCTGAGGGCTACTACCGGATCCTTTTTGGCGGCGCTTCTTGAGGGGATAATTCCCGAAAGAAGAGTTAGCAGTACGCTGATAACTATTAGCGATACCGCTATCTGCCAAGGCAGTACGGCTGTTAAGTTGGAAAGTCCCGTTAAATGATGGAGTATTGCATTTATGGGAATACAAAGCAGATAGGTAATAACTACACCAAGCAGTCCCGAAGTAAAGCCTATAATAACCGTTTCGGCATTAAACATACTTGATACGTTCTTTTTGGATGCGCCAATAGCACGAAGTATTCCTATTTCCTTTGTTCTTTCCTGAACCGATATAAGTGTAATTACGCCTATCATTATGGAAGAAACAATAAGAGAAACTGCAACAAAGGCAACCAAAACGTAGGTTATTGCATTAATAATTGTTGTAACAGAGGACATCATTATACCAACGTAATCGGTATAGGTGATTTTGCTAAGCTCATCAACACCCTCGTTGTACTTTGCTATTGCTTCTTCAATAACATCCTTATTTTCAAAGGTTGAAGCATAAAGATTAATGGTAGAAGGGGAGTCTAAATCAATGTAGCCGAGCTTTGCAAGATTTTCCTTTAGGCTGGAGTCTGAAAATTCCAAAACCTCATCATAGTATTTTGCACAGTCGCCGGTAGAATAATCGTCAATTTCATTTTCAAGAGAATAAACAAGCTGACCTTCTCCTGCAAAGGCGAGTTGACGGGCAACGTTTGCGGCATACTGTATTTTAACACCTTCGGTTACCATATCGCGATAAAGCTCCTCTAAATCTTCATCCGACATATCCTTAATATACTTTTTAACTTCGCTTTCCTTCATACCCATTTCTTTTGAAAGGGTATCAATAAGTGTAGTTTCAATTTTTTCTCGGGTAATGCCCTTCATAGCATTTTCCACCGAATCATTAAGGGTTTCATCACTTGGAATACTCTTGATTTTAACGTAGATTTTAGCCTTTTCAGCCTTACTTAAACCGTCAACGTGATTTCTAAAGGCTGTTTCCTTTTCAGCTTCACTAAGATTTCCTGTGTTTTCTTTAAAGGGAAGTCCCGTAAATATATCCTTGTCTTTGTTGCTGAGCTGTTCGGCAGTTGCAGGGGTATCCTTTGCTTTTTCGCTTATATATTCGGTCAGCAGGTGAGTATAACCGATAGATGAGCCCGAAAGCATAGCCGATACAGCGTCTTCATTTGGTCTAATAATAGCTGAAACCTTAAGAGGAGTAGCATTATCGTAAAGATATTTAATACCTGCACTTGTTTCTCTTAAATCGGTATAAAGCTTTGTTTCTTCATCCATTATATAGCAGTCGCTATTGAGAACTGTTCTGAATTCCTGTTTGCAGATGTCCTCAAAACTCCATTTTTCCGACTTAAATTCTATCTTCTTTTTATCTTCTGCAGCATTGATTATTGCGTCGATATCAGCCTTTGATTTAAGCCCTAAAGCATAAAGAGTCATATCGTCAAGCTCGTTATTTTCGTCTAAAATAAGAACTATTTCGTTATAGGAATTAGGCCAAGAGCCGTAAACTAAATCATACTGTTCTTTAATCATTGGGTTAATGGGGTTGCCGTTTTCTCCCGATAACATTTCCTGCCACATTCCCGACATAGTGCCCATTGAAGAAAAGGACATCATAGAGGAACTGCTGTCACCAGTTTCAACACCGTAAAAACTGCCCATAAACTTAACCAGCATTTCGCTCATTAACTCTTCGGTATCAGAAACAATTATTTCGCCGTCAACATTTTTGGTATATATAAGCAAATCGTAGTTGTAGGTGTATTTTATTCCGTTTATGGCGTCCCCTAAAGTTAAATTATTAACCTTTTCCTTTTCCAAAAATTCCTTAAAGGATTTTAAATCGTTTTCACGGTTTTCTACCGAATTCAAAGTGTTAACAAGGTCATATAAAGCGTCCTTTTGATATACCGCTTCCTTATCGTGTTCGCTGTGAGACTCAGCCTCGCTCATAAAGGTTTCCATAATTGAGCCTAAATCGGTGTGCTGTGATTCGAGCATTAACGGATAAGAGGAAAGGGTATCCTCCTGCACACTGTCAATAAAGGCTGTCATACCGTGTGACACTGCGAAAATTAAGGCTATACCGATTATTCCTATACTTCCGGCAAAGGAGGTAAGAGCAGTTCTGCCTTTTTTGGTGATTAAATTTTTAAGGGATAAACCGAAGGAAGTAAAAAGTGACATTGAAGGCTTTTTAACCTTTTTATCGCTTTTTTCTACCACCTCAAGAGATAGTTCCTCTTCGCTTAAAGGATTACTGTCCGAGAGAATAAGTCCGTCAAGCATTCTTATAATTCGGGTTGAATAATGCTCGGCAAGTTCGGGATTATGGGTAACCATAATTACAAGACGTTCCTTTGATATTTCCTTTAAAATATCCATAACAGCTACACTCGTTTCGCTGTCAAGAGCGCCTGTAGGCTCGTCGGCTAAAATTATATCAGGGTCGTTTACTATTGCTCGGGCAATAGCAACACGCTGCATCTGACCGCCCGACATTTCGCTTGGCTTTTTGCGAAGCTGATCGCCAAGTCCTACCGATTCAAGTGCGGCTTTTGCTCTTCTTCGTCTTTCGCTTTTGGAAACGCCCGAAAGGGTGAGGGCAAGTTCAACGTTAGAAAGCACAGTCTGATGAGGAATAAGATTATAGCTTTGGAAAACAAAGCCTATAGAATGGTTTCTGTAGGCATCCCAGTCTCTGTCGCTGAAATGCTTAGTCGATTTACCGTTAATTATAATATCGCCGTCGGAGTATTTATCAAGTCCTCCAATGATATTAAGGGTGGTGGTCTTTCCGCAACCTGACGGGCCTAAAATTGAAACAAATTCGCTTTTTCTGAAATTTAAGTTAATGCCTTTCAGGGCATCAACGTGAATACCGCCTGTGTTGTATTCCTTTTTTATGTTTATAAGTTTCAGCATCTATCATTTCTCCTTACTAAAAAATTATTATAACACATATTTGTTAAAAATCTATGTATTTTTTTCCTATATTTCATATTGTTGACATATTTGTAAAAATTATATATAATATTATGGTAAATTAGTATTTGGGGGAAGTTATTTTGAACCACAAAACATTAAGAGCCCAGACAATTTTATATCATAACGAGGTTATTAACCTTGAAAAATCGCTGTATAGCTTAGCAAAAGCCGTTCAGGTTTCAAAGGAAAAGGGCGGAGCTATTGATTTTATTGACGTTTACTACGGTGATGCTTCCAGTGAGCCTATCTTAACCGAAGAGCAAATTAACGGCTTTAATCAAAAATTCGGTGATTATTTAAAGGTTACCTATACCTTCTTCGGCTTTAATTCGGGCACTTCCAAAGGACAGAACATAATGTTTAAGGACTGCAATACCGATTACTTTATGGCATATAACCCTGACGTTATCGTTTGCGCCGATTACTTTTTAGAAATGCTCAAGCCCTTTGAAAGAATGGAAAACGTAGGTTTAGTTGAAGCAAAGCAAAGTCCTCTTGAGCATCCTAAGGAGTTTGATGTCTTAACGGGAATTGAGCCTTGGGGCGCTATGGCTTGTGTGATTATTCCAACTGAAGTTTACCGTGAGCTTGGCGGACTTGATGAAGATAATTTCTTCCTTTACTGTGATGACGTTGATTTTACTTGGAGAGTGCGTCTTTCGGGCAGAAAGGTAGTTTATCAGTCCCGTGCTTTTGTTTATCACTCTAAGCACGTTGACAATGACGGTCACGTTGTGCCCACAAATGCTGAGCTTTACTATTCTGCCGAAGCGTTTTTGTTTATGTGTCATAAGTGGTCTAATCCGTCACTTCTTAAAAAGCTTATTGCTATTTATGAAAACGGTACCGTTCATCAGAAGAAGGCACTTGCCGAGTACGTTATAAGAAAAGAAAAGGGACTTCTTCCCACACCCCTTGATAAAGAACACAAAATAACAACCTTCTCCGGTTTTGGATATTCTAAAAACAGATATTAATTGCGGTGAAAATTATGAATAAAAATTATAATCCCACCGAACATTCAGCGGTTAGTGATTTTCTGAATGAATTATATGAAAAGTACGGCAAAGAAAATGTAGAACGCTTTATAAAAGGCGACTATGAATATGAAAAGGATGCGCCCTTCCTTTCGGTAATTATGCGTACTCAGGGACACCGTCCCGAAGCCCTTAGCGAAGTTCTTCTTTGTATGTGCGGTCAAAGTGATTTAGACTTTGAGGTGCTTATAATGGGGCATAATCTTGATAATGAAGGCAGAGCATCTGTACTAAGCATTATCAAAAATCTTCCCGATTATATGGATGGCAAGGTAAGACTGGTTGAGGTCGAAGGCGGAAACAGAACAACCCCCCTTAGCCGTGGCTTTGAAGAAGCGAAGGGAAGATACGTTTCCATTTTAGATGATGATGACCTTGTTTTTGAAGACTGGGTTGAAGCCTTCCACAAAATCGAAGATGAAAACAAGGGTAAAATTCTTCACACCTACTGTGTAGCGCAGGACTGGATGAACGTTAAAAATAAATACGGCGAAACGGTGCTTGTTTCGGTTTCGGGATTCAGAACCATTTACTGTACCGATTTTGAACTTGTTCGTCAGCTTTCTCAAAACTACTGTCCTACCTTTAGTCTTGCTTTCCCAAGTGTTGCATATAAACTGCTTGGTATTCATTTTGACGAAGAACTTACCACAACGGAAGACTGGGATTTTCTTATGCGTACCGCCCTTATTTGCGGTGTTGCTGATAATCCTACCATAACGGGAATTTACCGTATGTGGATAAATGCTGAAAATTCAGCAACCCTTCACAACAAAAAGGAATGGGACAATAACAGAAAATATATTCAAAAGAAGTTTACGTCCGATTCCATTCTTGTACCAAAAAGAGATACCCACAGCATAATTTCAAAAAGCAGTACCGACGTTTATTCATCCCGTCTTAATACCAATGAATTTACCTTCCTGCTTGACGACGGTTCGGGCTTTATGTCACATCCCACCATTTCCCCCGAATTTACGGGAGAAAACGGCAAATGGCAGGCAAGGGTAAGTGACTTTAAGGATTTTAAAGAGATTAAAGCCATAAGAATTGACCCTCTTGTCAGCGGAACTATGACTGTTAAAAACTTTTCCATTCAGATAAAGGATGAAAACGGAAACACCATTGAAGGCAAAATCAATAAAAAACGCACCAACGGTGTATTTATGAAGGACTCTGTTGTTTTCCTTGGTGATGATCCTCAAATTCGCTTTGATATAAAGAAACCTGCTAAGCTTTCTTCCATTGTTTTTGAATTTGAGTTTTTCTATGATGCTGCGGAAAACTTCTTTAGATTTGCCATACTTCGCTTTACCGTTAAACGCTGGACGGCATCTGTTTATAGAAAACTAAGAGGAATTATAAGATTAATAAAAGCAAAAAAATAAGACTCCAAAAGGAGTCTTATTTTTATTCCTTAGTTTTATTCATTTGAAGCTGAGCCATAACAAGTCCGAAATAAATTCCCTTTAACTTTAGAAGCTCGTTATGTGTGCCGATTTCAGCAATCTTTTTATCGTTGATAACAGCAATTCTGTCGGCACATCTTAGAGTTGACAGTCTGTGAGCAATTGCGAAGGTGGTTCTGTTTTTTCTCAGCCTTTCAAGTGCCTGCTGAACCTGATATTCGCTTTCGGTGTCAAGTGCAGAGGTGGCTTCGTCCAAAATAAGTATTTTAGGATTGGTAAGAATTGCCCTTGCAATAGCAATTCTTTGCTTTTCGCCGCCGGAGAGTTTATGTCCTTTTTCACCGATATATGTATTGTAGCCGTCGGGAAGTTTGCAGATAAATTCGTGTGCATTAGCGCTTTTTGCCGCCCTTATAATTTCTTCGTAAGAAGCATTCGGACAGGCAAAACGAATGTTATCAAGCACAGTTCCGCCAAACAAAAAGGTCTCCTGCAAAACAACACCGATTTGAGAATGAAAATGGGCAACGTCAATGTCCTTTATGTTAACACCGTCTATTGTAATACTGCCTTCATCAACGTCATACAGACGCATTATAAGGTTAATAAAGGTGGATTTACCACAGCCCGACGAACCTACTAAACCTATCATTTCGCCCTTTTTAACGTCAATATCAATGCCTTCTAAAACAGATTCATAGTTTTTATAGCCGAAAACAACGTTTTTAAGACTTATATTGCCCTTGATATCAAGCTTTTGAGCATTATTTTCAGATGTAATTTCAGGCTTTTCGTCCAAAACGTCATATATTCTTTCAAGGCTGGTTGTAGTTCTTACTATATTACGGGGTAAAAATGACATCCAGTTAAGCGGTCCTAAAAGCATTCCCGAATAGGCGATAAACTGCATAAGCTGACCGGTTGTCATAGCGCCGCCCAGTACGTCAATGCCACCCATATAAACAATTAAATATGAGCCGAAGGCAATTAACAGAGAAAGAATAGGGAAGAAGGTAGCAAAAAACTTTTCGTTGCTTGTCTGTACCCTTTGAAGCTCGTCGTTAAGTCTGTTAAATTCCTTTACTTCGTCCTTTTCTTTGCCATAGGTCTTTACTATTCGTATTCCCGAAAGCACGTCCTGAAGCTTATTTTGCATTCTGTCGGTCTTTCGCCATTGCTTATGATAAATTTTTCTGATTTTAGGCCAGAAGGTTCTTGCAAAAATAATGATAAGGGGGGCAAATGCAAAGGCGCAAAGAGCCAAACGCCAGTTCATAATAAGCATTACTACAGCCAAAACAAGCAACGTTACCATTTGACTAAACATATTACAAAAGCAGTCGGTTATAAAGGTTCTTACGTTATACGTGTCACCCACAACCCTTTCGATAAGTTCACCTGCATTACGCTTTTGTATAGAAGAAAGAGAAAGGGTTTGCAGATGCTTTGCTACCATTCTTCTTAAATCGTCGGCAACCTTTATACCAAGCTTACTGCAGAGCAAATGACGTAAAAATGAACCCACAATATTAAGTATAATTATACCGAAATATACGCAAAAGAATACTGCAACAACCTTTGCATCTCCTAATGCTTTTGCTAAATAATCATCAATGAAAACCCTTAAAACCTGTTGCTGAAACAGACTCAGCGCTGTGCCAACAAACATTAAAAATATAATAAGAATCAAAACGGGCATATGGGGTTTGCATATTGATAAAAGCCTTTTAATGTTCTTGTTTTTGCTGTCACATTTAGGGCAAGTTAAGGTACCAGGGAGAACTCTTCCGCATTTTTTACAGTATTTTTCTTTTTCACGGTTTACTACTATTCTATCAAAATTCTCGTTTATAAAATGCTTTACACCCTTTGCAAAACAGGCGAATAGGGAAATAACCGTCATAGTACAACGGGCTATTATATATTCCTCATTATTCTTTACATAGGTCAGAAGCGCTCCGTTTACTTGATTTCGGCAGATAAAGTCATCAAAATCCTTTATCTTAAATTTCTTAAAATCATTATTTTTAAAAACGAATACTTCATTCTTTGTAGCGCAAATATAAAAGTCATCAGAAAAATTTCCCTCTACATCCAAATCCGATTTAACTGTATAAATAGCCTTAGATTCGGAGTTTTTAGTAAGCATTTCGGCATACTTTTCAGGAAGTTTTATGTTAAGATTCATAAATTTCTCCTATAAATATAACTCAAGTTTCTTTATCTCTTTTGGAGAAAGAGTGTTAATATCCTTTATTTCAAATCTGTTTTCGCTTGAATCCTTAATTATAACTCTGTCGCCAAGCTGAAGAACAGCACCGGAAGAACCCGAAGAGCTTGAAAATTTACATTCTCCCTTATCGGTAAGCACATACCAGTAGGTATGACCGTATTCTTCTTTTATGCTGTAAATCTTTAAAATCTGGGGCATAAAATATCTGATTTCAAGCTGTTTTTTGATTAATTCAACCGTCTTTTCGTCGAATATTTCAAGGTTTTCGATAATGCCGACCTCTTCGTTTTTGCCGTCAATTTTTCTTATGGACAAATACTCATAGGGCGAGGAAAAGGGGAAGGTTCTTATTATATTTACGTGACCGTAGTCTTCACCCATAAGCATTAATGCGGCAAAACCGCCTGCTGTTTCATAAAATTCGCAGTTATTTGGAGTGATAAAATTAACAGCTAAAAGCTCATCAAGTTTTTCTTCTTCTATTTTTAAAATATCTTCAGTCATATTAGTCACCAATACCTCTCATAGCAAGAGCTTTGCTTTGAATTTGAAGCAGTTTATAGTAAGCCCCTTTGAGTCTTACAAGCTCGTCGTGTGTGCCTTGTTCCGTAATTCTTCCGTCCTCTATTACAATAAGCTTATCGGCATCCCTTAGGGTTGAAAGTCTGTGAGCTATTGAAATAGTCGTTCGGTTTTTAATAAGCTTTGAAAGGGAAGCTTGAATATTCTTTTCGGTTTCGGTATCCACAGCGGCTGTGGCTTCGTCAAGAATAAGTATTTTTGGGTTAGCAAGAATCGCTCTTGCAATGGATATACGCTGTCTTTCTCCACCTGACATACTTCTTCCGCCTGAACCTACCAGAGAATCGTATCCGTCGTCAAGCTTACAGATAAAATCGTGTGCACCTGCTGAAATAGCTGCTTTAATTACTTCCTCCTTGGAAGCATTTGGGTTAGAGTAAGCAATATTATCAAAAATAGTTCCCTTAAAAATATAGGTTTCCTGACTAACTAATGCAACGTTTTTTCTGATTTCGCTAAAGGTTAAATCCCTTATATTTACGCCATCCAAATATATGTTTCCGCTTGTTGTGTCATATAGTCTGGAAATAAGATTAACAAGGGTAGTCTTTCCCGCTCCCGATTTACCGACTATACCAAGCATTTTACCGGCTTCGACTTTTAAAGATATATCCTTGAGTACATCACGGTTTTCTTCGTAGCCGAAGGTAACGTTTTCAAGCTTTATTTCACCCTTAATGTCATTAATTACAGTAGGGGATAGCGATTCCACAACGTCGGGCTTTGCGTCCAGTATCTCGAAAATTCGCTGTGCAGAGTTCATTGAAGAAGACCACCAACGGAATATGTAGGAGAAGAAATCGGCAGGTCCCGCAAGAAGTGAAACGTAACCCGTAAAGGTAATAAGCGTTCCGTAAGATAGCTGTGGTTTAAACACGGCAAGAACGAAAAGAGCGCCGAGTGTCCACGTAAAAAGTGATGAAAGAGCATTTGTAAGCTGATAAAGTATAGTGAATTTCAGGTCAAAGCGCATAGCATTAAGCTGGGCTCCTGCAATGTAACCGCTGCTTTTATCAAGACGACTGGCTTCGCTGCTTTCTCTGCCGAAGGCTCTTACTACTCTTGCTCCCGTAATATTATCGTTAAGCTTTGCCCTGAAATTTCTGCTTGTCTGGAACATTTTACTGTTATAGTGCCAAAGCACAGGCTCAAGCTTCATACTGATAATTACTGCAGGGGGCAGAGTTATAACAGCAGTTAATGCAAGAATCCAGTTTGTGCTGAACATAAAATAACAGGAAAATATTATTGTAAACAGATTAGGCAGAATAAAGGGAATACCGTCGATAAATATATCGGAAACCCTTGTAGCATCGTGAGTGATTCTTGTCATAAGTCCACCTGTCTGCTTATCCGTAAAGAAGGAAACCGAAAGAGACTGAATGGAATTAAAAATCTGCTTTTTGAGATTATTAATAACATTAGGAACAATTTTTGCCACTAATCTGCCTTGAATTATTCCGAAGAGCTGTTGAAGAAGCTTTGCTCCCGCCATAGTCAGTGCAAGAATTAAGAGTAGCAATGCAAAATTTTCGGTTTTTATCATACTAAGAGGGAAAATGCTGTTATTTTTCGCCAAAACTCCGTCATATAGCAGACTTCCGTTTAAAAGAGGCCAAATTGAAGAAAGCAACGCTCCCAATATACAAATTATGCAAATAACTACAAGCTCTTTTTTGTAAACAGAAAAGAATGAACTGAGCCTGAAGAAAATTTTTCGCTTGTCCATACATTTAGGGCATACTTTTCTGTTTTTGTTAGGATAGATAGTTCCGCATTTAGGACAAAATTCTTCTCTTACTTCATCATATAATTTGTCTTCGGGAATTTCCTTTTTATCAATAAGCAGTTTAAGTATATCTAAAAGCTTATTAATTCTGCCATTATATTTATTGGTAAAGGAACAAATTACCGTTTCGGTATCTTTTACATTTATTTTAAAAATGCCGCCGACCACCAGATTAACTATTAGTGGGGAAGAAATCTCATCTAATGAAAAACTTTTAAAATCAAAGTTACTGAAATTAAATTCTTCCTGTTTTGAATAAGAGTTATGTAAAATAGACGGGGAATTTTCTTCACCGACAACGAGACAGTTTTCATATAAAACCAAAACGTAGTTTCTAAAATTACAGTGGGTATCCATATCGGCAGTCGCATATATGAGCGGCTTTTCTAAAGTAATATTAAGGTCTTTTAATCTGTCGCTAAGAGCAGACGGCATAAGACTTAATAACTGTTTTTCCATCATTTATCTCCTTATTTCATTCTTTCTTTTGGCTATTTTTTCTTCTCTGTATGTATTGGGGGTCATTTTTGTTGCTTCTTTAAATATTTTGGAAAAATGCTGAACCGTTTTATATCCGCAACGTCTGGAAATATCCTTTATAGGAACTTCAGTAAATGCAAGTAATTTTTTAGCTACAGAAATTCTATGAGAGGTAACATATTCCATAGGAGTACTGCTTGTATATGTTTTAAAAAGCTTTGTCAAGGTTGTGTGGTTAATTCCGGTAACCTTAACAAGCATAGGCAGAGTTATCTGTTCCATATAATGCGATTCGATATATAAAACAGCGTTTTCAAGATATGAATAGTAATAAGAGTGCCTTTTAAATGACAAAAAGTTATAACATTTTAAACAGTAAAGACGTTCGAGTGCTATTACAATTTCTATAAAATAGGAACGACTGCGGCATGACCAATACCAATCTCTTTGTAAACTTAATTCTTCTGAAAGAAGATCAATTAATAACTTAATTTTCTCAAAAAAATCATCAGTAATGGGAACTATGAATTTGTTTTCTAAAAAAGGATGCATCAAGAACATATCGTGGTTGAGTGCGATGTCCTCGTATTTTCCCGACCTCAAAAATTCAAAGGTCATATTCACGTTCAAAAATTCGGGGTGAAAATATATAGTATGGCATTTTAGTTTTTTAGTGGTAATTATTTCGGGATTTTCTTCTTCATTAAAGCAAATAAAGCAGGGGGCGGTTGCTAAAAAGTTATTTCCCTTAATACTGAATTTGATTTGTCCGCTTAGTAAAAAAATCAGACAAAAGCATTCGTCCTTTACATTAATCGCTTTTAAGCTGTCATTATTTATACATTCGCATTTGGCAATTTTGCCTTTGTTAAAGTTTCTCCCGACAGTAAACAGATGCTCCATAAAATCACCCATATAAATGTTAGCATATTTATCAGAATATGTAAATTAAAATGTTTTATAAAATTTTAAATATTGTTTATATTTTTTTAAATTTTTAAATTATAACTTTGCAAAAACCAAAGCCTAAGCCAATATAAATATACTTGACAAAATATAAATTTAATATTATAATTACAAACAATGCAAATATATATGCGGATATGGCGGAACTGGCAGACGCGCTAGATTCAGGTTCTAGTGAGGGCAACTTCATGCAGGTTCGATTCCTGTTATCCGCACCAAAAAATCCCGTTTTTTAAAGCGGAATTTTTTTTTTTTTAAAAAAACGTTAATTTGCTTGACAATTTACCAAATTTTATGTAATATTAATACATAAAATACTCTAAAGAAAAAGAGTGTTTTATAAAATTGTGCTTTGCATAAATTAATTAGCAGGAGGCTGTTATTATGATCGAAAAATTTATTAAAGAAGAATACATAATGCACCGCTATGAAAACAATCCTCTTATCACAAAGGAGATGTTTCCAAAAAAGGTAAAATCTGTTTTCAACTGTGGACAAGCTATGTATCAGGGTAAATACGTTCTTTTGATTGCTTGTATCTACGAAGAAAACGGTAAAGAAAAAACCGGAATTCACGCTGCATTCAGTGAGGATGGAATTAACTTCGAAATAGATAAAGAACCTTTATGTAAATTTACCGACTGGGCTCCTAACTCTCCCGGTAATTATGACCATTGGGTAATCGATCCCCGTGTTACTCAGATTGGTGATGAATATTATATTATTCGTCCTGCACAGGTTAAATATCCCCTTGGTCGTGATATCGGACCTGCCGCAATTCTTGAGAAAACAAAGGATTTCAAATCTGTAGAATTTATTGAGTGTATCGGTCTTCCTATCAACCGTGTACCTTGCTTGTTCCCTGAAAAGATTAACGGTCAGTACGTTCGTCTTGACAGACCTTACGGTCTTCCTCGTCTTACCAATATGCCTGAAGCATTTATGTACGACGCTCTTACATACGGTATGTGGATTTCTTACTCTCCCGATATGCTTTATTGGGGTCGTCACCGTCCTTTCTTTGTTCCTTGTCAGGACTTTGCAAACTATAAGATAGGACCTACTCCTCCAATTAAGACTAAAGAGGGTTGGTTGGAAATTTATCACGCAGTTTACTGTGAAAACGGTGAGTTCGTTTATTCCCTCAGCGCAATGCTGATGGATCTTGACGACCCCTCAAAGATTCTTTACGTTCTTGATCGTCCCATTCTCGCTCCCAACACCGATTATGAACTTTACGGCAGAAGCGGTAACACCTGCTTTGCCTGCGGTGCTCTTGCTGATGAAGAAAAAGACGAAATCAGAATTTACTACGGTGCTGCTGACGAGAGAATTGCTCTTGCAACAGGTAAGCTTTCCGAACTTCTTGATGAACTCAAAAAGCACCCCATTACCGACATTGAGTGCTATAAAAATCTGAACAAATAATTTTAAACCGTGCTTTGAAGCGATATGGTAAAACTAACCTTCACGGCACGGTTTTACTAAGAGATTTAATAAAAGTTTATAAGGTGACCACAATGATAGTAAATACTTCTTATGCAACAGATACGGATATAGTTAATGCGATAAAAGACAGAAAAATCGTATGCGCTTTTCACGATATCGACGGTACACATTCTCTTATTCGTAATTGGCCTCCCGTAATGAGCAGAGTGCTTTACGATACCGCTATGAACGGTATTCCCGATAATCTTACCAGTGAAGATAATATTAATCGTCTGGTTGAACTTTGCGATACTGAGCCTCTTGAAGAAACGGATAAATTTTGTATTGAAAGTGCAGGACTTTCTGCTCTTACTCAAATGGAATGGGCAATTCGTCGTAATCAAGAGTGCATAAACGGTAAATATAATAGTGAAGTTAATTCGAAAATTATAGAACTTATATGGGCGGGTAAAGAAAAATTCGATGATTTTGATGAACCTAAGGAATACATAGAATATCTTGCCGACGTAACGCCTAAGTTGTTTTGGGTTTACGAACAGGTTCTAAATCGTTTCTGCAGAGATAAAAATCTTGCAAAAGCAAAGGAAAATCCAAATGAATTTTTAATTCCCGGCTCAAAAGAGTTTATGAATTACTTATATCAAACCGGTGTAAAGAATTTCTTTGTTACCGGTGCAGTTGTGGATAAATCTCAGCAACCGCCTATGGGTATGTATGAAGAGGTACTTGGTTTAGGCTTTGATATTGGTGAAAATAAAGTGGTCGAAGATATATTTGGCTCCACTTGGGAAGAGAAGATACCCAAAGACGAGGTTATGATTCGCTTGGTTGAAAAACTCAACATCAGCGGTGAAAACGTACTTGTTATAGGGGATGGACGAAGTGAAATTTCTGCAGGTGTTAAGCTTGGCGCAGTAACTGTTAGTATTCTGCCCAAATCTGCAAAAAGACAACGTGAACTTCACAAAGAACTAGGTACAAATATGATAATCGAGAATTATAAGTCACAAGATTTATTTAAAATATTTAGTAAGTGATTTTTACGAAATAGAATAAAGCGCTTGTTTTTACAGGCGCTTTATTTTATTGTTATTGACAAGCAACCTGACAAAGAGTATAATTAGTTGCGTGTGCAACTTATTTTTGATATAGGTGATTATATGATATTTATAATGAAAAAGATTAATACCATAAGCCGTTGCGCTGTTCTTTACCGTAACGATAAACTGAATGATAAAACTTTGACTCCGCTTTATCATAGCTACGTTTTTATAATTACGAAAAATCCCGGTATTACTCAGGATGAACTTGCGAGTGAACTTTGTATAAATAAAAGCAACGTAACAAGAGGACTTAATAATCTTGAAGAACGTGGCTTTGTTGAAAGAAAGGCTGACGAAAAGGATAAACGTATTTTAAGGGTTTATCCAACCGATAAAATGCTTCAGGCTTTTCCTGAAATTAAAGAAGTGTTAAGAGAATGGAACCGTTATCTTACAGATGATATTGATGAAAACGAAATTAAAATTTTTCAATCGGTTCTCCAGCGTATTACTGAAAGAGCAAAAGATTATATAAGTAATAGGGAAGAAATATAATATGAAAACAATACTTAAGTACATAAAACCGTATTATTTTAGAATGTTATTGGGACTAAGCATTAAAATAGCAGGAACGGTTGTGGAGCTGTTTATACCATACATATTAACCCACATTTTAGAAAATGTTATTTATACCGCCGACGTAAAGAAGATAATATTCTGGGGTATTATGATGATTCTTTGTGCAGGGTGCGCCTGTATATTCAATATTATTGCCAACAGAATGGCGGCACGTGTATCCAATAATTTTTCGGAGCATTTAAGACGTGATTTATTTGCAAAAACTTTAAGGCTTTCTGCTGCTCAGACCGACGCTTTCACCATAGCTTCCCTGGAATCACGTATTACCACCGATACATATAACATTTATCACTTTGTGGGAATGATGCAAAGAATGGGTGTTAGAGCGCCTATTATGCTTATTGGCGGTATTATTATTACGATGCTTATGGATAGCTATTTATCCTTGGTTATGGTTGCAACAATGCCTTTGCTTTTTGTCTGTGTTTATTTTGTCTCCTCTTGCGGCATTCCTCTTTATAAAAAGGTACAGACATCCGTTGACTCAATGATTCGTGTTGTTAGAGAAGATACACAGGGAATAAGGGTTATAAAAGCGCTTTCAAAGGATAAATACGAGCATAACAGATTTGATATAGCCAATTTAGCTCTTGTTAAAAACGAAAAGCGTGCCGGTATTATTATGGGTTCTGTCCATCCCATAATGAATCTGTTTATGAATATGGGAATTGTGGCTGTCGTAGCTTTAAGTGCCAACAGGGTTTTAAATCATCAGTCAACTCCCGAAACCGTTATTGCTTTTATGCAATATTTTACGCAGATTTCTATGTCAATGATGGTAATGTCACGAATGTTTACTATGGCAAGTAAATGTTCCGCTTCAGCAAACCGTGTTGCAGAAATACTGAACTGTGAAGATACTCTGATTGAAAAAAGTGAAGATGAATTTCCAAGAAACCGAAACGAAAGTGTTGTTGAATTTAAAAACGTTAACTTTTCTTACATAGGAGTTAAAAGAGATTTAACCAATATTTCATTTAAAATTAAGGACGGAGAGTCTCTTGGTATAATCGGTGCTACAGGTAGCGGTAAATCTACTATCATAAAACTATTACTCAGATTTTATGATGTTGAGAGCGGTGCAATTTATATTGACGGCAGAGATATAAGAACTATAAACAGGCAAGAGCTTTATTCCTTTTTCGGCACCGTTATGCAAAACGATTTTCTATATAACGATTCCATTTATGAAAATATTAAATTCGGTAGAGATTTAAGTGAAGAGGAAATAAAAACCGCTGCCCAAATAGCTCAAGCTGATGGCTTTATTAACGATTTTGAGGACGGATATCAACACATATTATCTCAAAAAGGTACCAATGTTTCAGGCGGACAAAAACAAAGGATACTTATATCCAGAGCAATTGCCGCAAAACCGAGAATACTTATTCTTGATGACAGTTCGTCTGCTCTTGACTATAAGACCGAATCTAATCTTAGAAAAGCCTTAAATGAGAATTTTAAGAATACAATACTTATTAATGTTGCTCAAAGGGTAAGCGCTGTTAAAAACTGCACACAGATAATTGTTATTGATAACGGAAAAATTATAGGTGTGGGCACTCACGATGAGCTATTAGAAAAATGCGATGAATATAAGGAGATAAGCGATTCGCAAATGGGAGGTGCTATAGTTGAGTAAGGAAAAGAAAAAAATCAAAATTGGCACTCTTTTCAGACTTCTTACATACGTTTTTAAGTCTTGGCCGTTATTTATTTTAGCTGTGGCTATGACATTACTCTCCAATCAGTTAGCGCTTCTGGGCCCTAAATATTCAGGTGAGGCTATTGATGCTATTGCAAATAAAAGCGGCATAGATTTCACTATTGTAAGAGAAAACGTAATTAAAATGATAATCTGCTATGCTTTATCGGCTGTACTTTCTTACGTTCTGGCAATAATTATGATTAATATCAGCCAAAGGGTTGTATATAGAATGAGAAAGCAGTTATTCGAAAAGCTGACTACCTTACCGGTTAGTTTTTTTGATACCACCGCTACAGGAGATATTATAAGCCGAATTTCTTATGATATTGATACCGTTAACGCATCCCTTTCTCACGATTTGGTTCAGGTTATGACCAGTATTTATACAGTTGTAGGTTCCCTTATTTTTATGTGGCAGATTTCAAAGCCTATGATTGTTATATTCGTTATTACGGTACCTATTTCCATTTTGTTTACAAGATACCGTTCCAAAAAGGTAAGACCAATGTTCAGTTTGCGTTCAAGAAAGCTTGGCGAACTTAACGGTTATGCCGAAGAAATGCTTTCGGGTTGCCGTACCATTCAGGCTTATCACCGTGAGGAAGAAATAGGGGATAGATTTAATAAGCGAAATAATGATGCGACCAATGCGTACTATAACGCAGAGTATTATGCGGCAGCTATGGGCCCGTCTATTAACTTTATTAATAATCTTTCAATTTCTCTTGTTATGATACTTGGCGGAATACTGTTTATGTATTCACAGTCGGGCGTTATAAAAAGCAGTAGTCTCTTCTTTATTACCCTTGGCGGTGTAGCGCAGTTTGTTCAGTATTCACGTAAATTTGCAGGACCTATTAATGAATTTGCAAATATCCTTCACGAATTTCAGTCGGCATTTTCTGCCGCTGAGCGTGTATTCAGAATTATTGACGAGGAGCCTGAAAAGCTTGATGAACAGGATGCTGTAGAGCTAAAGGATGTTAGCGGCGACGTAAACTTTGACAAGGTATTTTTTGGCTACACTCCCGAAAAAACAATTTTAAAGGATGTTTCAATAGATGCGAAAAAGGGCAAGACAATTGCTATTGTAGGCCCAACCGGAGCAGGAAAAACCACAATAATAAATCTTCTTATGCGTTTTTACGACGTTAATTCGGGAACTATATCGGTTGATGGGTTGAAAATCGAAAATATTAAACGTGAAGATTTAAGAAAAGCCTATACTATGGTTTTACAAGATACTTGGCTTTTTAGCGGCACTGTTTTTGATAATATTGCCTACGGTAAAGAAGGAGCAACGATGGATGAAGTAACCGAGGTTGCAAAGGCTGCAAAAATTCATAATTATATTGAGCATTTACCCGATGGTTATAACACTGTTTTGAATGATGACGGTGTTAATATTTCTAAGGGACAAAAACAGCTTATTACAATTGCAAGAGCAATGCTTTCGGATGCGCCGATGCTTATTCTTGATGAAGCAACCTCAAACGTTGACTCACGAACCGAAATTCAAATTCAGGAAGCCCTTACAAAGCTTATGAAAGGCAGAACCTGTTTTGTAATCGCACACAGATTATCCACCATAAAAAACGCTGACGTAATTATCGTTTTGCAGGACGGCAAAATATCCGAACTAGGTAATCACGATGAACTTCTCAGCAAAGGCGGATTCTACAGTAAACTCTACAATTCACAGTTTGACTAACAAAAAAAGCCCGAAAATTTCGGGCTTTTAAATTTATTAAAGCTTTGTTGCAACGTCCCAAGCCTGCCAGATAACCGTTCTTAAATTACCAACCTTATTAGCATCGCCGATAATATGAACGTGACGGCTCTTTTTAGTAAGGGGAGCAGGATTATAGCCTACCGACATTACTACGCTGTCAGCCTTAATATCAAAGGTTTTACCGTCCTTATCAGTAACGGTTACGCTATTGTCATTAATCTTCGAAACAGCAGTTTCAAGATAAACGGGAACGTTATTGGTTTTAAAGAAATCACGTAAAAAGCTTGTGTTTGCAAGACAAATGCCTTTAGTAACAATTAGGTCGTCCTGCATTTCTACAATAACGGGCTTTTTGCCGTTTAAGTATAAATCATAAGCAATTTCACAGCCCGTAAGACCGCCGCCTATAACTACAACATTTTCGCCTACGGTTTTTTTGCCGAGTAAATAATCAACGGCTTCAACCGTATTTTCGCTTCCCATAATGGGAACCTTTTTAGCAACTGCACCGGTTGCGATAATAACTTCATCAGCATTAAGTGCCTTTACGTCCTTTATCTCGGTACCTAGTTTAACTTCAATGGGATGCTTTGAAAGTTCACGAATATACCAAGAAATAAGCGCTTTATCCTTTTCTTTAAAAGAAGGTGCCGCTGCAGCGATAAACACACCGCCAAGCTTATCGGTTTTCTCATAAAGGGTTACCTTGTGGCCACGCTTAGCGCAAACAATAGCTGCTTCCATACCACCGATACCGCCACCGATAACAGCGATATTCTTCTGCTTTTTAGCAGGTTCAATATAGTATTTTTTAGACTGCATAGTCTCGGGATTAAGGGCGCAACGGGAAAGTCCCATAGTGTCGCTAAGGTCCTGAGTATTAGCGTGTCCCTTTGAAGAAGAGAAGTTAAAGCAACCGCTGTGACAGCATATACAGGGCTTAATATCTTCAATTCTGTCTTCTATAAGCTTTGTAATCCACTCAGGGTCCACAAGGAACTGACGGGCAACACCAACTGCATCAATTTTTTGCTCTGCAACCGCTTTTGCGCCAACCTCGGCATCCATTCTGCCTGCACAAACAACAGGAATATCAACGAATTTCTTAATGTGAGCTACATCCTCAAGGTTGCAGTTTTCGGGCATATACATAGGCGGATGCGCCCAATACCAAGAGTCATAGGTTCCGTTATCGGCATTCAGCATATCGTAACCTGCATCCTGAAGGAATTTAGCAGCCTTTTCGGATTCCTGCATATTACGACCAACCTCTTCGTATTCTTCACCCGGCATAGCGCCCTCGCAAAAGCCTTTCATTTTAGACTCTACAGAATAACGAAGGGATACGGGATAATCTTCGCCGCAAGACTCTTTAATTGCCTTTACTACCTCGGCAGCAAAACGGTAGCGATTTTCAAAACTGCCTCCGTATTCATCAGTACGTTTATTGAAAAATTTAATTGCAAACTGGTCAAGAAGGTATCCTTCGTGAACAGCGTGAACCTCAACACCGTCAACACCCGCTTCTTTACAAAGCTTGGCTGTTTTAGCAAATGCTTCAATAATTTCGTGGATTTGCTTTACGGTCATTTCGGGACACTCGATATCATGTGCCCAACGTGAAGGCTGAGGAGAAGGGGATGCCAGTTCGTGAGAGGTATCAATTATAGGCTTTAAAATAGTACGGGTAACCTTGTTTTTATGTAAGGGTGCTATAAGCTCGGTTATTGCCCAAGAGCGTCCCATACCTGCAGTTAACTGAATAAAGAGTTTTGCTCCCGTTTTATGAATTTCATCCATAAACTCCTTAAGATCCTCAAACATTTTAGGATTCTGCCAGAGCCATTTACCCCAAAAGGTATCACGAAGGGGTGCAATACCGGGGATAATAAGACCTACGTTATTATTTGCTCTTTCAAGGAAAAGCTTAGCTGCCTCTTTATCAAAATGACAGCCTGTTAGCTCAAACCAACCGAAAAGCGAGGTGCCACCCATTGGGCACATAACGATTCTGTTTTTGATTTCAACGTTGCCTATTTTCCAAGGGGTAAATAAAGCTTCATATTTTTTGTCCATAAATACACTTCCTTAAAAATAATGCGGCACACCGTAAAATTAGTGTGCCGACAAATTATGCATGATAAAGTTTTTTTGTTTGATATTTCGGCTCACAGGTAAGATTTACACCAAGTTTTCTAAACACTTGCTCATCAACTCGAGAAAGAATAACTGTAGAATGGGCTTCTAATCCACGAAGATTTTTAACCTGATTCATAGCGAGTTTTGCATTTTCATCAGTTGCGGCGCAAATAGATAACGCAACAAGCACTTCATCTGTATGAAGTCTCGGATTATGGTTACCAAGAGCAGTTGTTTTCATCACCTGAATAGGCTCAATGATGGTGGGAGAAAGAAGCTTTACTTCATCGGGAATACCTGCAAGTTCCTTTAAAACGTTTAAAAGCATTGAGGATGAAGCACCAAGCAGAGAAGAGGTTTTTCCCGTAATAATACGTCCGTCATCAAGCTCAATTGCAGTTGCGGGAGAACCCGTTAATTCAGACTTATCGTTGGCGGCTTTAACAACAGCACGGTTGTTAACAGATATGCCAAGTTGATTCATTAAAAGTTCAATTTTAGTAACCTCAGCGTGTTCGCCCATACCTTGTCTTTCGGCACATAAAGCGTTATAGTATCTTCTGATTATTTCCTGATTGGCGGCATTTCTGCAAACGATATCATCATTTATTGCACAGCCTACCATATTTACACCCATATCTGTGGGACTCTTATAAACGGAAGTACCTAGAATTTTTTCCATCATAGCGTTAAGCACTGGGAAAATTTCAATATCACGGTTATAGTTAATGGCTGTTTCGCCATAGGCTTCAAGATGGAAGGGGTCGATCATATTAACGTCATTAAGATCGGCAGTAGCCGCTTCATAAGCAACGTTTACGGGGTGTTTTAGAGGAATATTCCAAATAGGGAAGGTCTCAAATTTAGCGTAACCCGCCTTTATTCCACGTTTATGCTCATGATAAAGCTGAGAAAGACAGGTAGCCATCTTACCGCTGCAAGGACCGGGGCCTGTAACTACCACAAGCTTACGCTGGGTTTCGATATAGTCATTCTTACCAAAGCCGTCATCACTTACTATAAGAGGAATATTGGAAGGATAGTCGGGAATGGGGTAGTGTCTATATACCTTAATTCCTAAGTTTTTAAGACGTTTTTCAAAGGCTAAAGCCAAGGGTTGTCCCGTAAAGAAGGTTATAACAACACTGCCGACAAAAAGACCGATACCTCTAAAAGCATCAATAAGGCGCAAGGTATCAAGGTCGTAGGTAATACCAAGATCGCCTCGACGTTTGTTTTTTTCAATAGCGTCAGCGTTTATTGCAATAACAATTTCAGCATCATCTTTTAAGTTTAAGAGCATTTTGACCTTCGAATCAGGCTCAAATCCGGGTAAAACACGGGAAGCGTGAAAGTCATCGAAAAGTTTACCGCCGAACTCCATATACAGCTTATCACCGAACATTTCAATACGGTTGCGGATGTTCTGTGACTGAAGACGTATATATTCAGCGTTGTCAAAACCCTTTTTAGCCATTTTTTCACCTATTTTCATTGAAATTTAACTTAATTATTATATCAAATTTGCTTGTGTCTTTCAAGAGTAATTATAAAAATAATTATAATTTAATTACCTTTTGAGTGTACTCGGAGTAGGAAGGGAGCATTGGACTGAAGGACATGGAATAAAGGTTAGATGTATGCTCCTCAAGTTCAAAGGTTTTTTTAGCGTAACCCTCAAGGCTTAAAGCATCTTTTGCGCTTATTACTAAAGGTAAATCGGTTTTTTTGGCAATTTCCTTTATCAGTTCTTCTCCCCGAGATGTACAACCTAATATATGAATATACGGCGGTTCCTTTTTTAAATATTCGTTGGATATATCAAAGGCGGCACACATAAGAATACGTCTTATTCTCGCAAGGGTGTATCGCTTTGTTTTAACTAATTCTGCTAGTTCTAAAAGACTATCGCTAATTTTAGCAGCATCAATTATTCTGTTTTCAAGTCCTTCGCTGACGTCAGGGATTTCGAGCAACTGCTCTTTAGTCATACTTCTTATTTTAAACAGTAAGGCTTTATCAAGCCTTGAAATATCCGAAAAATCGCCCTCAGTTAAAGCATAGAATATATTTTCCGGAACATATTTTTTTATATCAGAAAATCTTGATTTTTTAATAAGCTCTCTTAAAGCGCTACCGCTTATAAATTCATCATTTCCTTTTGATGAATTATGCTCAACACCTACTCTGTTTACAGCATTAAAGGAAGGGGAGAAGTTAAGTTTTTTGGCAGCCGAAATATATTCAATTGCAAGAGTATTATTGGGTTTAGATAATATGGCGCCCAGTTCCTTTGAATAATTTTCAACCGCTTGCTGTCTTGCATAGGCATAGGATACTCCGTTTTTCATATTTTCCTTAACAAGATTATTAAAATTGTCGTCGCAAATAATTTCTGCAGTTTTAGTTAAAGCGTTAATATCGCCACATTCACAGCCGAAATAAATACTATCGGTAATTTTCGTGTTTTTTATTAGTGAAATACCGCCTAAAGCAAAGTTCTCAGCAGATGACATAGACCAGCCCACAGGAAGATTTATCACTAAATCAGCACCGTTTTTAAGGGCAAATTCGGTGCGTTTTTGTTTAGTAAATATTGAAAGGTCGCCACGTTGAACAAAGTTTCCGCTCATTACACATATTACGGCTTCGCTTTTTTCCTTTGCTTTGCTTAATAGATAGGCGTGACCGTTATGAAAAGGGTTAAATTCGGCAATAACTGAGCTTACCATAGATATTAAACCGCCTTTTTTAAAAAAATAACTTGAAATCGTCTTTAAAATCTATTATTATATAATAGTTAAATTATGTTGTTGGTTTACGGTATATTTTATCACATATTTATCCGTTTATCAACTCAAAAAAGCGCATTTAGCGGATAGGAGTTTTTGAAATGAAAATTTTCGTAGTAAATGCAGGTAGTTCTTCTCTTAAATATCAGTTAATTGATATGGAAACCGAGAGCGTTCTTGCAAAGGGACTCTGTGAGCGTATTGGCGTTTCCGGCGCTATTACTCACAAAGCGGCAGACGGCAGAGTTTATCAGGCTGAAACAGATATGCCCACTCATACCGAAGCTTTTGAAGCAGTTGTTTACGCTATGACCAAAAGCGAAGCTAAGGTTATCGATTCTTTCGATGAAATTTCTGCTATCGGTCACAGAATAGTGCAGGGCGGTAGTATTTTCTCTAAATCCTGCCTTATTAATCCTACTGTTCTTGATCAGATTGATGAGCTTGGCGCACTTGCTCCTTTACATAATCCTGCTCACGTTCTTGCTATCAAGGCTTGTATCAAGACCTTCGGTGAAAAAATCCCTCAGGTTGCTGTATTTGATACTTCCTTCCATCAGACAATGGAGCCCAAGGTTTATATGTTCGCCCTTCCTTATGAGTATTATGAGAAATACGGCGTAAGAAAATACGGCGCTCACGGTACATCCCATCACTTTGTAAGTGACAGAGTTGCCGTTCTTGAAGGAAAAGATAAAAAGGACCTTAAAATAATCGTTTGCCATATCGGTAACGGCGCTTCCATTACCGCTGTAAAAGACGGCGTATGCTGTGATACTTCTATGGGCTTTACTCCTCTTGACGGCTTTATGATGGGAACACGTACAGGTACACTTGATCCTTCTGCATTAACATTTATTGCTGAAAAGGAAAATCTTACCGCTGCTCAGATTAACGATATCTGCAACAAGAAATCCGGTATGCTTGGTGTTTCCGGTGTTTCTAACGATAACCGTGACGTTTGCGCTGCCGCTGATGAAGGAAACGAGAGAGCAAAACTTGCAGTTGATATGCAGCGATATCAGATTCTTAAATTTGTAGGCTCTTATGTTGCTGCTATGAACGGTGTTGATGCTATTGCTTTCACAGCAGGTATCGGTGAAAACGATCCTGACCTTCGTCAGTACGTTTGTGAAAATCTTGGCTATTTAGGTGTTAAGATTGATGATGAAAAGAACCACGTTCGCGGTCAGGAAATAAAGATTTCTACTGATGATTCCAAGGTTGACGTATTTGTAATTCCCACTAACGAGGAACTTGCAATTGCACGTGACACATTAGCACTTATTTCTTAATCGAAAGGTTGATTAATTTGAAAATTGCAGATATTAAAAAGGCAATTTTAGAAGGTAAGTACGATAAAACCTTCTCGCTTATATATCCAAATAACATTGAAAATGCACGTAAGCGTTATATTAAAGCTTGTGACAGCTTCGTTAGTTTCTTTGGTGAAAGAGATAATATCCGTATTTTTTCTGCCCCCGGAAGAACCGAGGTTGGCGGTAATCATACCGACCATCAGCACGGCAGAGTACTTGCAGGCAGTGTAAATCTTGACGTTATTGCTGTTGTAAGCGAAAACAACGACAACGTAATCAGAATTGAATCCGAAGGTTATAAGGTTGATCCCGTTGACCTTAACGACCTTGACGCAAGGGAAAGCGAATTCGGAAAAACAAGTGCGCTTATAAGAGGTTGCGCCGCTACCTTTAAAAAGGAAGGTTATAAAATCGGCGGTTTTGATGCATTTACCACTTCAGACGTTTTAGGCGGCTCAGGACTTTCTTCTTCGGCTGCATACGAAGTGCTTCTTTGCAACGTTTTAAGCGGTCTCTACAACGATTCTGCTGTAAGCAGAGTTGACATCGCTAAGTTTTCTCAACGCGCTGAGCGTGAATTTTTCGGCAAACCTTGCGGTCTTCTTGACCAAATGGCAAGTTCTCAGGGCGGCTTTACTGCAATTGACTTTTTCGATCCTACTACCCCAGTAGTAGAAAAAATTGATTTTGATATCGCATCTCACGGATATACCCTTTGTGTAATTGACACACACGGCGACCACGCTGATCTGACAAGAGATTATGCTGATATCACCGTTGAGTGCAGAGAGATAAGCCGTTACTTTGAAAAAGACTTTTTAAGAGACGTTGATGTTAATGATTTCTACTCATCAATTGCTGATTTAAGAGCTAAATTCGGTGACAGAGCTGTGCTTAGAGCAATTCACTTTTTCGGTGATGACAGCAGAGTAGAAGAGCAGAAAAAGGCGTTAAAACAGGACAATTTCGAACATTTTCTTGACCTTGTTAACGAGTCGGGCGATTCTTCCTACAAGTATTTGCAGAATGTATATTCTACCTCTAACGTAAAGGCTCAGGGACTTTGTCTTGCTCTTGCTATAACCGAACGATTCTTAAAGGGCGACGGCGCTTGTCGAGTACACGGCGGCGGTTTTGCAGGAACTATACAATGTTATATTCCTACCGACAGAATCGAAGAGTACAGCAAAACCATTAATGCTGTATTTGGAGAGGGAAGTTGCTGTATTCTTAACATTCGTCCCATTGGCGGATGCGAAATTATTGCAGAATAAAAATTATTTTATTAAAACAAAAAAGCCTCGAATGAGGCTTTTTTTGTTTAGTACAATTTAACGTCTATCCATAAATCTTCGTAATAAAAACGGATATCTTTATTTAAATCGTGATAATATTCTGTTTTAGGCATTTTGTCTTCGGGCGGATATAGAATTTCGTTTCCGTAGTAACAGTATTCGGGATTATTAAAAACTGTTTTATTCGGTGAAGCATATCCGATATACTCAGCATTAGCAAGAGCGATTTCAGGCTCTAAAAGGAAGTTAATATAAAGCATAGCTGCATCGTAGTTCTGGCAACAAGAGGGGATACAGGCGGCATCTACAAATATATTGGTGCCTTCCTTAGGATAGAAAAAGGATAAATCTTCATTAACGTCATACATAGTTAAATAATCGCCTGCATAATAGGGAGCAATAGCCGCTTCGCCCGTCTCCATTTTGCCGTAAACTTCATCCATTACGTAGGACTGCAAATACTGCTTTTGGTCCTTTAAAAGCTCAACAGCTTTATCCCAATCGGATTTTTTATCGCTGTTAACACTAATTCCGCCGTAGAATTGAGCGGTCATAAAAGCATCACGGGGATTACTGAACATAAGGGTTTGGTTTTTATATTTTTTATCCCAGAAAACGCCCCAGCTCTCTTCAATATCCTGAACCATTGAGGTGTTATATATAACGCCTACCATACCAACATTATAGGCAACTGTATATTTGTTTTCGGGATCAAAATACAGACCTTTGTACTTATCGTCAATATTACCGTAATTGGTGATTTTTGAATAATCAATAGGAAGTAACATATCCTCCTTAAGCATACGGTCGATCATATAATCAGAAGGAATTATTATATCGTATGAAACACCTGCAGTACGAAGCTGTGAATACATAGTTTCGTTACTTTCAAAGGTTGAATAATTAACCTTAATGCCTGTAATTCGTTCGAACTCTTTATTTACGTCAATACATTCATCACTTCCGTCAGAAATGTATTCGCCCCAGTTATATACGTTTAAAACCGTACCTTCAAGATTATTGGTATAATCTGCATCAAGGTTTAAGTCAAAATATTCATAACCGCAACCCGAAAGGGTAAATAGCGAAAAGCACATTAGTAAGACAAAGAGTATATTTAAAACTTTTTTCATCAGATTACACCTCGTTTCTTTTCGGAACGTGTAAGTGTAATGTTATAAAGTATCATTAAAGCAAACACAGTTATAAATATAATTGTTGATAACGCGTAGGTATCGGGAGTAACGGTACGCTTGGTCATATTGTAAATAACAAAAGGCAAGGTCTGATAATGCCCACAGGTAAAGTAACTGATAACGAAATCGTCAAGAGAAAGAGTGAAAGCCATTATAAAGCCCGTAAAGATACCGCTTGAAATTGAGGGAAGTACAACCTTGAAAAATGCCTTTAAAGGAGTACAGCCTAGATCCATAGCCGCTTGTTCAAGTGCAGGATCGGTTTGTCTGAGTTTCGGCAGTACAGAAAGTATTACATATGGCAGATTAAAGGTTATATGAGCTATCAATACTGTGAAAAAGCCTAATGATTCGGTAAGACCGAAAAGTTTTCCACAGAAGATAAAAAGAAGCATAAGAGAAACACCTGTTACGATATCTGCATTCATCATAGGAATGTTCGTAACAGACATAATAGCAGACTTTGCTAATTTGCTCTTTAAAGTTCTAATCCCCACAGAAGCAGCTGTGCCTAAAACTGTAGAAATGGTGGCAGACAACACAGCGATAAGCAAGGTGTGTTTAAGAGCATCAAGCATTTCGCTGTTAAATACAAGCTGTCCATACCAGTCAAGTGAAAAGCCTTCGAAAACCCATACACTTGAGCCGCTGTTAAATGAAAAAACTATCATTACGGCAATGGGCGCATATAAAAATAGAATGATAAGCGCCATATAAATCTTGGAAAGTATTTTCATATGAGCACACCTCCGTCCTCATCATCTGAAACTCTGTTCATTATAAACAGAGAAACAAGAATGATAATCATAAGAACAAGAGAAATAGCAGAAGCAACGTTATAATAATCGGGACCAAGGTTAAAGAGGTATTCGATTACGTCACCGATAAGCATTGTTTTGTTACCGCCGAGCTTTTGAGAAATATAGAAGGTACTTACACTAGGCACAAAAACCATAGTAATGCCCGAAATGACACCGGGCAGACTTAAAGGGAAAATAACCTTTCTGATGACGTTTACTCTGTTTGAGCCTAAATCCTCTGCAGCTTGGGTAAGGGAAGAATCAATTTTTGACATTACGTTAAAAATCGGCAAAATCATATAGGGTAAAAAGTCGTAAACCATACCGAGAATAACCGTTCCCGGTCTGTTAATCAGATGAAGCGGCCCAATACCGAATTTTTGCAGAATAGTATTGATAATACCTGTGTTAGATAAAATGGTTATCCAAGAATAAGTACGTATAAGGAAGTTAGTCCACATAGGAAGCATTGTTAAAATCATCATAAAACGCTGTGTAGACGGCTTACACTTAGTCATAAAATACGCAAGGGGATAGGCGATAATAAGTGTTATAACGGTAGAAATAAATGCGTAAAGAAGAGATATAAAAAACGCATTTTTATATCTTCCCAGATTAGCAAAATTTGAAAAAGAAAATACACCGTTTGCATCTGTAAGAGCATAATATCCCATTATAAATAGAGGGACAATTATGAAAAGAGCAGACCAAATAACATAAGGAGCTCTTAAAAAAAGTTGTCCTAAAGATGTTTTTTTCACTCTTCATCCTCCTCTAAATCAGAAAGATGGTCAATTTCATCACTATAAGAGCTATAGTCACCGTATTTGCCTGAATATTCGGATTTCTTCATAATATGAATTGCGTCGGGCTCGATATAAAGACCTACGTGCTCATCAACCTTGTGTTCATCAGTAGTCTGAATCATCCATTTGAAGCCACCGATATCAACAATAATTTCATAATGAACACCAAGAAAGGTTACAGAGGTAACGGTACCGGTAAGCATACCCTTATCAATAGGAACTATATCTACGTCTTCAGGACGTACTACAACGTCAACCTTTTCGTTTTCAGCAAATCCTGCATCAAGGCAGGGGAAGGTCTGTCCCGAAAATTCGGCTACGTAGTCCTTTTTCATAATACCGTCAAGAATATTTGACTCACCGATAAAATCGGCAACAAAGGCATTATTAGGCTCATTGTAAATATCCTTCGGAGTACCGATTTGCTGAATTTTACCGTTATCCATAACAACAACACGGTCAGACATAGAGAGCGCTTCTTCCTGATCGTGAGTAACAAATACGAAGGTAATACCAAGCTGCTGCTGGATCTTTTTAAGCTCGTTTTGCATATCTTTTCGCAGTTTTAAGTCAAGAGCTGCGAGTGGCTCGTCTAAAAGAAGCACACGAGGATTATTTGCTATAGCACGGGCTATTGCAACACGCTGCTGCTGACCGCCTGAAAGGTTGTGGATTTTTCTCTTTTCCATACCGCTTAAATTAACAAGCTTAAGCATTTCTTCAACCTTTTCTTTTATTTTTTTTTCGGGAAGCTTCTTTATTCTCAGTCCAAAAGCAACGTTTTCAAAAACGTTGAGATGGGGGAAAAGCGCATATCGCTGAAAAATAGTATTAACCTGACGTTTGTATGCAGGTACGTCGTTAATTTTTTCGCCCGAAAAAATAACGTCGCCCTCTTCAGGAGACAAAAAACCTGCAATAATACGCAGGGTGGTGGTTTTGCCGCAACCCGAAGGACCGAGAAGGGTGATAAATTCCTTATCACGAATACTTAAATTAATTTCATCAAGCACCTTTTCGTTCTCGAAAGACATAGTAATATTTTTTAGTTCAATAATATTTTCCATTAAGGCATCCTCCCTTGAGGTTACTTTGATATACTAAAAAAAGACCGCCATTTTCTGAGACGTGGTCAATGCAGAAACAACGGTTTAAGCGTCAGTATGAATTTAACATTCATTTTTATTAAATATATGTCAAAAAGTCATTGTTGTCAAGAGTTTTTTTGACATTTTTTACCCCTTTGCCGTACAGAAATGTCTGGAAAAATTATTTCCTCTGTTTTTGTCGGTTTTTCTCGCTTTTTCTCCGTTTTACTCATTTTTTGTTTTTTCTGAAACAGCAAATTTTTATTGCATAATTATATAAAAAATTTTAGCAATAAGTATTGCTCATTCTTACTCATTGTGCTATAATATATTAAATATGTAAAAGGGGAGTGTTTGTCTGTTGGTAATTTTAGGAATAGATCCGGGTTATGCGTTAATCGGCTACGGTGTAATTTCGTATGATGCCGGACGTTTTAGTACTATCAATTTCGGTGCTGTTACAACATCCCCAAATTTATCCTTTCCCCAAAGACTTGAGGTTATTTACAGAGATATTAACCAGTTAATTAAGGAATTTAAACCCGATGCACTCTCTATCGAAAAGCTGTTTTTTAACACAAATACAACAACAGCCATTGACGTAGCGCAGGCGAGAGGAACCATACTCCTTGCGGCTCAAATGAACGGTGTGCCTATATACGAATATACACCTCTTCAGGTTAAATCGGCAGTTGTAGGTTTCGGCAGAGCAGAAAAGTCTCAGGTTATGGAAATGACACGTTCTTTACTTTCTCTTGCAAAGGTGCCTAAACCTGATGATACTGCTGATGCGTTAGCTCTTGCAATCTGTCACGCTAACACAGGTACGGGAAAGTTTGCACAAATTATGAAAGGGGAAAAATAAATGATTTCTTCTCTTAAAGGACAACTTATATATTTGGAACCTACTTTTTGCATTATTGAATGTTCGGGAGTAGGCTTTAGATGTTTTATATCTTCCAAAACTTTAGGCGCTATGCCCAAAATTGGAGAGACCGTACAGCTTTTTACCTATATGTCGGTAAAAGAAGATGCAATAGATTTATACGGTTTTACTGATATGAACGATCTATCCTGTTTTAAGCTTATAACCTCTGTTAGCGGAGTAGGTCCCAAAATTGGAATTGCTCTTCTTTCAACATTTAATGCAGAGCAAATCTCAATGTTTATTGCAGGAAATGATCCCAAATCATTAACCGCCGCCTCGGGAGTCGGCCTCAAACTTGCTCAACGCATAATTTTGGAACTCAAAGACAAGGTTGCGGCTATTGGTGTATCTGATAATTCGGATGTAGCGGCTGTTCATACTGCTAACTCAAGTTCTAATTCAAAAGAAGCGGTTTCCGCTTTAGTTGCTCTGGGTTATTCCCAAAGTGAAGCGTCACTTGCAGTTGGAAAGTGCCCTCAGGATTTGCCGGTTGAACAGCTGATTAAGGAAGCTCTTAAGCTTCTCGTTAGGATGGTGTAATGTATGATCGAAACTACCGAATTTAACATTGATGAACTCGACGGAAGGATAGTTTCTCCCGAATACAGCAACATAGACGTTGATAACGAAGTTACTTTAAGACCAAAATCCCTTGACGAATACGTCGGTCAGGAAAAAGCGAAGGATAACTTAAGAATTTATATTAAAGCAGCCCTTGCACGTAAAGAATCCCTCGACCACGTATTACTATACGGCCCTCCGGGTCTTGGAAAAACAACCCTTTCAACAATTATCGCCAAGGAAATGGGGGTTAATCTAAGAATTACCTCAGGCCCTGCAATTGAAAAACAAGGCGATTTAGTTGCTCTTCTTACTAATTTAAACGAAGGTGACGTCCTTTTTATTGATGAAATTCACCGTCTATCCCGTAACGTCGAAGAGATTTTATATCCTGCTATGGAGGATTTTTCCGTTGATATTATTATCGGAAAAGGCCCGTCGGCAAGATCAATAAGATTAGACGTGCCGCATTTTACTTTAGTTGGCGCTACAACGAGAAGCGGACAGTTAACCGCTCCCCTCAGAGACAGATTCGGTGTACTCTTAAGACTTGAGCTTTACACTCCTGATGAACTTGCAAAAATCGTTACTCGTTCAGCTTCAATTCTCGGAATTAATATCGATTATGAAGGCGCATTAGAAATTGCATCCCGTTCGAGAGGTACCCCGAGAATTGCAAACAGACTATTAAAACGTGTTAGAGATATTGCACAAATAGAATTTGAAGGAGCCATAACTGTTGAAGTTGCAAGAGCTGCTCTTTCAAGATTTGAAATTGACGAGCTTGGTCTTGATGATTTTGACCGTCGAATGCTTTTAACAATTATACACAATTACGGCGGTGGACCCGTAGGTCTTGATACACTTGCCGCCGCTGTAGGTGAAGAGGCAATAACTATTGAGGATGTATATGAGCCATATCTTATGCAGATTGGATTTTTAACAAGAACTGCAAGGGGAAGATGCGTTACAAAACTTGCTTACGACCATCTTGAAATTCCTTATAATTCAAATAACGCCGCTTCACCCCAACAATCTATAACTATTTAACCGAAAAGAGATTTTAATGAGATTTGCAAATGATTTTTACGATTATGAATTAATTGACGTAGAAGGCGGAGAGCGTCTTGAAAGATGGAAAGATATAATCCTTATCCGTCCCGACCCTCAGGTTATATGGAACGGAGAAAGAAAAGACAAAAGATGGCAGGACGCTCACGCTGTTTATCACAGAAGTAATTCTGGCGGCGGTTATTGGGAAACCCTGAAAAAAGTTCCTGATGTATGGTCGATTAATTATCAAAATCTTACATTCAGATTAAAGCCTATGGGTTTTAAGCATACCGGACTTTTTCCCGAACAGGCAATTAACTGGTCTTTTGCCGCTGATAAAATAAGAAACGCAGGAAGAAAAATATCTGTTCTTAATTTATTTGCATATACAGGCGGTGCAACCGTTGCTTGTCTTCAAGCAGGAGCAACCGTAACGCACGTAGATGCATCTAAAGGTATGGTTCAGTGGGCGAAAGAAAATGCTTTAGCCTGCAATCTTCAGGATGCTTCTGTAAGATGGCTTGTTGATGATTGTTTGAAATTTGTGAAAAGAGAAATCAGAAGAGGGAATAAATATGATGCCATCATTATGGATCCTCCTTCTTACGGCAGAGGCCCCGGTGGAGAAGTATGGAAGCTTGAACAACAACTTGATGAACTGTTAAGTGAAACCGGTAAGCTTTTAAGTGATAACCCTTTGTTCTTTATTCTAAATTCATATACCGGCGGGCTTTCACCCACAATTTTAAATTATATGGTTAAGAATTTGGTTGCTAAAAATCTTGGCGGTAAAATCTATACTGATGAAATAGGACTAAAGGTTTCTGCAAGAGACATAGTTATGCCTTGCGGTAACACTACAATATGGACTAATGATGAAAACTGATAACATTATTGAGATAAAAAATCTATCCTATGAATATACAGATGATGAAGAAGCTCCCGTTTTAAACGATTTTAATTTATCTATTGAACGCGGTTCTTTTACTGTAATATTAGGACATAACGGTTCGGGTAAATCTACTCTTGCTAAGCTTATGAACGGTTTATTTAAACCTAGTTTCGGTACGGTAGAGGTAGATGGTATGCTCACCGATGACGAAAAATATGAAATTGAAATCAAACGGCGTGTTGGTCTTGTTTTTCAAAATCCCGACAATCAGATAATTTCCTCAATAGTTGAGGAAGACGTTGCTTTCGGGCCGGAAAATCTAGGCTTTTCTCCCGAGGAAATTCGCAGTCGCGTTGATTCGGCGCTAAAGGCTGTGAATATGTACGATTTTCGCAAGAGTGCGCCTCATAATCTTTCGGGCGGACAAAAGCAAAGGGTAGCAATAGCAGGGATACTTTCTATGACGCCTGAATGTATCGTTCTTGATGAGCCCACCGCTATGCTTGACCCTCAAGGGCGAAAAGAAGTTCTTAACGCTCTTATATCACTTAATAAAGAAAAGAATATAACTGTTGTGCTTATCACTCATTTTATGGAAGAGGCTCAATTTGCAGATAGAGTTCTTGTAATGTCAGACGGTAAAATTACGGGGGACGGCACACCTAAAGAGATATTTTCAAAAATTGATTTATTAAAATCAGCAGGACTTTCTATACCGCAGACTACCGAACTTTTAGAACGTTTAAAGCAAAACGGAATTAAGGTTGACAGCGGAATTATTTCGATAAATGAATGTGCCGAGGAAATTGCAAAACAGCTTAAACATTAAGAAAGGAGATATTATTATGCCGATTTTAAAAACGGAAAATTTAACCTATACCTATGCACCCGGAACACCGTTTAAACATACGGCAGTAAATAATATTTCTTTTTCGGTTGAAAAGGGCGAAATTACAGGCATTATCGGTCATACAGGTTCTGGTAAATCTACTTTGCTTCAATTACTTAACGGTTTATTAAAGCCAACAGAGGGCGCCGTTTACTTTGACGGCAGCAATATTTGGGAAGAACCTAAAAAAATAGGGGCTTATCGCTATAAAATAGGTCTTGTTTTTCAGTATCCCGAATATCAGCTTTTTGAAGAGACCGTTAAAGAAGATATTGCATACGGCCCTAAGAATATGAAGCTTTCTGATGAGGAAATTGAAAAAAGGGTTAATGAAGCAATAAACATTGTCGGTCTAAAGGAACATCTTTTGGATAAATCGCCTTTTGACCTGTCGGGCGGTGAAAAACGCAGAGCGGCTATAGCGGGAATAATGGCTATGAAGCCTGATATTATTGTTTTTGACGAGCCCACTGCAGGTCTTGACCCAATTGGTAGGGAAACAGTATTTGAAGCAATAAAAAAATACAGACGTGATAATAACGCAACCATCATAATAGTATCTCACAGTATGGAAGATATGGCAGCTATTTGTGAGAATATCATTGTTATGAACGATGGTAATGTGGTTATGCATGATAGCGTGGATAACGTATTTAAAAACTCCAAAAAGCTTAAAGAAATAGGTCTTAACGTGCCTTTGGTTACAGACGTGCTATTAACCCTTAAAGATATGGGTATAGATATTTCGGCAGAGTATTTTACTGTTGATTCTGCTGCCGAATATTTAATATCGTTGATCAAGGGAGGTGCCCCACATGATTAGTGATATTACTTTCGGTCAATACTTTCCCGCAAATTCCGTAATTCATAGGCTTGACCCGAGAATTAAATTTTTACTGCTGATTTTTATCATTGTATTTATCTTTTTAGGTAATATGTACGGAATCGGATTATCTTTAATTTTTTCCGTAATAATTATGATTATATCTAAAATACCTCTTAAGGTATATTTAAAAAATCTTAAAGTTATACTTCCCATAATCATTTTTACGGGCATTATCAATATGCTATACGTAAAAACAGGTACGGTATTACTTGAATGGTGGAAAATCACAATAACTGTTGACGGTATTTATAAGGCTGTATTTATGGCGGTACGTATTGCTTTGCTTATAATAATCAGTTCTACCTTAACATATACCACAACACCAAACGACTTAACCGATGCAATTGAACGTCTTTGTAAACCTCTTAAGTTTATAGGGCTTGGCACAGTTGTTCATATGCTTACCATGATGATGACTATTGCTCTCAGATTTATCCCAACTCTTATCGAGGAAACACAAAAAATTATGAATGCTCAAAAGGCGAGAGGCGCCGATATCGAAAGTGGCGGTCTTTTAAGCAGAGTAAAAGCGCTTGTTCCGATTTTAATTCCGCTTATTATACTTTCTGTTCGCAGAGCCTATGATTTAGCAGAAGCTATGGAATGCCGTTGTTATAACGGCGGTGTCGGAAAACAAAGAATGAAACAACTTCATTTAAGAACTTCTGATTTTGTTGCGCTGTTTGTTTGTCTGATTTGGGGCGCTCTAATTATACTGATCAAAATATTTATGGGGTAGTTTATGCAAAAATATTTGATTAAAATATCCTTTGACGGCACCGATTATCACGGTTGGCAGGTACAGCCTAACGGCATTACTGTTCAGGAAAGTCTTCAAAATGCAATGACTAAGCTTTATGGTTATGCACCCGACGTAACGGGCTGCAGCCGTACCGATGCAGGTGTTCATGCAGAAGAATTTTACTGTCATTTTTCACTTATTAATGATATTTGTGATAACGGAATTGTAGCAGGACTTAACTCTGTTCTTAAAGATGATATACGAGTTTTAAGCTGTCAGCATATAAATGAGGAATTTCATTGCAGATATGCGGCAAAACGAAAAACCTATATTTATAAAATTGATACAAGAAAAATTGCCGATCCATTTACTGTCCGTTACAGTTATCATTATGTAGGCTCCCTTGATATTCAAAAAATGAAAGTATTTTGCAATTCAATTATCGGAGTTCACGATTTTGAAGGTTTTTCTTCGGCAAACCGAAGCGTAAAGGATACCGTTCGTGAAATTTATGATTGTAACATTGACGAAAATGATGGAATTTTAACCTTTTCGGTGACAGGAAACGGATTTTTATATAATATGGTGCGTATATTGGTTGGCACTGCTATTGATGTCGGCAACGGCAGACTTAGCGAAAATATAGCTAATGAAATTTTTGAAACCAAAAACCGAGCACTAGGCGGCTTTACAGCAGCTGCTAAAGGACTATTTTTAAAACGGGTTGAATATTGAGGTGAAACAATGCCCAAATATCTTAAAAACAAAAAAAGACGGCGACATAAATTTATAAAATCAAGCGTCGAAAATGAAATAAAGATGCAGTCAGGCAACGAGGAACCGCAAAAAGAAAAGCGAACAAAGAAAACCTCCTTCAGAGTACTGAACGGTAAAAAACAAGCCATAAAATTAAGACGTATAATTTTCGTATCTGCAGTTTTGGCTATTACGTTTGCTTTATTCCTTGTTTCTATGCTTTCTCCGACAGGTTTAAAGGAATTATTCGGCAATTTTACTGCAACCCTATCCTTAAAAAACGAATTTCCTTTAGAGCTTAACGGCACCGAAACCTATTCTGTTAATATAGCTGATAATTATTTTTATCTTCTTTCTGACACAGATATATCGGTTATTTCAAATAATGGTAAAGTCTCATTTAAAGACGGTCACGGATTCTCAAATCCAGTTCTTTCAAAGAGTGAAACCCGTTGCCTTTTATATGATCAAAACGGCACCGGTGTAAAGGTTTACAATGCAAAAAGCTGCCTTTTGACAAAAAATATGGACAACACCATATATGCAGGTGATATCGCAAGAAACGGAACTTTTGCTATTGCAAGTAAATCCGAGAAATTTACTTCTATGGTTACTGTATTTGATAAAAAAGGCGAGTTAATATACGAATGGTTCTGTCCTGAGGAAACAATAATAAGCGTTGCTGTGTCGCCAAACGGCAAGTCAATTGCTGTTGGTACTGTAAAAGTATCCGGCGGCGAATTCCAGAGTTCTCTTTATATACTTAAATTTGACTCTGCAGATCCTGTATTTTCAAAAAATTATGAAGGTCAGCTTATTCTCGGAATTGATTCCTCCAAAAAGACTTTTACGGTTGTTTTTGAGAATAAATGTGATATAATTTCGTGGAAAGACCATTCTACGTTACAATACGAATCGGAATATGACGTTAATTACGTTAAAACTAATAAACGTTATACCGCTATAGCTTCAAGCCGTGAAAACGATGACGGCAATTACAAATTCAATATATATACTAATTCCAAAAAGCTAAAATATGAATTTGATTTCAGCGGTCAAGTTGATGATTTTAACATAAAATCTAACAAAATATTCATTTTAAGCGGCAACTGTGTATATCTTGTTAATAGTGATGGTAATATAGCCAAAAAAGGTGAATGTGGCTTCGGTACAGTAAAAATAGTTCCAATTTCTTCCGATAGCTGTCTTGCAATAGGCCATAATTCTATCACTAAAATAGCTTTACAGTAGGTGCAGATATGACATATTTAATACTGGACATAATTTTTTCACTTATTTTAGTTATAAGCGTTATAGTTGGTATTAAAAAAGGTGCTATTAAAATTTTCCTGTCTCTGCTTTCTACTGTATGTGCGGCTTTTTTAACCTATTGTTTCGGTGCGTCTTTGTCCACATATATTTACAGTAAATTTATCGAGCCATCGCTGATAAATAAAATTTATTCTTCCATCCAAAACAGCAACACCTCCAGTGAAGTTTTACCTAAATTTATCACAAAAAGCGCCGATAATTTCGGTATTGAGCTTGATAAACTAAGACTAACAAATTCTGTAAGTAAAGAAGACGTAGCGGAACTTGTTGAAAATAATTTGCGTTCAACGATTTACGGAATTCTGAATCTAATCGTTTCGGTTATTTTATTTATAATACTTTTAATATTGCTTAAATTAATTTTGAATCTATTTAATAAACTTGTAAAATACAGTTTTGTAAGCGGCGTAAACAGTCTTCTGGGCGGAGTTTTCGGAGTGCTTAACGGTATAGTTATTATTACTTTGTTATGCTTCGTATTTGCTCTATGTTTCAAAAATAACGTCACTATGCCTACGTTTATTTCTGAAGAAAGCGTCAATAATTCTTTGTTTTTCCGCTTATTCTCATATATTTTTTGATCTTTTGAAAGGAATTTAAAATGAAACTTTGCTACAAATGTCAAAAACGTCCTGCTGTAGTCTTTATTTCCGACGCAATGGACCCAAATGCTTCTCCTAAAGGACTTTGTCTTGTTTGCGCTAAATCTTCCGGAATTAAACCGATTGATGATATGCTCAAAAAAATGAATATTTCAGATGAAGATATTGAACAAATGAGCGATCAGTTTGTGGAAATTATGTCAATGAACGGCGATGGGGAAGGGGACGAATTTGATTTAGGTACCACCCCTGCGTTCCCGTTTTTAAATAATATGTTTACCGATGCAACCAACCAAAAGGAAGCAGACGATAAATCCAAGGATAACGGTAAAGAGGGCAAAAAAGAACGAAAAAAGCGTCGCTTTTTAGAGCAGTATTGCACCAATCTTACCGAACGTGCAAAAAACGGTCAGCTTGACGAAATATTCGGTAGAGACGAAGAACTATACAGAACTATTCAAATTCTTTCCCGCCGCACTAAAAACAATCCCTGTCTTATTGGTGAACCCGGTGTTGGTAAAACAGCCATAGCAGAAGGACTAGCTATTAAAATTGCCCGTGGCAATGCTCCTGCGCGTCTTCTTGATAAAGAAATTCACTTACTTGATTTAACCGGACTTGTGGCAGGAACTCAGTTCAGAGGTCAATTTGAAAGCCGTGTAAAAGGTCTTGTCGAAGAGGTTAAAACTGCAGGTAACATAATTTTATTTATTGACGAAATTCATAACCTTGTGGGAGCAGGTGATTCTGCCGAAGGTTCTATGAACGCCGCCAACATTTTAAAACCTGCTTTATCCCGTGGAGAAATTCAGGTTATAGGCGCTACTACCTTTAAAGAATATAGGAAATATATAGAGAAGGATGCCGCTTTAGAAAGAAGATTTCAGCCTGTTACTATTGAAGAACCGTCACTCCTTGAAGCTGAAAAGGTTCTTTTGGGAATTAAAAAATATTATGAAGGTTACCACAACGTAACCATCCCCGATTCTCTTATTTCAACCATAGTACGTTTATCAGAAAGATATGTTAATGACAGATTCTTGCCCGATAAGGCAATTGATCTGATGGATGAAGCTTGTGCTTGTGCAAGTCTTGCAAATACCGCTGTAGATAATTTATATATTGCCAACAAAAAGATTGCCGAAACTCAAATCGAGCTTGACAATCTTGAAGCAGACGTTGACAATATCAATTACGAAAAAATCGCGATGGTTAAAGCAGAGCTCGAAAAGTATAAAAAACAAGCAAGTGAACTTTACGTTCCCGCTTCGGATAATACCGTAACCGATATGGACGTTGCTAAGGTTATTGAACTTTGGACAGGTATTCCTGCTGCCAAGGTTCAGGAAAATGACCTTAAAAAACTCGGTAATTTAGAGAGTGCTATCTTAGAAAAGATTATCGGTCAGGAAAAGGCTGTAGAGCTTGTTGTTTCTGCCGTTAAACGTTCAAGAGTACAGATGAGTACCAAGCGCCGTCCTGCATCATTTATTTTCGTAGGTCCTACAGGTGTCGGTAAAACCGAGCTTGTAAAGGTTCTTTCTGAACAATTATTCGATACTCCCGAAACTATGATCCGTCTTGATATGTCTGAGTTTATGGAAAAACATTCTGTATCAAGACTTATCGGAGCGCCTCCGGGATATGTAGGTTATGATGAAGCAGGGCAATTAACAGAAAAAGTAAGAAGAAAGCCTTATTCTGTTGTTTTGTTTGATGAAATAGAAAAGGCTCATCCCGATATTTTAAATATCTTACTGCAAATCCTAGATGACGGTAGAATTACAGATGCGCAGGGAAGAACGGTTAATTTCGAAAATACCATTATTGTTATGACCTCTAATGCGGGCAGTGATAAACATTCCGCTTTACTTGGCTTTGAAAAGACAGCAGTTCAGGCAAATGAAGAAAAAGCCAGAAAAGCTTTAAGCGAATTTTTACGTCCTGAGTTTATTGCAAGAGTGGATGAAATTATCGTATTTAATCCCTTAGACGTAACTTCACTTTCAAAGATATGCGCTTTAATGCTGGATGAAATTAAGGAAGCAATGAGTTATAAAGGAATAACTCTTTCCTACACAAAGGAAGTGTGCAGATTAATTGCTGAAAAGTGCGAAGGCGGTAAATCGGGAGCAAGAGAACTTCGTAATTTCATTCGCCGTCATATTGAAGATAAAATCGTTTCGTTGCTTATTGACGAAAATGCAGTTAATTTGAAAGAGCTGAAAATATCGGTCAAAAACGGAGAAATTATCCTCAATTAATAATTAAATATGTGTACCGCTTAATATTTTGAGCGGTACACAAAAATATTTTAAAAAAGACTTGACTATAAGGCAAATATGTGTTAATATACTTAGGTCGCAAGATGCGGGTGTAGTTCAATGG
>JAZSPU010000008.1:0-63502 GCA_045537575.1 Acutalibacteraceae bacterium
ATTATACCTCATTCATCTATACGCCTAACTATACCTGTTGCTTTCATATATACATTTCTCCTTAAATTACAAATTGTGTTGTTATCTGTATTTTGAGGAGATTTATACTGCAACAATTTACTTTTGAGATGAAATATGCTATAATAAATTAAAGGCGGTGATGTTGTGAAAAAGATACCTTCTATTATTTTGTGCTTAGCTTTTATTTTCTGTTTATCTGCTTGCTCTTATAATCCACCAAAAGGGTATACCGAAGAACACCATACATACGAAGATATTTTGAAATTTGCGCAATCTATTGACCCCAATGCTACTGTTTCAAAAGAATATACCGATACTACTATTGAAGATTGGAATCGAAACTTTAGAGAATATCCCGCAACTATCAATGGCATAGAATGTCATGTATCAAGCGTAGGCGATATGGTTTGGAACGATGGCTTTTTAGCTGGCGAATTTGCTCGTCAGTATTATGTGATCGATACTGATTACGACTATCTTGTGCTGCAAAAGATTGTTTCTGAAAAACAGCCTCAATGGAGTATGAAATACGATAATCTAGGAGGCAAATATAATTGGAACAATGTTCTTAGTGTAGAAATAGCAACCACAGAGAAAAATACCCTTTCGGATAAAGAATTAGAACTTGTTTGGCAAGCTGTGTTGGAGATTGCCGCAGAGTATAATACCTACACTGTCAGAAAAGAACCTTATTTTTCGCTCTCCGCGCCAGGTAAGTATTACGATTCATCAAGAAAAGAATATTTTGTAAAAACTGATGCAAACGTAATAATACACGATTTATCCGATCAAGGAAAGGCTGATTTTTTCCAAGAATATCATGAGGCTTGGGCTTTGCTAGATTCGGATTTGCAAATTGAATGATACACAAAAGCGAGGTGAAATTCACCTCGCTTTTGCTATGTATAAGAACCGCCTAAAAAACCGTTTTTGATACCAATGCGTCGGGTGGGGCAAACCAGCGAAAACCCTAGTGTTTATGCTGGGTTGGGGCGGTTTACCCTATTATAACGCATTCTTCGATTCTTCTAACTATTCCAGTTGCTTTCGTATATAATTCAATTTCCTTATCACATTTGTAGTGGTTATTCACGAATGACACGCGGGCGATTCGTGAATCGCCCCTACACAAAATTTCAAATCGTGATACTATTTGTGACTCGTGGGAATTTATACTGCGTTTTAATCAAAGATTTCTTTTAATCGCTTCATTGTTTCATTATCAGGAGAATTGAAAAATGCAGGCTCTTTGCCGATGGCTCTGTATTTGTTTTCGCCCATTGCGTGATATGGCAACAGTTCTACTTTCTCAGGTTTGCCGCAACCAATAATAAAATCCTTGATGTTCTTTATTTCTTCTATATTATCATTAACGTCAGCAATTATTGGAATACGAATCCATAATTTTATCTTTCTTTCAAACACCTTTTTAAGATTTTCAAATATCAATTCGTTTCCCACACCCACATACTTTTTGTGCTTTAAACTGTCAAAGATTTTAACATCATAGAGAAAAAGATCCGTATAGGGTAAGATTTTTTCAAAACTTTCAAAGGGTATATGTCCTGCGGTATCTACTGCGGTATGTATACCGTTTTCTTTACATTTTTTGAGTATTTCACAAAGAAAATCTATCTGCAACATACATTCTCCGCCCGAAAAAGTTACACCGCCACCAGAATTATAATAAAAAGCTTTATCTTTAACAATTTCAGCAAACACCTCATCAACAATATACTCTTTTCCGCAAACTTTACGAGCATCCGCCGGGCAGTAAAAGGAACATTTGCCGCACAAGTCGCACTTTTCAAGATCATAAGGGCAAACTCGTTTGCATTTACCGCAGTCCATACATTTGTCCTTAAAGAACATCATTTGCGGTTTAAAATCCTGACTCTCGGGATTATGACACCAAGCGCATTTTAAATTGCACCCTTTAAAAAACACTGTGGTGCGGATTCCCGGGCCATCCGAAAAAGAACAGTGTTGTATATCAAATATGGTTGCTTTAATCATAAAAATTCCTCGTCAACACTTCCTGCTGCCATTCCGGTGAAAGCGAAGTGAATTTTGCAGAAAAGCCCGTTACTCTGACTATTAAATCAGGATATTTTTCGGGATGCTTTTGTGCGTCTAAAAGCTGTTCCTTCGTAGTACAGTTAAGCTGCAAAGCCTGAATAGAACTTTGTGCAACAGTTTTTAAAAAGGCATAACAGTTATCAAGGGAGATATTGTTCGGTAAAATTATATTTACAACCGAATTGGCTGCCATAGTGGATTTATCAATATAATGCATACTGTTAATAACATCTGTAACATTTGGTATTTTCTTTAATCTTGACGGTGTAAGACCCTGCGCAAAGTATTCGCCGTTCTTTCGACCATCCGGTGTTGCAAGTGTTTTTTCGCCCCAAGAACGAATTTCCGTATAGGTAAGATAACCCATATGAACCTTGCCCCCATAAGAACCGTCACAACTTTTGCATATATTAAATAAGTCATCATTAAAACGCTTAGCAAGATTGCAGGACACTTCGCTACCGTCTCCCCATCCAGAACAATGGATTGCTTCCATACGCATATTTTCATATCCGTCCCAATTAGAGCGAACTGCGTTTAAAAAACTATCAAGAGTGTGCTTTTTTGTATCGAACACTAACTCTTTTATAGCAAGAAGTGAGTCAATTATGTTGGGGAAACCAAAGAAATAATAGTAGTCATCTCTATATTTAGCACCGTTCAAAGAGTAATCTTTATGATTTTCAATACAATTTTCTAATGTTGAAGAAAATATAGGAACGATATCTACTTTATGTAAAATCTGTCCACCTTCTTTAGTTATACTAATGCGTTCACGTATTAAGCGCTCGCAATTTCTTAAAGTAACCGCATACACGTCTTCAAAGGTTTTGCAGTTATCATACATTTCAAAATTTATAGAAACCGCTTCCATTTTATCTGTTAGCTTATACAGTGCAAACTCAAAAGGCTTCAACAAATTCAAGTAATTTCCGCAATCATGTTTTTCTTGATATGTTGCAATATCCCAACATCCCGAGACAATATAATCTCTTGCCTCTTCAATAGGTCTGCCGGCACGAAGCAATGAAGGTATTACTGCATCATCGTTTTCAAAAAGGACAGTACTTGTTCCATTGATAACAGAAATATTTATTTCATCAAAATATTCCTTCGGAGAATCAGCAGAAAATCTACATTTGATTTTAGGGTATATTATTTTTTCTTCCCTTGCAGCATGTAAAAACATCTGGGTCAACTCATTATATAAAGGCTTACCATCTTTATCGCAACCGCCGAGCACATAAGTATTCTCTAACTCATGGTCAGCATAACCAACCATTTTCATATCATGGTCATAGTGACAATCCCATAAAAGTAAAAATTGACAAATCAATCCGTAGGCTTCTTCTTTTGTTAGAACGCCACATTTTATGTCATTTTCATAAAACGGATATAAATCCATATCCAATCTTCCGAAAGAATTAGCCCCAATGCCTTCTAATGAGCCCAAAGCCTTCCGCATAAAAGCAAGTGTGTTTAATGCTTCATAAAAATTCCGAGGTTTTTCCCAAGGAACACACCTGGCCGTTTCTGCAATAAGCGATAAGTTCTTTCTGTACATATCGTTTTTTTCTGACGCAAGCATATTCTCTGCTTTTTGGGAGAATTTGTCTGCCATTTCTTTCATAGAAAGCATTGCTTGACACACGGCATTCAAGAAGTCTATTTCATCTTGATTTTTTGCAGTATCAAGTTCTTTTTTTGCTTTCTCGTAAATTCCTTTCAGTCCGTTTTCTAAGATAGGACGGTTATTAAAGCTGAAATGTTGGCTATCGTCATTATGTGGACCACAAATCAGATATAGTTTCTCTGCCGATTGCTTGCAACGTTTGTCCCAAAGAGAAAGGTTCTGCTCAATAAATAAATGGGAATTTTTTCTGTAGGTCCATCCACCGGCATGTTTATGCCCACGGAAATTGCGTGCACCGTCGCAATGGGCAGCCATCGTTCCCGTTTCATAATAAAAAGGCGAATTATAAAACAATACAGGCTCAAACATTTCAGTAATTGTTTTATATTGCAAAACCTTCATTTCGTAAACTGACATGTTTTCTTCTGCCTGATCGTCCATAACAGTAGTACACTCTTCATAAAATGCCCTGGCCCTGTTATCTGCTTTGTTCCAGTAATAGTCCTTTAATTCTTTACGCAAATTCTGATAATTCATAAAATCATCCTCCTTTTTATAGGATAACTTTTCAAAAAAACATTAACAATGCAAAAAAGAGAAATTTGTAAAAAAAGGAAATTGAAAATTTTGTTTTTCCGTATTATAATATACTAAAAAGGATGGTTTGTTTATGTTTTTCTCAGATATAAGAGTCAAGGATATCGCTCATATTCTGCATTTTACACCACAAACAATGAAATTTACTGCAAAAAACCGAAGCAACCACATTATTGGTATCCAGCTTTCCGGCAACGCGAAGCATTTTTTTGCAGATCATCAATTTACATTGGATGCGAACTGTCTGTATTTTTTTAATGAAAAAGACGATTACAGGGTCGAAATAGCAGAAAAGGGACTGTGCCTCTCAATACATTTCACCACCTATGCGCCGATAGAAGTAAAAAGCTTTTGCATAAAAATCAAAGATAACAGCTCCATTGTCTGCATACTGAACAGCATTGAACAGCAGTTTACAAAGGCGGGTAAATGCACCGCTAAATCCCTTAGCGAATTATATAAACTATTGGGCATTTTTGAAGATATTTATTTAAAAGAATATTTCCCGCAAAACGCGAAGATTGTAAAGGCAAAGGAATATATCAATTTGCATTTTAGGGAAGATGACTGTATTGCCATGGCGGCAAAAGAATATGGCGTAACCCCACGGCGCTTTAACGATATTTTCAAAAACAATTATCATACCACACCGAACCAGTATATTATCAATTATAAAATCAACCTTGCAAAAAAGTTATTAAAGGCAGAGGAACTTTCTATCCACGACATTTCAAATTTGTGTGGGTTTGAAGATGTATATTATTTTAGCAAAACCTTTAAAAAAATAACCGGACAGACAGCAAGGGATTTTAGAAAACAAATATAAAAGCGAGGTGAAATTTCACCTCGCTTTTGCTATGTATAAAAACCGCCTAAAAAACCGTTTTTGATACCAATGCGTCGGGTGGGGCAAACCAGCGAAAACCCCAGTGTTTATGCGGTTTTATAGCTATTGGTGTTATTATACCTCATTCATCTATACGCCTAACTATACCTGTTGCTTTCGTATATACATTTCTCCTTAAATTACAAATTAGGCGATTCGTGAATCGCCCCTACACAAAATTTTCAAATCGTGATACTATTTGTGACTCGTGGGAATTTCTACTGCAAGAATTTACTTTTTAGGACGGTTATGGTATAATAAATATGTTGGAGGTGCGTTAAATGAAAATACAGTTTATCGGTGCAACCCATGAGGTAACAGGAAGCTGTACTCTTTTAGAAATTAACAATAAATATTATTTGGTCGATTGTGGCATGGAGCAAGGTGTAGATGTTTTTTTGAATATTACTCTTCCCGTTCCTGCCAACTGTATCGAAGCGGTATTTTTGACACATGCTCATATCGATCACTCAGGTATGCTTCCTAAACTCTACAAAGATGGATTTAAGGGTAAAATCTACGCAACCGATGTGACTTGTGATCTTTGCAACATTATGTTGCGTGATTCTGCACACATTCAGGAATTTGAAGCGAAATGGCGTTCCCGAAAAGCCGAACGCGCAGGTCTTGAAACCTTTGAGCCTGTTTATGATATGCAAGATGCACTAGGTGCTATTTCTCTATTCCGCAGATGTAATTACGGAGAAATAATATATCCTGCCGAGGACATAGAACTTCGGTTTACAGATATTGGTCATCTTCTGGGTTCGGCATGTATTGAACTTTGGTTGACTGAAGGCGATACGAGTAAAAAGATTGTATTCAGCGGTGATGTCGGAAATACCAATCAACGTATTATCCGTGATCCTCAGCAGGTCGAAGAAACCGATTATTTGGTTATCGAATCAACTTACGGCAACCGCCTACACTCTAGTGACCGAAACAATGTGGTGTCGGAGTTTGCCGATCATATTCAAAGAGCATTGGACCGTGGCGGCAATGTAGTCATTCCTTCGTTTGCGGTAGGGCGGACGCAGGAAATACTTTACGCAATTCGTGAAATCAAGCAAAATGGGCTTGTCAAAGGACACGAGCATTTCCCTGTGTATGTTGACAGTCCTCTTGCGGCTGAGGCAACCGCTATCTTTATGCAATGTAATCCAATATGCTTTGATGAAGAAACACTGGCGCTTATCAAACAGGGCATCAATCCGATTTGGTTTGATGATATCCGTATGACGATAACATCGGATGACTCTAAGCAGATAAATTTTAGCAACGAGCCGAAGGTCATTATTTCTGCCAGTGGAATGTGCGAAGCCGGTCGTATCCGTCATCACCTCAAGCATAATCTGTGGAAGGAAAACAATATTATTCTTTTTGTGGGTTATCAAGCAGAAGGTTCACTGGGAAGAAGATTATTAAATGGTGAAAAAAACGTAACCCTGTTTGGAGAAGAAATTACGGTAAATGCTGAAATATGCTCTCTGCACGGAACTAGCGGACACGCCGATCAATTAGGACTGATACGATGGATCGAAGGTTACAGCAAACAGCCTGAGCTGATATTTGTTAATCATGGTGACGATGAAGCTTGTGAGGATTTCAAAAACCTATTATCTGAAAAAGGCTATCGTGCTGAGGCTCCTTACAGTGGAACTGAATACGATCTTTTAACCGGCAGGATTACGGCTTATACCGAAGGTAAAAAAATTGACCGAGTTAGTACACTTAAAAGTAATACTCGTGCCGATATGATTTATAATAACCTTGTTTTTGAGGCGGAAAAGTTACTCACACTTGTTAAAGCGCGCAGAGGCAGAACAAACAAGGACAATGCAAAACTAACTTCACAGATTCGCGAACTTTGTGATAAATGGAAGGATTAGAAAAGAGGTAATAAATAATGAAAATATGTGTTTACGGTGCGGCATCCCCGACCATCGATCCAGAGTATATGGCATTGGTGGAGGAAATGGGCAAAGAAATGGCAAACCGCGGACATTCTCTTGTGTTTGGTGGTGGCGGTAACGGCCTTATGGGAGCGGCTGCAAGAGGCGTTCGTGCAGAAGGCGGATATATTCTTGGTGTTATTCCAAAATTCTTTGATGAAGAAAATGTAGAAGCAATATGCGACTTCTGTGATGAACTCATACAACCTGACACAATGCGTCAGCGTAAACAAATTATGGAAGACAATGCCGATGCATTTATCGTAGTTCCTGGTGGTATCGGTACCTTTGAAGAATTTTTTGAAATTCTGACCTTAAAGCAGCTTTGCAGACACAATAAACCCATTGCAATTTACAATTTGAAAGGTTATTATGATGATATAAATCATGCTATGGAACAGGCAATGAAAAAGAATTTTATACGTGATGATTGCAGGGAACTATATTTTATAACAAAGAATTTGGAAGAACTGTTCAGCTATATTGAGAGCCCCACAGTACAAATTCGAACGGTGAAAGATCTAAAAGATGGCTGATTAAAATACCTATCAAAGCAATAAAATTTATGAATGGCGTTTTATCAAACAAATAACAACTACAAAAGCGAGGTGATTTCACCTCGCTTTGCTTTATATCTTTCTATCCCACCGCGGCAAGCGGTTATTCTCCATTATATATAGTAATGGCCTTACGTATGTTCCAATCTGCTTTGTTTAAAAGCTCTTCGGCATCGCTTTCTGAAACATTTAGTATTTCTGTGACTATCCTTATCATTCGAGCTGTGAGTTTTATATTGGTAGGTCTTAGATTTATCATAAGATTTTCATACACCTTGCCTGTTTTTATCATAGCGCAGGTGGAAATCATATTCAGTACCAGCTTTTGAGCGGTTCCGCTTTTCATTCGTGTTGAGCCTGTTATGACTTCAGCGCCCGTATCGGTTATAATATTCAGCTTGGCTGTTCTTTCGATAGGTGTGTCTTTATTGCTGGACAGACTGACACTTAATGCGCCAATGCTGTTTGCATATTTAAGAGCTCCGACTACATAAGCGGCGCCGCCTGCAGCCGAAATTCCCACAACTACATCCTTTTCGCAAAGATTGTGCGCTTTGATATCACGTATGCCTGCTTCTTCATTGTCTTCTGCAGATTCCGAAGCCTGCACCATACATTTTTCGCCGCCTGCTATAATTCCTATTACTTGGTCTTTTGAAACCCCGAAGGTTGGAGGACATTCGGAGGCATCTATAACGCCTAAACGTCCTGACGTACCTGCGCCTATGTAAAAAAGTCTTCCGCCCTTTTCAAAGGCTTTGGCTACTGCATCGCAAACCGTTGCTATATCAGGCAGGGCATCCTCTACAGCTTTAATTACATTTAAATTTTCCTGATTAATAAGTTTTACCATAGATAAAGTATCCATTTTATCAATGTGCTTAGATGCTTCGTTTCGCATTTCAGTTTTTAACATAATCTTACTCCTGTTTATCTTTTTGTTTTCGCCTCAAAAATGGCTCTTGCGCGTCTTAATGCGCCGTCAACCTGCTCACTTTCAAATGTTTTTAACCTGCAATTTGTAGCTAAAATATGTTTTTCTATTAAGGGAAATAGTATATCTTTTTTAGAGGTAATTCCGCCCGAGATGAAAACAGGTATCTCGTTTTGTACTGTACTTTCTGTAAGAGAAGTGACTGCCGTGTTTATTTTTTGCGCCACATAGCTCATATTTTTATCTAATATTTGAAGAGCAATTTTGTCTTTTCTGTCTGCCGCTTCAAATACAAGGTCGGCAAAGGAGGCAATATACCGTTTTCCGCCCTGATAAAACTTTGAAAGATGCGTTTGGGCAGGTTGTCCCAGACGATTGCTTAGAAGCTCTGTCAGTACGGTTTGCTCGCCGCTTCCGTCGTGTGCGCTCAGTACGGCGGTAATTGCATCTCTGCCCAAAGTAAATCCGCTGCCGCCTTCCTCGAAAAACTGTCCCCAACCAGAAATTCTCTTTTGGCTTTCTCCGTTTACCGCATAGACAATAAATCCCGTACCCATAATAACCAAGATACATTTTTCATAATCGGAAAGCGCAACAAGATTTTCAATATCGCTGCCGTTTTCAAAGGCAAAAAATCCGAATTTACTAAAAAATCGGCTTAATATATTGGCGTTATCACCCGTTAAGCCACCGCCGGAAATTCCTGCAAACATTGTTATATTTGAATAGGGGACTCCTCTGCATACTTCGGTTATTCCCTCTTTTAGCAGGGCAGTGGCGTTTTCAATACCACTGTCATTGGGATTACAAGCGCCCTTATATACCGTATTTATTACCGTACCGTTTTCGTCTGTGAGCTTAAATGCCGTTTTTGTTCCGCCGCCGTCAATACCTAAAAGATAATTACAGGACGTTTTTTCAAGCACCAATTCATCCAACGAGATTTTAAATAAATCGGCAAGGCTTAACAGTGTTTCGGTTGGAGGTAATCCGCCGCCGTTTTCCCATTTGCTGACCGACTTTTCGGTATAGCCGATTTTATCCGCCAGTTGCTTTTGCGTTAAGTTATTTTTTGCTCTGTAATATTTTAAATTGTTGCCAAAGGTAATGGGTCTGTTCAATAGAATCCCTCGCTTTCTTTTCTAATTATAAAGCAAAATGGTGCTATTGACAATAGAACTTTTTGTAGAAAAAATCTACTAACTCTACTGACAGTAGATAAAACTCCTTATTTTACATACTTCTACCGTTAGTAAGATTTACTTTTTCGATTTAATATGATATAATGCTTTTTAAAGGCGGTGATTATATGACCTTACAATCGGGAAAGACAAGAGATTATTCCCTTGACAATATACGTTTCTTTTTGATTTTTACGGTAGTATTTGCCCATTTGTTAGAGGTGTTTGGCACTTTTTCGGGCAGCGTATATATTTATCGGTTTATTTATATATTTCATATGCCTGTATTTATTTTTTTGTTCGGCTATAACGTTAGATATTCACCCAAGAAGGTTATATTCCGTTGGTGTCTTCCGTACATAGTATTTCAAAGTCTATATTTACTTTTCTCTTTATTTGTCCTTGATATTAAGGTGGATTTTCAATATACAACACCGTATTGGTTGCTTTGGTATATGCTTTCCTTAATATTTTATCAGTTGCTTTTGCCCCTTTACGAAACAACTAATAAGAATAGACAAATTTTAACTTTAATATGTGCCTTTGTTATTTCTTTGCTTGTCGGTTTTGATGAAACAATAGGATATTATATGTCCTTATCACGCTTTTTTGTATTTCAGCCTTGGTTTTTACTGGGGTATTATTGCAAGAAAAACGGCATACTTGAAGTGATGATTAAGCAAAAAATAACAAGAACTGTTGTTATGATATTCTCAGTAGTACTTATAGGACTGTCGGCTTTACTTTTATATTATACCGATATTCCTAACGGATTGTTATACGGATCTTTGCCCTATGCAAAATGCGGTGGCGCATTGTGGATGCGCGCTATAGTTTCAATAATTTCGATTTGTTGGATTTTGTTTTTATTTGTGGGCGTTAAGCCGTATTTAAACAAAAAACTGTTTTTGATAACAACTATCGGTCAAAACACGTGGCCCATATTTTTGTTGCACGGATTTTTTATTAAGGCTTTGCCGATTTATCTGCCCCATTTACTGCACTATCCTTGGGCTATTTTACCGTTAACCTGTTTGTTGCTGTTGGCTTTCGGCAATAAAATATTTAATAAAGCAATTTACTATATAAGCTTTTCGTGGCTTGAAAGGTTTACGAAAAACCCTTAAAAATTATGAAATTTAATGGGTTAAAAGACGGTGGTAATATGAAAAACAATGCTATTATTATAGGCGACAGCTATTCTACCTTTAAGGGATTTATCCCCGAAGGATATGCCTTTTATTACTCTGAAATAGAAAAAAACGGTACGGGCGTTACCAAGGTAGAGGAAACTTGGTGGCATATGCTAAGTAATGAAGCCGATTTAAAGATAGTTTTAAATGACAGTTGGTCGGGCTCGACTATCTGTTATACGGGATACGGCGGCGCTGACTGTTCAAAATCATCTTCATTTATATATAGATTAAAATGCCTTATAGAAAAGGACTTTTTTAAGGAAAATGAAATTGATACGGTTTTTGTTTTCGGTGGCACAAATGATAATTGGTGCGGCGCACCCCTTGGGGAAATTAAGTTCGAGGATATAAAGGAACAAGATTTATATAACGTGTTGCCTGCAATATGCTATTTCTTTTCTCTATTAAAAGAAGCTTTGCCAAATGCAAAGATTTACTGCCTTATGAATACAAATCTTAAAGAGCCGATTTATGATTGTTTTAAAGCGGTTAGCGAAAAATACGGCATTGTTTCGGTGCCTTTTGAAAACATAGCAAAAAATGACGGACACCCTAACGTTCGGGGAATGATAGACATTAAAGAAACGGTTTTAAAGGCTTTATAATGAGTATGGCTTGTCGAAACGCTTAAAAGCGTTTCGACAAGCCAATTTTATTTGAACTGTTTTTTATAACTAAGGGGGGTCATACCGAACTGCTTTTTAAAAAGCTGAATGTAATTTGAGTAATCACTGATTCCGCTTTTTATTGCCGCTTCTGTTACGGTATCGCCGTTTCTAAGATATTCTAAAGACTGTATAAGTCGCTTTTTTGTAAGCATTTTACTTGGGGATATATTAAGGGAAGATTTAAAATGCCGCTCCAATGTATTTACGCTGACGTTAGCCGTATGGGCGATACTGTTTATATTAAGATTTTCGCGAAGATTTTCATCCATAAAAGATAAGGCTTTTAGTACGTCGGGCAGCAACGATTTATTGTATTCTTCATAAGAAAATGATTTGCAATTTCTTAAAATATGAAAAAGTGAAAGAATCGAAATTTTTTCGCCTAATTTATCGGTATCACTCCTTAAAATGCTTTCTAACAATAAGGAGATGCTTTCTAAAGAGTCTTCATTTAAAAGCAAAAGATTGTTATTTCCTTTTTTTCTATCATAAAATATATCTAAAAATTCTTCGTTTTCATCTGCCGAAAAGGTTATCCAGTAATGCTCATGGCATATATCTGAGTGACAAATACAATGATGGTATTCATATGGTCTGGTTATTATAACGCTGCCTCTTTTAATAGGATATATTTTATTTTCCACTTCAAAGGAAACGTCACCGCTTAAATTTATATATATTTCACATTCTTTGTGTATGTGGGATTCATTGTGGTTTGTTCTCGAAGCAACTTCGGCTTTTGCATAAGTAATCGAAAAATTTATTTCGCCCGTTTTACTTAACGTTAATTTTTTATACTTCATAAAATCACCCTTGTGGTGATTTTATCATATTTATAGGTGAAAAATCAATATAATTATTGCCTTTTATAAGATAATATGTAAAACGGTGATGAAAATGAATTATTTATTAGTTTTAATGGCGACAATTCTTTTAGCCTTTGAATTTGCTCTTTCGAAAAAATATCAGGCGAAGGAGGGCGCAAATTTAACGTCGGGATTAAAGTTTAATCTAATAGCGGGATTAGTAAAAGCAGCGATATTTTTTGCTCTTTCGGGATTCAAATTTCAGTTTTCCGTCTTTTCAATAATTTGCGCGGCGATTATGTCGGTATGTGCAATGGCATATAGCATAATAGGTTTTAAAATACTAAAATTAGGGGATACTTCCACCTATTCGGTGTTTTTAATGTGTGGCGGTATGTTGCTTCCTTATTTTTACGGGGTTTTGTTTTTAAATGAAAAAATTTCGGTTTTCAGAATTTTAGGCGTTTTAATAATTGTTTGCGCCGTAATTTTATCGGCAAATGCAAAGTTTAAGTTTAATTTGCCCTTTTTTCTGCTTTGTGTTGCGGTATTTGTTTTAAACGGTTGTGTGAGCATAATATCAAAATTCCATCAAATAAATCCAACATTTTCTCCCGTAGATTCGACCATCTTCGTTATGTACACGGGAATATTCAAATTTTTAATAAGCGCTGTATTGTTGTGTTTTAATAAAGAAGGTCACAAAAAGCCTTTTCTAAATAAAAAATCAGTTGGTCTTATAGTAATTATTGCCGCAGTAAGCGGACTTTCGTATATGCTTCAGCTAATAGGAGCAAAAAATCTGCCCGCAACGGTGCTTTACCCAATGGTAACGGGAGGGAGTATAATTTTTTCCTCCCTTGCAGGAGTAACTCTGTTTAAAGAAAAACTTTCTAAATTTCAAATTATAAGCGTCACCCTTTGCTTCGTTGGAACACTTCTGTTTTTGTAATTGGCATACAGAGGAAGAAAAGATGGTAATATAACACAGAGAATCATACGTTGTGTGGAACTAACAAAATCAGCAGTTTTTAATTGTGAAAACTGCTGATTTTTTTGTTTTTTAAAATTTTTTTGTCACATTTCGCCGTTTCATTTCGTTTATATATATAGAAGCAATATAAAAACGAAATGTTGATGGCTAAAAACAAATATGATATAATAACAAAAAAAGAACACAGAGAATCATTCATTTGTAGTCTGGTGTTAGCACACAAAAGAACCGTCCCCTTGTGTTCCCCTTGTGTTTCATATGATTGATGAGGTGAGCTATGATGAAAAAATATATTATATTATTGGTGTTAGCCATATTTATAACATTATCAGCATGTAATAATACTAGCTCAAATCCACAAAACAATGATTTATATATCCAAACTTATGATGTTACATCTTTTGATTTGCAAAATTTTTTAAAAGTAAATAATATGGATTACGATTTTATTTATAATGTTGGTAAAATAAATTCGGCGGTAGATGCAGTTGAAAAGGCTAAAGAAATCTGGAAAAATGAGTTTGGAGAAATATCAGGTACTTATTATGACCCAACAGAAGGGAGAAGAGTTAATATCGCTTATGATATAAATCATGATTGTTGGTTATTAACAGGAACCTTGCCTGAAGATACCTTCGGTACAGTTCCAATTGTTTTAATAAAAACAAATGGTGATGTTATGGCAATATATATGTCTGGGTATAGTGGAACACATGAGACAGGGGACTAAAGAAAACACAACACAAGGGAAAACACAAGGGGACGGTTCTTCTGTGTTTTAATAGATTCGGTGATGGCGACTTAAACTATGAAAATCCAACAGAATATGCCAGTAGGTTTATTTGTGGATATTATTTAGGGTGATTATATGAAAAGATCAAATAAAATATCACTGATAACAATTATATTCACTTTTATACTTACTGTAATCATTCTTCTTGTCTTCACATCAAGATATGAACATTATTTTTATACACGCCCTACTGCTCAGCGGAGTACAGTGTGGATTTCAGAAAACGGTGAAATATCATTGCGAGTCAATGAGAAAGGCAACGGAACGCTTTGCTTTAAACAAAATGGTACTATTACAGAATATGATTACGTTGATGATAAAAACTACAGAGCACAAATATATCACTTAACTGATATGAGAACTTCTGAAAATCATTATGAAACATGGAAATATACAAAAGTTGAAAATGATAAATTTTCAATTGTAGTTGAAGAAACTACGTTTTTTAAAGAAGGTCAAAAAATCACATTTTATAAGACCGATAAGACAGAGGAGATAGGGGACGGACAATCAGACAATTATCAATCAAGAACACAAGGGGACGGTTCTTCTGTGTTTGAATAAGAATTAAACAGTTTTACTGTTTAAGATAACCTCACTTTAGCCAAAGCGTTTTTTTAGCGCTTTGGCTATCCGTTTGAAAGGAGTGAAAACGGTATGCTTTTAATGTATCTTTCAATGCTTGAAACCGAGGAAGAAAAGGACAAGCTTGAACAACTTTATATTAATTATAAAAAACTTATATATAGCATTGCTTTTGAATATATGAGTAATTCATTTTTAGCTGAGGATGCCGTACATAACACCTTTTTGAAATTGACTAATTATTTAGATAAAATTGATGATATATATGACCATAAAACAGTTACTTTTATCGGGATAGTTACCAAAAGCGTTTGTATAGATATGCTCAGAAAGGAAAAAACTTTAAAACAAATCGAACTGCGTTTAGATGGAATGATAGACAACTATTGTGAAGATTTCCAGATAAAAGATTTACTTAAGAAAATTGATAAGCTCCCTGAGATATACCGAAATGCAGTTATGCTTAAATATTTTTACAAATTGAGCAATCAACAGATATGTGATATAAACGGAATTTCGATTATAACGCTTAGGAAACGGCTATCAAGGGCAAAAGAATATTTAAAAGAGGTGGAACTATGACCTTTTCAAAAAGCCAAACACATAAATTAAATAAGGCTATGGAAATTTACAGTCAACTAACGGCAGAAAAATATAAAGAAATGCAAAACCAAGACGTACATTTTTCTTTAGATTTCGAAAGAAAAATGGAAAATCTTATAAACAGGAACAAAAAGCCGTATTTCCGTTTAATAAATACCGCTGCAAAGCGTGTTGCTATAATTATAGCTGTTATAATTATAGCTTTAACAGGCACGGTACTTAGCGTAGATGCTCTACGTGAGGGTGTTAAAAACTTTGTTATTGAAACCTTTGAAAAGTTTTCGACGATTGTCTTTGAAAAAAACAACTCAACTCCTACAGGAATTGCTGCGTATTATGAGCCTATGTATATTCCAAAAGGATATATTCTCACTGAAGAAAAAAGATTGGATTATGACTACATAAAAGCATTTGAAAATTCAAATGGCGATGAAATTGTTTATATTCAAAGTTGCGATTTAGAAAATGGAAGAAATATAAATACGGAAAATGCAATTACAGAAAAAATAAACGGCGGATTTTATGTTTATATTCCAAGCAGTAAAACAAGGATGTTTATTAAAAGCGACGGTGTTTATGAACATTATTTTAGTTGTAGTGACAGCATTTCTAAAGAAGAACTTCTAAATATTGCAGAGTCGGTAAAAGAGGAAAATGCATTGCCATAAAAAAATCGGAGTTTTCACTCCGATTTTTGCTTTATTTGAATTTAAGCATTATTTTCATCTCTTAAACTTTTTTGGTTTTCATTTTCCTTGCGATTAAAGTAAGTACGAGAAGTATTATATAGAGAACAGCTATTATTATAAATATAGAACTCCAACCGAATTTTTCTTTAACAAAGCCAAAAATCATAGCCTGAACTGCGGCGCCCATATAAACCGCCCAGTCGAATACGCCCACTACCGTAGAGGAGAAGGCTCTGCCGCCGATATCTCCTGCAATTGCCCAGATAACACCTGTTACCATAGCGAAAACACCGAGAACGAAAAGCATGGCGGAAGCAAGAGGCTGACTCTTTATAAAGGGGAATACAACCATACCGCAAACGGTAATAAGAGAAGCTATAATAAGCATAGGTTCGCGTTTGCCCTTTAAGAGTTTATCGGTAATAAGGGGGAAAACGAACATGGCGCAAGCCTGACCTAAGGGCAGAAGTATGGATGAAAAAATACCGTCCTTTATGGAAAGGCCGAGTTCTTCCATAAAATAGGTGGGTATCCAAGTGATAAGACCGTATCTGCCTATTCCTGCAATGGCGGATATAAGACAGAAAATAATAACCTTAGGTTCGCTGAAAAGAACTATATAGGGGTATAAAAACCCTCTTTTTTTAATTTCTGCGGCAAGAGCATCGTCCTTTCCGTCGCTTTCTTCACTAAAGGGCGCAAGTCCAATGTCTTGGGGCTTTTCCTTAAAGAAAAAGAAGAAGGCAACAAGCATAACTACCATGGGAATCATAGGATATCTGAAGGCGGCGCGCCAGCCCCATTCCTCATTCCAACCGAGACACAAAAGAATGGTCAGATATGTAACCACCTGAGCAAGTCCCGAAAAGGCGGTGGTGAGTCCCGTTGCAAATCCGCGTTTTGCCTTTGGCCACCATTTGTTAAGTACGCCAAGACCGTTTGACCAAACCATTGACTGAAAGAAGCCGTTAAGTCCCCAAAGTATTGCAATTACGGGAATTGAACTTTGGAAGGATATAACAACATTTAATAAAGCCGACGCTAAAATGCCGAACATCATAAACCTTTTATATCCGAAAAATGCGCCAAGTCTTCCGTTAATAAGCTGACCGAAGGCATAGCACCAGAAAAGCGCTGAAGACACAACGCCCAAGGCGGCGGTGGTAGAGCCTAGCTCTGTTGCCATTTGTGTCATAACAAGATTTATGTTCTGTCTGCCGTTGTAGAAGAAAAGGTATGTGAGACCAAAGCTTAAAAGCATAAGCCAGCCCCATAAAGTGAATTTTTTATATTCATTAGGGGAATAACCGAAGGTATCTTTTATTTTAGCCATATTCATAGCCTCCTTTTAAAATGAATTATAACAACCTTTTTATATAGGGTCAACAAAATAGTCACTTTTTGGGAATAAAAAAGCATTTTTTTGGAATTTATCTCATTGACGGTATGCTTTTTAATAGATATAATAAAAAGGAAAGGAAGTGTTTTTATGGAAGGCGATATTTTTGCTGCTTATGCCGCTATGGCGGATAATTCCGAAAAAGATAGTCTTGTAACACCCGAGCCTATACCACACCAGCATATTTCTTTGCCCCTAAAGGTTGGCAAAAAGGAAAAATGCAAACCTCTTTCTTTATCCTTTACCAAGGAAGAATTATATAAAGAGCTTGAGAAAAAAAGGGAAGAATACCGTCCGTTTCTTTCTGATTTTGCGCCCAAAATAAAGCAGAAAACCGAAAAGATAAATCTTGTTGATTTTATACTTGACGGTAAAAGTATAAAAATTCCTCACTATGACGGCCCTATAGGAAATTATACCAAAAGCTATAAAACGAGCTTTACGCTTAATAATTTCGATTCAAAAGAAATTTATTTTTGTTGCGGCGGCGCCGATTATATAGCTACTGTTTATGTAAACGGCAGATGCGCAGGAATCCACGAAGGCTTCTTTTCACCCTTTGAGTTTAATATAACCCGCTTTGCAAGGGAGGGCGAAAACACCCTTGAAATAGTTCTTGATAATGACTATTCTATGCGCGGTGACCTTGAAAGCTGGCTGCCCGGCGCAAAGAGTCATTACGGAGACAAAATATATGCCGCTACGGGAATTGGCTATGATGAAATTGATTTAGGGTGGCATCATTGTCCGCCCGGTATGGGACTTTATAAAAGCGTTACTATTGAAATAAGAAACACTTTGCATATTACTGATGTATTCGTTCGCCCCGACCTTGAAAACAGTAAGGCTGAAATTTGGGTTGAAGCGGTAAATACCACCTATGAGAGTGAAGAAATTGAACTTTCTTTTTCTCTTTACGGACAGAATTTCAATGCCGTTTTATTTGAGAATAAATGCATTTCACCAAAGTTCCGCGATAAAAGCCTTCCGCTTCTTCACGGTACGCATACCTATAAAATACCTATTGAGATAGAAGACGTCAAGTCGTGGACTCCCGATACGCCGTGGCTTTATCAGATACAGGTTTCTCTTCTAAAACACGGAGAAATATTTGATACCAAAAGCCGTCAGTTCGGTATGAGATCATTTAAGCAGGATTTAGCGTCATCTCCAAAAGGTATGTTTTATCTTAACGGCGCACCCTTTAAGCTTCGCGGCGCCAATACAATGGGCTTTGAACAGCTTGACGTAATGCGTAACGATTACGAGCAGCTTATTGATGATATTTTACTTGCAAAGCTTTGCAATATGAACTTCTTCAGAATTACTCAGCGTCCAGTTCAGGAAGAGATTTACGATTATTGCGACAGACTCGGTCTTTTAACCCAGAGCGATTTTCCCCTTTTTGGAGTTATGAGAAGAAATAAAGGCTGTGAGGCGGTAAGACAGGTTGAGGAAATGGCTAAACTCGTTCGTTCTCACCCCTGTAACGCGCTTATAAGCTATATGAACGAGCCTTGGAAAAATGCTAATAATCAGCCCCACAGATATATGCTTAGGGATGAAATGGAAGAGCTTTTTGATATTTTTGATAAAACCGTTCGTTATAATCATCCCGACTGTGTTATAAAGCATATTGACGGCGATTTTGATCCGCCTACCAAAAATACAATGCCCGACGTTCATTGTTATACCCTTTGGTATAACGGCGGTCAGCAGGATTTTGGACTTTTGCACCGAGGCTTTGGACAGCCGGTTGCAAAGGATTGGTACTACGGTTGCGGAGAATACGGCGCCGAGGGTATGGATTCTCTGGAGGTTATGAAGGAATGTTATCCTAAGGAGTGGCTTGAAGAACCCTTTGATCCGGGAAGAATTATTGCGGCGCAGACTAAGACGTGGCACGGCTGTTTCTATGAAACCCCCGACAGTATGGAAGAATGGATAACAGCTTCAGGGGAGCATCAGGCTTTCGCTATGAAGTTTATGACCGAAGCATACAGACGAGACCCCCGTATGATTTCTACTGCGATTCATCTCTTTATTGATGCGTGGCCTTCGGGTTGGCTTAAATCGATTATGGATGTTAAACGCAATCCTAAACCTGCTTATTTTGCCTCCCGTGATGCACTTTCCCCCTTACTTGTTAGTATAAGAAGTGACCGTTTTACCTACTATGCAGGTGAAAAGGTAAGTGTAGAAGCGTTTATCTGTAATGATAAAAACGAAGTAAGCCAAAAGGGTACAAAGCTTGTATGCGAACTCTATAAGGGCGAAGAAATGCTTATGTACGGCGAAAAGGAAGCAGAGTACGGCTTGTGCTCGGTGGACTATGCCGCTAATATAGAGTTTAACGCGCCTGAGGTAACGGACAGAGAAAACTTTGTTTTAAAAGCATATCTTGTTGATAAAGACGGAAGAACCCTTGCTCAGCAGAGCTTTGATTTTACTGTTTTTGAAGACGTAGCGCTTCCCGAAAACAGCGAGGTTATACTACTGACCGACCTTAAAGAAGGCGTTCACGAAATAGCAGGGGAAAAGGTTACGGTTAAAGAGGTGCCTTACGGCAAAATGACCTATTTCCTTTCCAGAAAAACAGGACATTCGGCGGTAAAAGAATTTTTGCCTAAGGATTTTCGTATGTGGTACGATAAAAAAGAAGACCGCATAACCCCCATTGCCAAAACCTGTTTTGTAGCAGAGGGCTTTAAGCCTATACTTATTGCAAACGGAAGCTATAAGCCATACTTGGTAGTAGGCGAAAAGCTGTATGAAGGCAAACGCTACGTTATTTGCCTTGCCCAGCTTCGCGAAGAAAACCCCATAGCCAAACGTCTGCACAAAAATCTTTTGGAACTATAAAAAACATAACAAGGAGAGGCGTTAGCCTCTCCTTTTCGTTGAAATAATGTCTTTTGTGTGGTAATATGTTGTTGGTGATTAAAATGGATTTACCAAAAAGAAAACAAATAAGATTAAAGGGTTATGATTATAGTACGTCAGGGTATTATTTCGTAACTATTTGTACCAATAGGAAGCGAAAATTATTGTGCGATATAGTAGGGGAGGGTCTCTGTGCCCTCCCGTCAATAAAACTAACACCTATAGGCAAAATTGTAAAGCAATCTATTGAGTATATTGATAATAATTATGATGGTATATCGGTTAATAAATTTGTGATTATGCCAAATCATATTCATTTGATTCTTGAAAATCAAACGGGAGGGCACGGAGACCCTCCCCTACAAATTTATAATATAGTTGGGCAATTTAAATCATATACCGATAATAAATATGGCGGTACGCTATGGCAACGATCTTTCCATGACCATATAATACGGGGTGAAAATGATTATTTAAAAATATGGAATTATATTGACACAAATGAGCAAAAGTGGGCTGAGGACTGTTATTACTCAAAATAAAAAGTGTGTATCTTACGCGATACACACTTTTTTGTTTTAATTATTTCTTTTTGTTTTTCCTTCTGAATATAAAACTTCTGAATAGAATTACGTTCATTACCAAGAAGAAAAGCACTAAAATTATAAGGGTTAAATAGGGCTTACTTGGAGCAAGGGTAGCAAGAAGCATCAGCGGGAAGCCAAATACTATAGCAGGGAAGTTCTGATAAACAAGATTATCTGCGGCAGGCGTTTTAAAGTCACCGTCGATCTCACGAAGTAAAATTATACCCGTACTTGCGGTGCCTGTCAGCATACCGTACGATGTAAGGAACTGTTCTTCGCTGTAGTCTTTAAAGAGCGTTCTTGCTGTAAGCAGATTGTAAAGATAGGTTATCATAAGACCGACAAAGCCCATAATAAGAATTATGCCCCAATAGTCCTTTAGAACACCCAGACGTATAGCGGCTATACCGGCAACCACCATAATGTCAAAGAAGAAGTTAGAAACTCTGGTCATAAGGAAGTCGTTAACATATTCCTTTTTTATTACCTTTTTCTTTTTAAGGAAATTCATAACGGTCTTGACAAGTGTTCCCGAAATTACGCCTAAAAGGAAGTTGAAGCCGTAAATAACAGCTTTCATACCGGGGAGAAGCTTTCCAAGCAATATCATAAAGACGTAAGCCAACATATAGGCAAGGCAGATAAGAGCCATTTGAATGGTTAACTTATCAATGCTTTCCTGCATGGGAATTTCGTTTTCCGACTGAATCTGTTCCGAAGAAATAGCGCCTTCTTCGTAGTTGGAATTGCCGATTTTACCCTTTTTTCTAAGTATATTAAGATGAATTACACCGCCGATACTGGCGCTTATAAAGCCTAGAGCTGCAATGGTTAAACCGAAGCTCTTTCCGCCTACGAATCCCATTCCTTCATAAATCGTGCCGTAGTTAAGAGCCTGTCCTGTGCCTTGGCCGAAACCGAAGGGGAGAAGTACGCCCGCTGCAGCAAAGAAATTTTTAACGAAATATGCGGCAATAAGGGAGATTCCTAATCCGAAAACAGCCTGTAAAAGATAGGTAGCAACGGTATTTACACCTGTGTTAAAAATTTCGGTTGTACGCTTTTTGTTAAGCTTTCCTTTGGATGATTTAAAGGCGGAAGCTACAAAACCGAGAGCTAAAGTGTGATAGGTTATAAGCTCAAGCATTGCCGTTCCGTTACCGCCGAAAAATGCGGTATCGAACATAATATCGCCTGTAATCCACTTATAAACACCTGCAACAATTATTAAAATCGCGCCTCCTAAAACGGAGGTAGGGATAAGTGATACCTTTAGAAATTTAATGGATTTTTTTAGTATGTTTGCTATAAGCAGACTCATCAGCAGTACAGCTATTACGCTGAAAAATCCCCAAACCTTAAAGTCCCAAAAATTTTCCATCTTCATCACCTCTTAAAATATTTTTATAGCGGAAACAAATATTTACGTATTTAAGAGCATTAAAACGCTTATCACCCTTGAACTGATAAATTTTATCGTCAATGTAAACGTTTAATTTATTTCTTCCGAGAACGGAAATTGCGCTTATATCATCAAAGGGAAGAATAAGCGCGTTTTCTTTTCCCTCGTCTATTGCTATTTTGTTTCCGTAAAGCTTTAGGTTAGCCTTCTTTCTTAAAAGAAGCTTCTTTTTATATACTATAACCTGACGAAGCTCGGATATGTCTTCATACATCGGCTTATCATAAAAGGGAGTAAGCTGAAGGCTGTTTACGAAGTTATGCTGGTATTCGTACCAATCATTAACAAAGGTAAAGGGAAAATCGAAGCCCTTGCCTGAAAGGGTTTTATCTTCACCGTAAATTACGGTTTTATTACAGCCTTTACAGGTTATTTCGTTTTTATTGCTTTCGAATTTGCTTAAATTACAGAAAGGACATACGTAAATTGCACGTTCAAGATATTCGGCGCGTCTTTTGGATTTGAATAGAACGTCTTTTTTTGCTTCGTTTACGTAAAGACCTTTTCTTATTCTTTCCATTAATTCATCATTAGTAAGCTCCTTGTATTCCTCGGGGGGAATAACCTCACTTACAAAGCCTTCCATTTCCCCTTTTCTTACCTTGTCGGTCCAACGGGGTTCTGCACCGTATCCGCCCTCTATTCTGTAGAGCAGTATGGGAAGACCTAATTTTCGAGCGAGTGGAGCAATAGCGGGATTCATATACTCTGTTTTACCGCTGTATGTACGGTTACCCTCGGGCGCAATGGCAATAGTACCGCCCTCACGGGTAATTCTTATGCAGTTCATAACCGCCGAAGCATCGGTGGTCTGCTTTTTAATAGGAATGGGAGCAACTGCATATTTTATAAGCTTTGATAAAAATCCCATTGAGAAAATATCTTCGGTAGCCAGATAGTAAACAGGGCCCTTAAAGGACATTCCTACGAAAAACTGGTCAAAGGGGGTTTGATGGTTAAGTAAAATAAGATACGGACGTTTTTCCTGCTCTTTAAATTTATGTATCTTGATGTTGTATTTTAATTTTGCATAGGGATAAAGTATATAATAGGCAACGTTCCGTATAACTTTATGGCGGAACCTAAGCCATTTTTTCTTTTTCTTGCTCATAAAATCCCTCCCTTTTGCGATTTATCCTTCTCATTTTACCACAAAACAGAGCCTATTTACAAGAAAAAATTTTCCGCAGAAAAAATAGGTGAAATAAAAAGAGATTTATGGTATAATAAAAATAATGATTAAAGAAGGTGTAAATTATGTTTGATGCTTTAAAAACAAAAGACAAATGTGTTCAGTGGATAAGAGATTTTTTTGAAGAAAACGGAAAGGGCTGTAATGCTGTAATCGGTATTTCAGGCGGAAAGGACAGCTCTGTTGCCGCCGCCCTTTGCGTTGAAGCTTTAGGCAAGGACAGAGTTATAGGTGTGCTTATGCCTAAGGGGAAGCAGTTTGACATTGATATGGCATATCTTTTATGCGACCATTTGGGAATAAAGCAGATTGAAATAAATATTGAAGAGACCTTTAATGCCCTTATGAATGAAATTTCTTCAAAAATAGAGGTAAGCGAACAGACCAAAATAAATATTTCTCCCCGTATTCGTATGACAACCCTTTATGCCGTAAGTCAGTCCTTTAACGGCAGAGTGGTTAATACCTGCAATCTTTCGGAGGACTGGGTGGGTTATTCCACACGCTATGGCGATGCCGCAGGTGATTTTTCCCCTATGTGCAATCTTACCGTTACCGAGGTTAAGGAAATAGGCAGAGTGTTAGGACTTCCCGACGTTCTTGTGGATAAGGTGCCCATAGACGGACTTTGCGGCAAAACTGATGAAGAAAATCTTGGCTTTACCTATGCCGAACTGGATAAATACATCCGTACCGGAGAAATTGAAGATAAAGCGAAAAAAGAAATAATAGACAGAAAACACAAAACAAATCTCTTTAAACTTAAACTTATGCCGTCATTTGATCCAAAAAAAAGTTGTCTTTAAAAGACAACTTTTTTTAATTCTTTGTTTTCTTTACTTTTTTCTTTGTGCCGTCGGGGTAGAGGATTGAAGTATTATTAAGCTGAATTTCAAGGCTTCTTTTATAGCCCTCTATATATTCTCGGCGAAGTACTGCCTGTTCAGCCTTTTCCTCTTCGGTAAGACCTTCCGCCTTGCTTTTTCTCGCAAGGAAATTTATACGGTCAATTTTACTTTGTTCCATTATATTTCGTTTCTTCCTTCCAATGCTCTGGTAAGAGTTTTTTCGTCTGCATATTCAAGGTCGCCGCCAACGGGGATTCCGTATGCAAGACGGGTAACCTTTATGCCTAGCGGCTTTGCAAGACGGGATATATAGCTTGCGGTGGCTTCGCCCTCAACCGTAAGATTAGTTGCCATAATAAGCTCTTTTACGTCGGTGTTAGAAAGCCTTGCCATAAGCTCTTTGATTTTAAGCTGTTCGGGGCCTACGCCGTCAAGTGGCGAAAAGGCGCCGTGAAGCACGTGGTAAAGACCTCTGTATTCCCTTGTTTTTTCAAAAGCAAGAACGTCCTTGGGGTCTTCTACAACGCATATTGTAGAATGGTCTCTTTGACTATCATTGCAAACGGGACATATATCTGTGTCACTAAGCGCCTGACAGCAGGAGCAAAAACGGATTTTCTCTCTCGCTGTAATAAGCGCATTTGCGAATTTCTGAGCCCTTTCGGGCGGTTGAGCCAAAATATGAAAGGCAAGACGCTGGGCGGTTTTTTTACCAATACCGGGGAGCTTTTCAAACTGCGCCACAAGGTCGGTAAGGGAAGTAATGTTATATGCCATAGCTGTTAAAACATTCCGGGGATATTAAGTCCGCCCGTAATTGCGCCCATTTCGGCTTCTGCTGTGGATGCGGCTTCATTTATCGCGGCATTTACTGCAACGGTAATAAGGTCTTCAAGCATTTCTGCATCATCGGGATCAATGATATCGGGGCTTATGGTAAGCTTGGTTATGTTGTGTTTGCCGTCAACCGTTACGCTTACGGCACCGCCGCCTGAAGTTCCGTTATATTCTCTCTGCTCTAAATCAGCCTGAAGATTAGCCATATCCTCCTGCATTTTTTGAGCCTGCTTGAGCATAGCGTTCATATTATTCGGTCCGCCGGAATTTGGGATTCTTACTTTCATATCAGTTACCACCTTGTTCGATTTCTTTTAATTTATTTGCAATAACCGCCAACATATCATTATCCTCTCGGGCGGTTTCGGTTTTTTTGTAGGGCCCCAGTCTATAGGATTTACCAAGATGCTTTACTGCGGCTTTTTTAATAGATTCTTTCATAATTTCGTTGCTGTTTATCATTGAACGGAACATAGGATTTGGCGCGTCAATAAGCAAAAATCCGCCGTCAATATAGGCTCTTGAGCCGTTAAGCACACCCATAGCGGGAGGACAAAGCTCGTAAACCGTTTCCAGTAGGTCGTGCCAACAGTCAAGCTCTCCGTTTGGAATCTGTCTTTCCACCGCTTCCTCGGTTTTTACTTCTTCTTTTTTAACTTCTGCTAGGGGGGTGGATGCAACCTCTTTAACGGTAGTAGCTTTTAGAGGAACGCCGGTAACAACACCGCCGCTTAATGCTTCTTCCAAAGCAGATATTCTTCTTAAAAGGTCGCCTGTATCTGCAAGACTGTCATCCTTTGAGCAAAGACGGATAAGCGCCATTTCCATTTGAAGTCTTCTATCCCCCGTTTGCATAGAGGGGAAGATTTCCTTTAATATGCGAAGAATACGCATAATATCCTTAAGAGAATATTTTTCAGCCTGTTCATTAAGGGCGTTAAGATGTGAAGCAGAACAGATAATAGGCTTTTTGTCGCCCTTTACTGTTTTTACTATCATAAGGTCGCGGTAGTGAGAAGTAAGCTCGTTAAGAAGTCTTAACATATCTACCGAAGCGGTATAAAGGCTGTCAAGAAGGGTAAGAGCGCCTGATACGTCAAGCCTATTTACCGCATCAGCAAGCTTTATTAAATATTCTTTTCCCGCCATACCGCAGGCAGTTGATACAACCTGTTCGTCAATAACATCTCCGTTTGATACGCATATATCAAGAAGGCTTAAAGCATCACGCATACCGCCGTCTGCAGCTGCTGCAATAAGATTTGCGCCGCCGTCGGTAAGGGTAAGACCTTCCTGCTTTGCAACGAATTTTAAGCGCTCTTCAATAACCGAGCTTTCGATTCTGTGAAAATCAAAACGCTGACAACGGGAAAGAATGGTTGCGGGGAGCTTGTGAACCTCGGTAGTAGCAAGTATAAATACTATATGAGCAGGGGGCTCTTCAAGGGTTTTAAGCAGAGCGTTAAAGGCTGATTCGGTAAGCATATGTACCTCGTCGATAATATAAACGCGAAACTTTGAAGAGGCGGGAGCAAAGTTTATCTGGTCGCGAAGCTCTCGGATATTATCAACACCGTTATTGGAAGCGGCATCAATTTCAGCAATATCGGTATTTTCACCTGCTTCGGAAATTTTACAAGCGGCACATTTACCGCAAGGGTTACCGTTTTCACTGGAAAGGCAGTTAACGGCGCGGGCAAGAATTTTAGCGCAGGTGGTTTTACCTGTTCCGCGTGTTCCCGTAAAAAGATAGGCATGAAAAATTTTACCTAAGCTAAGCTGATTCTTAAGCGTTTCGGTAATATGGTCTTGTCCCACTACGTCGCTAAAGGTGGTAGGGCGATATTTTCGGTATAAAGCCTGATATGCCATAAAAAGCCTTCCTTTCTTAAAAAAGTGTACTCGGGTGTACGAATGAACCGATTTACTGCGGCGCACGGAAAAATCCACTTAATGCTGCTCGGTTCCCCGCCTGACATGGTTCATGGCATCCCGTCGCACAGGACCCGTCCATTCGCACACCCGAATACACTGCATATATTATATACCATAATTTCTTTATTTACAAGAAATTTTTAATAAAAAATAAAAACATAATATAAAAGGTTGAATAATAAAGGTTTTTTTGATATAATAACTCTATGAATTTTCGAAAATTTCGGAAATATACGGAAAAAGTATAGAAAAAAGAAAAGGAAAAAGCCGAAAATGGAAAAATGGGATATCTTAAATTCCTCCGGTGAAGTTACCGGCAAAACGGCTGTACGCGGTAATTATTTTATGCGACCGGGTGAATATCATCTGGTGGTGCATATATGGGTTGTTTCAAAAGACGGAAAGCTTTTGATTCAACGCAGAAGCGACGATAAAAAGCTTATGCCGGGTGAATGGGCTGCCACCGGCGGCTCTGCAATTTCGGGCGAAACATCCTACTGTGCCGCTCAGCGCGAACTTTTAGAGGAACTGGGAATCAGTTGCACACAGCGTCTGTGCAAAAAAATGGGACGCATAAAGAAGAGGAATTCTTTCGTTGATATATGGTTTACTACAAGCGATGCCGACGTATCCTCTTTAAATCTGCAATCCAGCGAGGTTGCAGAAGCAAGATGGGTTAGTGAAGAAACCCTTAAAAAAATGGTGGAAGACAGACAATTCCACAATTACGGTAAAGAGTATTTTGATATGATTTTTAAGTATGCAAAGGATTATAGAAATGAGTTTTTCGGTTAATGGACAAAGCTGTCCTATTTGCAAAGCCTATTTGTTTGATGAGGATGAAATAGCGGTATGCCCCGTATGCGCCGCTCCCCATCACAGAGAGTGCTTTATAAATACAGGTCGGTGCGGAATGGAAGAATTTCACGGCACCGATATGCAGTATGATAAAGTTAGAGAAAAAAGTGAAGTTAAAGAGGAAAAAACGGAGGATTTACAGGAATGTCCTTCCTGTCATAGCCGTTTTCCAAAGGGTGATTCTTTTTGTAATCAGTGCGGCGCTCCTGTAAATAAGGGAGCTCCCTTTGCTATAAAAATTGACTTTTTGGGCGGAGTAAAGCCTGATGAGGATTTAGGCGAGGGCGTTACTGCTGATGAAGCAAAGGATTTTGTAATGGTTTCCACTAACCGCTTTATTCCAAAGTTTAAGGAGTTTAAAAACGGCGGAAAGGTTTGGTTTAGCTTTTGGCATCTTCTTTTCCCGACAGCCAGCTTTGCTATGCGTAAGATGTATTCTTATGCTTTTATATCGGGAGCTATTGAAATAGCCGCAAATATACTTCTTGCGCCCTTTAACAGCTCTATCGGTCAGCTTATGGCAGACTCAAGCATTAAAACCTATTATGATTTGGCACAGGCTTTAATTGCCAGTAACGATAAGGCTTTATGGATGAACTTTTTGCTTGGCGCAATAGGTGTATTGCTCGCGGTATCGGTAAGGCTTTTGAGCGCGCTGTTTGCCAATAAGCTTTACTATAAGCATACCGTAAAGAGTCTTAAGGAAATAAAAGAAACAGCTACAGATGAGGAACAAAAGCTAAAACTTATCAGGAAAAAAGGCGGAGTTAATCTTTTTGCATTTGTTATAGCCTATATGGCGGTTTCCTTTATTCCGTCTGTAATCTTTTCCTTTATTTAAGGAGGTAAATTATGAAAATTTGTAAAGTGTGTAAATGTGAAAACGAAGAACAGTTTGTTTACTGTAAAAATTGCGGAGCTCAACTGGAGGTTATCCCTCCTGTAAAAACCGAGCCTGAAATCCCTGCTGCGCCCACTCCCGCTGTACAGGACACAGCGCCCAAAAATCTGTACGAAAATGCGGTGGCAAGTCAGCCTGTTGAAAGCAACCCCGCTCCCGTAAACACCCTTCCTTCCCTTGTGCCTGTTAAGATGTTACTTCCCGAACCTACTAATCCCGAAATAAAAACGGTGCAGACGGTTTATGTAACACCTGCTCAAAAGGCGGCTATACAGTACGATATGTTAAAACAAAAATAATATAAAATAAGAAACGGAGAAAACTTTTAATGGGTTTTCTCCGTTTTTTACATTCTTTTGGGAATACTAAGCAGGGTGAAATTATGAAAAAGAAAAAATATATGTACTTTGCTTTCGGAATACTGGTAGGACTGGTTAACGGTCTTTTAGGGGCGGGCGGCGGTATGATAGCTGTACCTCTTCTTAAAAAATGCGGTCTTGATACAAAAAAAGCTCACGCAAATGCCGTAGCGGTGATTTTGCCCATCACCCTTTTCAGCGCCGTTATTTATATGCTTAAGGGATATGTAAATCTTAAAGACGCTCTTATTTTTATGCCCCTTGGTGTAGTGGGCTCGATTTTGGCAACCTATTTGCTTAAAAAGATTTCTCCTGTGCTTTTGCGTGGTGTTTTCGGCGGATTTATGATTTGGGCAGGGATAAGGATGTTATTAAGATAATGCTTATAGTGAAATTAATTGCAGGGCTTCTTTCGGGAATAATAGGCGGTTTAGGGCTTGGCGGCGGCGCTGTGTTGCTTATATATCTAAGGGTATTTGAAAATAAACCTCAGCTTTTAAGTCAGGGAATAAATCTTCTTTTCTTTATTCCCATAGGCATTGTTGCGGTGATTATTTATTTTAAAAAAGGTCTTATTGAGTTTAAAACGGTGCTTCCTATAGCGGCCTTCGGTGTTGTGGGCGCCGTTATAGGATATTTGCTGACTTTGGTGATGAGCGCTGCGTTTATAGGAAAAATATTTGCCTTTATTCTTATATCTATGGGAATAAGTGAAATTATTAAAGTTTTTCTCTTGAAAGTTAAAAAGAAATGTGGTAAGATAAAAACAGAATAAATGTTCGGGAGGAAAAATAAATGGCAAAGGCTAAGCTTAATGAAAGACAGGAAAAGGTTTACCGTTATCTTATTTCCAGTATGTCAAACGGTCTGCCTCCTACAGTAAGAGAAATATGTAAGGCTTGTCAGATAAAATCCACTTCTACCGTTCATGCAGTACTTGATTCACTTGAACAAAACGGATATATTATACGTGACAGTCATTCGTCACGCGCCATAAGAATTGCCGACAGCGTATCTGCTGCAAGAGTACCTCTTGTAGGAAGGGTTACTGCAGGTCAGCCTATTTTGGCGGTTGAGCAGATAGAGGATTATATCCCTTATCCTGCAAATGATTCGGAAGGACTTTTTGCGCTTCGTGTAGTAGGACTTTCAATGAGGGACGCAGGTATTCTTGACGGTGATATAGTTGTCGCCGATAAAAATGCCGCATATAAAAGCGGAGATATAATAATAGGTATGGATGGGGAAGAGGCTACTGTAAAAAGACTTCTCCAAAAGGACGGCAAGGTAATTTTTATGCCTGAAAATCCCGATTTTGATCCCATTTATCCCGAAAATCCTTCCGTACTCGGCAAGGTTATAGGAAGCTACAGGAAGTATTGATATGAAAACTGTTGAAATTTTTACCGATGGCGCCTGTTCGGGAAATCCCGGCCCAGGCGGTTGGGGCGCAATACTTCGTTACGGAAAAACTGAAAAGGAACTTTCGGGCGGCGAAAAAGAAACCACAAATAACCGAATGGAGCTTACTGCCGCTATAATGGCGCTTCGCGCTTTAAAGGAGCCTTGTAAGGTGGTGCTGACCACCGATTCCAAATATCTTTCCGACGGAATTGGGCTTGGCTGGGCAGAGTCCTGGAAGAAAAACGGTTGGAGAAAGGCTGACAAAAAACCTGCTTTAAACGTTGACTTGTGGGAAGAAATTCTTGAACTTTTCAAAAAACACGACGTAACTATAAACTGGGTTAAGGGGCATAACGGACATAAAGAAAACGAACGTTGCGATGCTCTCGCTGTGGAATTTTATAAAAATTTAGATAAATAATAAAAATGACGCTCAAGATTTTCCTTGAGCGTCTTATTTTAAGCGTCTTATTTTACATATTAAGGCTTACCTCTCCTGCTTTAAGGGTGACACTGCCCTTGTCGGTGGCAAGTAATAGTCCCGCATCGTCATCAATGCCCAGCACAAAGCCGTTATATTTTTCGCCGTCCTTTGTAAAGGATACGTTTTTACCGATAAGCATTGAACGGCTTTTATAATTTTCCATATATAAAGTATCGGGAAGAATTGCATATATATCCAAAAAGCGTTTAACAAATTCTTTAATGAAATTTACGGTGATTTCCGAGGAGGGCAGAAGCTGACCGAAAACGCTTCCTGCTTTTTCTTTTATATCTTCGGGGAAGTTGCCTTTGGGGTTAAAAAGATTTACGCCTATTCCCATTATGGCATACTGTACCTTGTCTGAACTTCCCGAAAAGCCTGTTTCGGTAAGGATTCCGGCAACCTTTTTGCCGTCAAGGTAAATATCGTTTACCCATTTTATGTAGGCTTTTTTACCTGAAATAAATTCAATGCTTTCAGCGGCGGCTACTGCTGCGGCGGTGGTTATTTTGGTGCACTGCTTTGCAGTAAGGTTCGGATGAAGCAGAAAGCTTAAATAAATCCCGCTGTCTTTCGGAGAAAAGAAGCTTCTGCCCAGTCTGCCTTTTCCGCCGGTTTGCGAAAGTGCTATAACAAGAGTGTCTTCCTTTGTGTCTTTAGAAAGAATTTTGCAGTAATCGTTAGAAGAGGTTGTTTCTTCCAAAATGACGGTGTTAACGCCCAGCTTTAGTTCTTTGTTTAGGATACCCAGTAATTTGCTTTCCATAATCGTAACCTTTCCTTTGTATAGGATATTAGGGATTAAACTTACATAATAAGTATATATGCAACAGTGCCTGTAAGTCAACTTTTTAAAAAATAAAAATTTTCAAAAAAAGACTTTACAATTTGAAATTTTGGTGATATAATATTATCGTATTAAAATATCTCTAAAATTTTGGAGGAATAAATAATGAAAAAAATACTTGCTATTATGTTAACAGTAATTCTCGCTCTTTCTTTAGCTGTTCCTGCTTTTGCTGCAAAGAGTGTCGGCGGAACTGTATATTTCGAGGTTATCGTTAATAAGCCCGATACAAGCGAAGGCGCTGCTGACGGTGCTACTAAGAATGAAAAGGTTACCGTTAAAGAAGACGGCGAAATTGAAATTGCAATCGAACCCGTTGAAGGCGTTGAAATTAAGTTTGAAGGTTGGTTCTTCTTCAAGCAGAACGGTTCTGCTGCTAAGGAAGGCGTTGACTACAAAATCGAATCTGTAAAGCTTTCTGACGGCACAGAAGCTAAAGAAGGCGTTGACTACAAGATCGAAGATGGTAAAGTAGTTGCTCTTAATAACGAGCTCCTTGAAGTGTCTTTCAAACCTCTTGCTGACGGTCTTCACGTTTCTGCTGATTCCGAATATGTTCCCCAGCCCGAAGATGATAAGCCTCCTGTATCTCCTCCTACCGCTGACTTCAGCATGGCAGTTGCAGGTCTTCTCTTCGCTCTTGTGGTTCTTTCCGGTGCTGCTACTGTAGTTGCTGCAAAGCGCGTACGCTAATTTTTAAAGATTTTACCTCCCGATCATTCGGGAGGTATTTTTTGTTGTTTGACAATATGAATATAAATGTGGTAAAATGTATAAGTAATATGTAAAGGAGGAACGATATGAAAAACAAAAAAACAGTTCTTATAATATGTATCTGCCTGTTTTTAATTGCAGTTATATGTTTCTCAGTATATGTGATTCCTCCGTTGCTTTCGGCGAAAGATACACCGCCCGATGTAAGTGATCCTTCGGTCAGCTCAGAGGAAAGCAAACCGCAGGCAGAACTTCCTGATAATCCCATTGATTTTAAAGCTCTTAAAGAAAAAAGCCCCGATATTTACGCTTGGATAAAGGTGCCCGGCACAAAGGTTGACTATCCTGTACTGAGAAGTAACGATAAACCTGAGGACTTTTATCTTAATCACGATGAAAACGGTAAGTACAGATTTGCGGGATGTATTTATTCTCAAATGTATAACACCGATGATTTTACTGATCCTAACACTATTCTTTACGGTCATAATATGAATAACGGCTCTATGTTTGCTTCCCTTCATTCCTTCAGAAAAGCATCATTTTTTAATGAGAACAAGTATATTTATATTTATACACCGGGACATATTCTTACCTATACAATTTATTCGGCATACCGATATGATAACAGACATATTCTTTATGCATTTGATTTCAGCAATAAACAGGTTTTTGCCGATTATATTGAAATGACAAAAAATCCAAAATCCACAATAGTTAACGTTCGTAAAGATGTTGAAGTGACGGCTGATGATAAAATTATAACACTAAGCACCTGTATTACTAACGATAACTATAGATATCTTGTTCAGGGGGTACTGACCGATGACACCCTCACAAAGTAAAAAAACAAAAAAGACCTTACTAATAGTTTTGTGTTGCTTTTTAGGTATTTTGCTCGTTGTGGCAGGCACAGTGGGGTATTTATGGTTTTCGGGCAAAAGAGGACTTTTTAAAAATGACGGCACCATTATTTCGGATATAGGCGTTGAGGCTATAATAAATGAAGATAATACCGTTGTTTACGGTGGTAAGGTTTATACGTATAATGAAAATGTAACTGCAATACTATGTATGGGCATTGATGACACAAAGAGAATGTCAGGCGGCGAATACGTTACAGGCAATGCAGGACAGGCCGATGCTCTTTATCTGATGGCTATTGATACCAAAAGCGGAAAAACTGTAGTTGTTGGTATTCCCAGAGATACTTATACCGATATAAGCTTATATTCAAAAAGCGGTAACTACATTGGAATTGAAAAGAAGCAGATATGCCTTGCTTATGCTTACGGTGACGGTAAAGAAAAAAGCTGTGAAAATACGGTGGACAGCGTTTCTAATCTTCTTTATGGTATGCCAATAAATTCCTATTTTGCTGTAGATTCAAAAGCAATTTCCAAATTGCATAATGCAGTGGGTACTATAACCGTTGTTCCAAATGAAACCTTGACAGTAGGTGGAGTGACCTATTATAAAAATGTTCCTGCAAAGCTTTATGGCAGCAACGTTTTTTCCTATCTTCAGGTAAGAAATCAGGAAACTGCTGATGCAAGTTATCTTCGAATGGAAAGACAGCTTGATTATATAAATAAATACTCTGCCGCGGTGATAGAAAAAACAAAAAGTGATATTACCTTCCCCGTAAAACTTTACGGTAAGGTTCAAAAAAATGCGGTAACAAATCTAGATGCAGGAAAAATCAGTTATCTTGTAACAAGTGTTGTAAGCAGTAAAAAAACCGCTTCTCTTGAATTTATTTCCCTTAAGGGAGAACAGATAATAGGAGATGGCGGCTATGCAGAATTTTATCCCGATGAAACTTCTCTTTTCGAAGCGGTGCTTAAACTGTATTATACAGAACAATAAAAAAACTTGGAGTGAAAACTCCAAGTTTTTTATTTAGATAATAGCTTCTTCGGTTTTTGTTTCTTCCTCTGAGTCTTTCGGCTCTATTTCTTTTTCTGCCGCATTTTCTTCTTGCTGTGCTTCTTCGCGGATTAAAACCAGAAGATTATATTGAGAAATTTTATATTCATACCATACGTATTCAACCATAAAGGTTGCCAGATATACGAAGGGGAATAGAATCAACGAAAAGATTGCTCCGAAAAGGAAATTGGGAAGCTCAGCATCAAAGAGTAATTCCGAACCGATATTTACGTTGCTTATCATAGAACTGCTCAAAAATCCTACAGCTAAAACTATTGCAAATATAAGTGCGTAAACAAATGCGTTAAAGCGATAAAATTTGTTTCGCTGTTTCTTATCACTTTTTGTGTTGCCGGTAGGAAGGGGTTCGCCCTTTGTATCAAGAGGAATTTCGCTTTTTGAAAATAACTTTCTGAAAATTCCGTAAACAGCGGGAATAAGGAACAGTAAAATTACTTCCCAGGTGCATACCTCGTGCAATACCTTTATTTTATAGGTGATTTCGGCTATGATAAACAAATAACAAAAACCGAGAGTATAAAGGGCCGCAAGATTACCGCTATTTTTTATAGCTTGTTTTGCCCGTTTCTTCTTTCTTAAAATTTTATTGAGTCTATTCATTTTATTCTTTTCTCCTCGAAAACGAACTTTAAGTATAATACATTGTATCATACTATTTTTAAAATAGCAAATAGAATTTACAGAAAGGAAATTATATCTGAAATTACTTCCTGTTTACAGTAATCGTTAAGAATTTCGTGACGGGCGTCTTTATATAACTTAAGTGTGACGTCGTATCTTTGTTCTTTTTGAAGTTTTTTGTAAACCTTTTTTATTCCCTTTGAATATTCGCCTACAGGGTCGTTTTCTCCCGACGTTATCAGTATTTTTGAACCTTCGGGGAGGGTTTTATACCAACCTTTTTGGTTTGCCATTTTGTTTAATCTTATAAGGTCGTTCATAGCTGATACGCTGAACTTAAAGGTACAGTATTTGTCTTTTGCATATTTTTCTTTGTTTGAGTCTTCTTTGCTCAGCCATGCGTAAGAGGAGTTTTCGTCTTTGAATTTTTTGTTGTAGGCGCCGAAGGCTATAGAGTAAATAAGTTCGGAAACGTAGCGATCTCCCTTTATTTTGCAAAGAAGTTTTGTTAAAAGAAGTCCTATATCGGCGGCAGGATTACCGTATCCGCTTCCCATCATTATATAGCTGTCAAGATGTTTGCCATATTGACTTAAATAGAGTCTTGTTATAAAGGAACCCATACTGTGACCGAGTAATATATGCTTTTTGTTGGGATAACATTTGTCGGCTGCTCTGTAAACCCGTTCTATATCGTCAATAAGATATTTATAACCGTCCTTTTGAGCAATAAAGCCCAAATCCTCTTCCTTTGCTGTTCTTCCGTGTCCTAAATGGTCGTGAATAATGCAAAAATAACCCGCGTCGCAAACAGCCTCAAGTAATTCGTCATATCTTTCAAGATGCTCGGTCATTCCGTGAACAGCCTGAAAAATTCCCAAAGGCTCACCGTTTGGAATATATATTTTTACGTTAAGGGTGTTAAGGTTGTCGCTTGAAGGGATTTTTATGTATTCTTTTTTCATAGGCTTTCCTCCCAATGCTTTGCGCGATCTACTGCGCGTTTCCAGTTTTTAACTATATTTTCCCGTTCTTCTTGCTTTAATTGGGGTACAAAAAGGGTGGAGCTACTCATTATAGCCTTTAATTCATCGGTATCCTTCCAAAAGCCAACGGCAAGACCTGCAAGAAAAGCGGCGCCTAAAGCGGTTGCCTCTCCTAAGGCGGCTCGTTCAATATTTATTCCCGAAATATCTGATTGAATCTGCATAAGCAGATTATTTGCGCTTGCTCCGCCGTCAACCTTTAAAACAGAGATTTTAGTGTCGGGGATTTCCTTTATGGATAAAAGTAAATCGTTTGTCTGATAGGCAATTGCTTCAAGACAGGCTCTTATAATATGATTTCTGCCTGTTCCTCGGGTTAGTCCCACAATAGTGCCTCTTGCATACATATCCCAGTAGGGTGCGCCAAGACCTGCAAAGGCAGGAACGACGTAAACGCCGCCGCTGTCCTTTACCTTTTTTGCGAAATATTCGCTGTCCTTGGATTCGTCGATAAGCCCCATTTCATCCCTTAACCATTGAATTAAAGCGCCTCCTACAAAAACGCTTCCTTCAAAGGCGTATTGAACGGGGGTTCCTTTGGGAGTGGCGGCAATGGTGGTCAGCATACCCTCATTATCGGTGCGGCAAAGGTTTCCGCTGTTCATAAGTAAAAAGCAACCTGTACCGTAGGTGTTTTTTGCTTCGCCTTTATTAAAACAGCATTGACCGAAAAGGGCGGCTTGTTGGTCGCCTGCAATAGAGCAAATGGGAATTTCACATCCCATAAAATTTATGTGCGTATAGATTTCGCTGCTGCTTAATACCTTGGGCAAAAGTGAAGCAGGAATATCAAATTCCTTTAAAAGTCTTTCGTCCCAACACAAATTTTTAATATCAAAAAGCATTGTTCGGGAAGCGTTTGTATAGTCGGTAATATGAAGCCTTCCGCCTGTTAATTTATAAATAAGCCAGGTGTCGATAGTGCCGAAAAGAAGTTCGCCCTTTTCCGCCTTTTCTCTTGCGCCCTCTACGTTATCAAGTATCCAACGGATTTTTCCTGCAGAAAAGTAAGCGTCAATTAAAAGTCCCGTGGTGTCCTTTACGTATTTGCTTAGTCCTCTTGCCTTAAGCTCTTCGCAAAAGGGGGCGGTGCGTCGGCATTGCCATACAATAGCATTATAGATGGGTTTGCCTGTGTTTTTATCAAAGCAAACAGTAGTTTCGCGTTGATTTGTTATTCCTATAGCGGCAATTTCGTCGGGAGATATACCGCCTTTAAGTACAGCCTCGGTCATGGTAGCATACTGACTTGCATAAATCTCCATCGGGTCTTGCTCAACGTAACCGGGACTGGGGTAAATTTGAGTAAATTCCTTTTGGGCGGTGCTGACAATATTACCGTTTCTGTCAAAAATTATGGAGCGTGTACTTGTAGTGCCTTCATCAAGTGCTAAAATATACTTTTTCATAAACCGCGCCTCTCTTTTTTACTTGCTTTTTCTAACTATAGATATTATACTATATTTTTAGAAAATATTCTACATAAAAAATGTGAGTGAAAAATATGAAATTCAAAAATTTAAAGGGATGTATTATACTCCTTTTGGCGTCAATTATATGGGGCTTTGCTTTTGTCTTTCAGGATATGGTTTCTGATACCGTTGAGCCCTTTACCCTTAATGCTATGCGTTCCTACGTGGGCGGATTTGCGCTTTTGCTTCTTTCCTTTGTTGTTTCAAAAATAAAGAAGCAACCTCTTGTTCCAAAGGAAAAAAAGGATAGAAAAAGCCTTCTTATAACGGGAATTATCTGCGGTGCCTTTTTGTGTGTTGCTACAAATTTTCAGCAGTTCGGCATTGCCGCCTATCCCGTAGAAGCCGCCGCCAGCGCCCGTTCGGGCTTTTTAACGGCAATGTATATACTCTTTGTGCCGATTTTCAGTATATTCCTTAAAAAACGCCCTGCCTTTACGGTGCTTATTGCGGTGGTTATTGCAGTATTTGGACTTTACTTCTTGTGCTTTGCAAACGGGGTTAGCGGAGTTTACGGCGGAGACGGAATTGTTCTTATTTGCGCCGTTGCTTTCGCACTTCATATTATATGTGTTGATACTTTAGGACAAAAGGTTGACGGGGTTAAGCTTTCCTGTGTTCAATTTTTTGTCTGCGCGATTTTATCAACTGTGCTTATGTTTATTTTTGAAGCCCCCACAATAGAAAATATTATAAAGGGATTAGGCCCGATTTTGTATCTGGGTATTATGAGCAGCGGTGTTGCCTATACTCTGCAAATAATAGGACAGCAACAGTGCGAAAACTCCACCGTATCCTCTATTGCAATGAGCTTTGAATCGGTATTTGCCGCCCTTGGCGGAGCCGTTTTTGGCGATATACTTACCAAAAAAGAAATAATCGGCTGTGTAATAATGTTTGCCGCTATAATTATTTCCCAATTGCCAACTAAAAAGATGAGTAAAAATTAAAGCGCGGGAAACCGCGCTTTTATTTTTTTGGTATGTAATCTTCGAAAATAAAGGTATTAAAATCTTCTTTACAGTCATCCTCTTGTTTTTGGCTTCTAAAGGTCCAACCTACAGGAAAGGCGCCTAATTTTTTCACAAGCTTAAAGGGAAGATAGTTTTTACCCCATTGATCATAAGAAACAAAATCAGGACGGGAGAGGAAATTGAAGATAAGTGTTCCTGCAACTATTTTAATAAAGCCTTCGCCCTTGAATGCCGAGGAAAGCTGTCCGCGGCAGATTTTTTTATTATGCTTTTTGTACCAACGAAGGATTTGCGGGTGAAAGGACTGAACAAAGTAAAGCCCTTTATAATTTTCTAAAATTTCATTTGCTTTTTGGCAAAGTTCTTTAGTGTTGCCTTCGTACTTAAACTCAATAAGTAACGGAACTTTGCCGTCAACCACCTCTAAACATTCCTTTAGGGTGGGGATTCTTTCATCTGTATTTAAAAGGCGAAGCTCCTTTATTTCGCCTAAAGTCATATCCTTTATCTTTTTATTTATACCGCACATACGGGAAATGTTGTCATCGTGAAAAACAACCACTTCGCCGTCTTTAGTTAAATGAATATCATTTTCAATAGCAAAGCCGTTATTTACCGCTTCTTTAAAGGCTAAAAGGCTGTTTTCGGGAATACCGTTATCGTTACTGTGCAGACCGCGGTGGGCAATATGAAGCCCCTTTAAATACTTTAATTTGCTGTGATTTCTTCGGGAGGGAAAAATCGCCCAAATATAAAAAACTACTAAAAAAAGCAAAACAGAAACTATGATTATTAATGCTACCATTTTATTCCTCCGAATCAAAATTTTTAAGTAGGCTATTTTTCCTTTCGGGCTTTGAGTCTCCGTGTTTGACAAAGAGCATAGTAACAAAGGAAAGGGCAGAGAAGATTACTGCATAGGGGAAAAGGGTTAAATAACCAAATGCGCTGTTATCAATTATAAGTCCTGAAAGAAGGGGAGTGGATATCTGCGCCGCCATAGAAAAGGTATAGTAAATGCCTGTATATTTGCCTACGTCTGCGCCGCTGCTCATTTCCACAACCATAGGGAAGGAATTAACGTTAATTGCCGCCCAACCTATGCCGATTATGGCTAAAACAACGTACATTAAGGGTGTGGGAATACGGATAAAGAAGGCGCAAAGGTAACATACCGTCATAACAGCAACGCCTATTAAAATAGTGGCTTTTCTTCCAACCTTTGAGGACAGAAAGCCAAGGGGAACAAAGGCGATAATTGCCGAAATAGTGGCGGTAAGAAGCCAACTGGACGAGGTGGAAAGGTCAACCTTTAAGACACTTACACAGTATCTTGAAAACGCGGTGGTAACGGCATTGTAAGCCATAAACCAAAGGAATACCGAAAGCAAAATGAAAATAAGACTTTTAAGAACGGGGCGAGGAAGCTTTTTATTTAATCCTGTTATGGCTTCTTCGTCCTTTATATTTGTTTCTTTTAACAGCTTGTTTTCGTTAATGGTAAATACCATTATAAGCACCGTTATAAGCATAAAGGCTGCAATAACGATAAATACGGGAAGGAACGACTGGGAAGCGGAATAAACGCTTTCGCCCTGTTCATTTTTTTCGCTTTTAAGCATAAACATCATAACGACGGTGGCAAAAATACCGCCGATGTAACCTACCAGATTTATTATGGCATTGGCTTTGCTTCTAAGAGGTTTTTCGGTGACGTCGGGCATATAAGCAACGGCAGGGGTGCGGTAAACCGACATAGTAACAAGAATCGCCATAAGAACTATTATAAAGCCCCAGAAGTTTCTGCTTTCTTCCAGTATGCCAAGGAATATAAGAAGAATTGAAGCAATTATTGTACCAAAAAGAATATACGGAGTACGTTTGCCCAGCTTTGTTCTTGTGCGGTCAGAAATTGCCCCGAAAAGAGGAAGCATAAAAATAGCAAGAATATTATCAATTGACATAATTGCATTTGCCTCGAAGGTGCCAAGCTTAAAGGTATATTCTAAAAGATAGGGAATAACCTGATCATAAAACTGCCAGAAGGCAAGTATAGACATAAATGCAAGTCCGATAAGTATAGTACGCTTATAATTAAGTTTCATTTTTATTCATCCCTTTCGATATTAGTATAACAAAAATAAAAGATTACTTCAATATTTAAAAATGATTGACAAAAGCAGAAAAAAGACATATAATGTCATTAAAACGTTTGAACAATCATTCAAATGAAAGAAGGTGGTCTGATGAACGAAGCGCCAAACTGTGAGTATATGCATATTCACGAGGATATTGTTTCCGCTGTCCTTAAAGATATGCCGGATGAGGAAACACTTTATAAGCTTTCCGAACTTTATAAGCTTTTCGGTGATAAAACAAGGATAAGAATATTATATGTTCTTCTTAAAAGGGAAATGTGCGTTTGCGATATTGCAAGGCTTTTAAATATGACAATTTCAGCAATATCCCATCAGCTTAAAATTTTAAAACAGGCAAGTTTAGTTAAATTCAGACGTGACGGCAAGACGGTGTTCTATAGCCTTGCAGACGACCACGTAAAAACAATTTTGAATAACGGTATGGAACATATCGAAGAATAAAAGGGGTAGTATTATGAAAAAAACTTTTAAAATCAATGATCTTGATTGTGCTCATTGCGCCGCAAAAATGGAAGAAAAAATCAAAGCGCTAGAAGGCGTTGCAAATGCAAACGTTAACTTTATTGCTCAAAAGCTGACCATTGAAGCAGCAGATGAAATTTTTGATGAAGTAGTTAAAAAAGCGGCTTTAATCTGCAAGGAAGTAGAGCCCGATTGCACCGTAGTATTTTAGAAAGAAGGCTTTTTGATGAATCGTAAACAAAAGCGGATTTTACTTAGAATTGCTTGCTCCGCTTTTTTGCTTATATTGGCTCTTGTTTTCAACAAAATCGGGTTACATGAAATAATCAGTTCATCCCTTTGTTTAGGCGCTTTTATCGCTGTGGGCTATGACGTAATTATGAAAGCGGTATGGGGACTAAGACACCGAAATTTTATAGATGAAAATCTGCTTATGTCTATAGCTAGTGTGGGCGCGGTATTCTTAAAGGAATTTTTTGAAGCCGTTGCCATAATGCTTTTTTATCAAATCGGAGAGCTTTTTCAAAGCTATGCCGTAAATAAAAGCAGAAAAAGTATTGAGGCAATAAGCAATATCCGTCCTGACACCGCAAGGGTGGTAAGGAATGGAGAGACTTTAATTGTTTCGCCCGAAGAGGTTGAAACGGGAGAAATAATAAAAATTTTTGCCGGCGAAAGAATTGCTCTTGACGGTGAAATTATCCAAGGAGAGACCTCGGTTAATAATTCCTTTCTTACGGGAGAAAGTCTTCCTAAAGACGTGGGAGTGGGGGATAGAGTATTTGCAGGCGGTATTAATATGGAAGGCACCATAACGGTTAAGGTTACCGCGCCTTTCAGTCAGTCGTCGGTTGCAAAAATACTTGAGCTTACCGAAACTTCTTTTGAAAATAAGTCTAAAAGCGAACGCTTTATAACAAAATTTGCCCGTTATTATACGCCGGCAGTTGTTATTACCGCGCTGTTAATAGCAATAATTCCGCAGTTTTTTATAAATGATAACAGAGGGGAATGGATACGCAGAGCTTTAACCTTTCTGGTTATTTCCTGTCCTTGCGCCCTTGTTATTTCGGTACCTCTTTCATTTTTCGGCGGTATTGGCGCGGCTTCGGCAAAGGGAATTTTGGTAAAGGGCTCGGGAGTGCTTGAAACCCTTTCAAAGTGCGATACGGTTGTTTTTGATAAAACGGGAACCTTAACTAAGGGTAAATTTACCGTTAAAGAAATTTACACCGAAAAGATAAACGAAAGGGTGCTTCTTGCGGTTTGCGCTGCCGCAGAAAGCCAAAGCAATCATCCTATTGCAAAGTGTATAGTTGAGGCTTCAAAGGAAGATTATAAGCGATTTAGAGTAAACGATGTAAGGGAAATTTCCGGCAAAGGCATAATAGCAATGATTGAAAAATGGCAGGTTGCTGTCGGAAATATTAAACTTATGGAAGAATTGGATATTGCGGTAAAACCTACCGACAAAACAGCCGTTTATGTGGCTATCGACCAAAAATTTGCAGGTTTTATAACTGTAGGAGATACCGTAAAGGAAGAAGCAAAGGAAGCTATAGCAAAACTTATTGAGCTTGAAACCGAAAAAACGGTTATGCTGACGGGAGATAGAGAAGAAAATGCTGGTGAAATAGCAGAGCTTCTCTCAATTGACGAGTATTTCAGCAATCTTCTTCCCGAAAACAAGGTTGAAATTTTAGAAAATATAATTAAAGACTCTGAGGGTAAGGTTGTTTTTGTGGGTGACGGCATAAATGACGCCCCTGTTTTAGCAAGGTCTGACGTGGGTATTTCTATGGGAAGTATCGGCAGCGATGCAGCCAACACAACTGCTGACGTAGTTATTGCTGATGATGATTTAAGAAAAATTCCTATTGCCATAAAGATTGCTAAAAGAACAACCGAAATTGCAACGCAGAATATAATTCTTGCCTTGAGTGTTAAAATCCTCTTTCTTATGATGGGAATTTTCGGCGCTACGGGAATGGCAGGGGCTGTCTTTGCCGACGTCGGCATTGCGGTAATTACAATTCTTAACGCAATGCGTTCAATGAAGGCGAAATAAACAGAAAAGAACTTGGGCGACCAAGTTCTTTTTTTATGGAGCAGGGAATAAGTTGGATTCATAATTCTAATATTTGCTGTATTGACATTAATTGTCGAAAAATATATAATAAATATATATTATGGATTATTATTGCTAGGTAATTTACCGAAAGGAAGTCAGTATGAAAAACATACGCAAAGCTGTAGCGCTTATTCTTTGTTTTATACTTTTAATAAGTTCGTTGACTATGTCGCTGAGTGTTTCGGCAGTTACTATGTATAGCCGTAACGGGTACATAAACGATACCGCGGTAAACATAAGAAGCGGTGCAGGAACCAATAATGAATCTCTCGGCAAACTTGAAAATAATACTAAGGTTCTTATAAACGGTGTAGGCTTTGATGCAAGCGGCGCTCGTTGGTACAGTCTTACAGCCTATACGTCATCAGGCGATATTGTGGGCTTTGTCCATTCCGATTACGTTACCGTAACGGGCAGTGATAAAACCTATAAAGCAAAAACCGTTAAAAATGCTACTATACGTTCTGCTCCGGGTACTTGGAACAGCGCAGTTGCTACTCTGCCTATCGGCACCGAGGTAACAGCAATAGGTACCGAGGATGACAGTGACGGTGATATGTGGTATCACGTAACCTTTGTTTTAAACGGTGAGAATAAAACAGGCTATGCTTATGAAACAAATGTAGAAATTCTTGTGGAATATGAGGAAGATGCTGATTTTGAAAAGAAGCTTAGTGAACAAGGCTTCCCCGAAAGCTATAAGCCGTATTTAAGAAATCTTCACGCTTTATATCCAAACTGGCAGTTTAAAGCCGACCATCTGGCTATGACTTTTGAGGAAGCGGTAGTTGGAGAATCGGGCTTCGGAAGGTCTGCTGTTGCTTCTTCAAAACCTGAATCGTGGAAATCTATGGCGAAGGACTGCTACAACTGGAACAGCAATACCTATAATACGGTTGATTCGGGCGGTTGGGTTCAGGCTTCCGAAAGCGTTATAAGATATTACCTTGATCCCAGAAATTTCCTTAATTCTACGGGAGTTTTTCAGTTTATTTCAATGGAGTATGATGAAAAACTTCATACAAAAGAAAGAATAATGGCGTCTGTCAGCGGAACCTTCCTTGCAAAAAATTTCCCTGAAGACTCTTATGAAACCTATGCAGATGTAATTTTGGCTGCAGCTAAGGATTCGGGAGTAAGTCCTATTTCTCTTGCATCAATGATTCTTGTAGAGCAGGGAAACAGCGGCGGCGGAAATTCCGTTTCGGGTAAATATCCAAATTATGAAGGATACTATAATTTCTATAATATTCGCGCTTACAGAAGCGGAAGCTATAACGCGATTCAGTACGGTCTTTTATATGCACAAGGCGGGGATGGAACGAGGGCTTCCTACTATCGTCCTTGGGATAACAGAGCAGATTCTATTATCGGCGGCGCCGTATGGTATGCGGAAAATTATCTTAATCGCGGTCAGGATACCCTTTACTATAAGAAGTTTAACGTTGTGAGCAAACCGTATTTTTCTCACGAATATATGACCAATATCAGCGGTGCGGCAAGTGAAGCTAATAAAACCGCTTCGGGCTATAAGGCTATTATGGATGCCGAGCTTATTTTCAACATTCCCGTTTATAAGGAAATGCCTACCAGCGCGGCTGCTTATCCGACCTCTACAGGAAATAATAACTGCTATCTTTCCGACCTATCGGTTGACAGCTATAAGTTTACTCCTACTTTCAACAGATATGTAAATGATTATGAATTTGTGGTTCCTGCTACCGATTCCGAGGTGGTTATAACACCCAGAGCATCAGACAGCGGTGCAACCGTTACCGGCGGGGGAGTGAAGGCTCTTAAATACGGAAACAACCTATTTACCGTAACGGTTACCAGCACCAGCGGAGTAAAAAATGACTATAACATCTATGTTTTCAGAGAAGTTCCTGCAGATGCAGAATTTCAGTTTAATTTGTCCGTATATACTGCAGACGGCAGTGTTGTTAAGGGCATAAAGCCCCTGACTAGCGAGCAAACGCTGATTTCAAATTTTGGAGTAATTGGCGGAACCGCTAAAATAACAAAGGTTGATAAAACTTCCGCTTATATCGGCACAGGGGATATTATAGAGCTGTTTGACAATAAAGGAAACCTTCGCAATTCCTTTACCTTGTCGGTCCAAACCGATCTTAGCGGTGATGGAAAGTTTTCTATTATTGATATAGCTAAACTTCAGCGGCATATTGTTCTTATTGAAACGTTAAGTAATGCGGCGCAAAAATCTGCTGATTTAAATAATGATGGCAGAATTTCTTTATTGGATTTATCAAAGCTTCAGCGAAAGCTTCTTGGAATAGAATAATTGAAAAATAGTTGGAAGGAAGTATAAATATGAAAAAGGCGCTAAAAAAATTAAGTATAGTAGCTTTTATAGTGGTTTTCCTTTTGTTAGTAATGTGTCCATCGGTAAACGCTCTTGATGGCAATGCTGTTATCGTTTTTTCAGGTAATAATCTTAAGGTGGGCGAAACCTTAAAGGTGACTGTGAGAGTAACCTCTGGCGAGCAGATAAATGCAGCAGAAGGAACCTTGACCTTCGACAGTTCTGTTCTTAAATTTTTAAATGCTTCGGGAAGCGATGTGGACGTTAATGGCTCCAGTATAGGCTTTAGTGTAGTGGGTTCCGACAAAGCTTTGTTAAAGAGCTTTGATTTTGAGGTTATTGCGGAAGGCAGCTGTACCATAAGCGCAAAGAATATTAAGATTTCAAACGGTTCTGTAGAGGTATCTGTCGGTCAACAAGCCGCCCGTTTTAAAACTGCTGCTTCGCAGAATAATAACGGTACTCAGGATTTGAATTCCAACACCAAGGCGGCCCTTACCTCTATTTCTGTAGCTGCAGGTACTCTTACCCCTGCTTTTAACAGCAATATTACAGAATATACCGTGGTTGTTCCCTATACTCAGACCGATGGCGTACTTTCCTGTCAAAGCCTTGATCCAAAAGCTTCCGTAAGTGTAGAGGGCGCACGTCAGCTTCAGGTTGGCAATAACGTGCGTACAATTGTGGTTGTGGCAAGTAACGGCGAAACAAGAAGATATACCGTTACCTTTAACAGACTTGATGAAAACGGAAACGATATTACCGTTTCGGGAAACGTTTCCGATATAATTGTAAAGGTAGATGGCAAGGACTATAATATTGCCGAACAGGACGCTACTCTTGAACCGCCTGCAGGTTTTAGTCTTGCTACAGTACAGTACGGTGAAAAGGAAGTAACCGCATATAAAGATGCTTCGGGCAAAACCGTACTTTTATATCTTATTGAGGTTGGCGGAGAAGAAGGAGCCTTCTTCCTTTATGAAAACGGTCAGGTAAGCAGCTTTGCTTATCTTTCCACCGGTAATTTTACCTATATAATAAAGGACGTAACAGAGGAAGCTCCTGAGGGCCTTTATAAGTCAAGTTATGACTTAAACGGCAAAAAGGTTGCATGTTATAAGTATGCAGACGTAGAACTTGCTGATTTTGTGGTATTTTCCGCAATTTCTCCCGATGGTAATCTTGGTTACTATAGCTTTGATGTAAGAGAAGAAACTGTGCAGAGACTTGTGAAATTTTTATCAGCGGCTCCTGCACAAACAGATAAAGAGATTACAGTGAGTCCCGCTCAAAAAACAGTAGTAGTTGCTTTACTTGCTATTTTTGCGGTGCTGTTTATACTTCTTATAGTTATACTGGTTTTAAAGGCTGCAAAGAAAAAGGGTAAAAATATAGGCTCTATATTTGACTCTGAGGAAGAATATGAAATGGAATCCTCCTCTGACTATCCCGATGAGGATTAAACTATGAAATATGTTGAAAACCCGCTGCTTTATAAAGAGATACAAACTCTTGATATACGAATTTCGTCGGCATATGATTGTCAGCTTGACAGCGGGTGGAATTGCGACTATGCAAAAGCGGCCTTTAACAGAATATATTTTGTGTATGACGGCGAAGGAGAGGTAACCTGTAACGGCAAGGAATTTAAACTAAAAAAAGGAAATATATATCTTTTTCCTGCCGATACTGATTTTACCTATAATTGCTCTACCTTTCTTCATAAAATTTATTTTCACGTAAACGTATTCAGCCTTGAGGGCTTTGATATGTTAAGCGGTTCAGACGGTGTTGTTTTTGAATATAAAAATGAAATTATTGAAGAAATGAGAAGGCTTTGGAAAAGCAGAGAATCTCTTTCGGCTATAGCGGTAAAAAGAATACTTCACGATATAATCTTTAATGCTGCCAAAATTTTGGGCAAAGGTGAAAATCAGCTCCAAATAAAAAATCCTTTAATAGAAAAAACAATTAAAATTATTGAGGATAACCTAAGCGCAAATCTTACGGCAAAAGAAATAGCGACAGACCTTTTTGTATCTGAAAGTTGGCTTCACAGAATTTTCAGAGAAGAAGTGGGAGTAACACTGGGAAAATATATAAATGACAGGGTGCTTTTTGCGGCGCAGGAAACCTTGAGAAAAAGCAATTATTCGGTAAAAGAAATAAGTCTTAAGTACGGATATTGCGACCAGTTCTATTTTTCTAGAGCTTTTACTGCAAGATTCGGTATGTCACCTATGAAATACCGAAAAAATGTTAAAACTTAATTTTTTTCTTACCGCAATAATGATTTATTGCGGTATTTTTATGTTTTTTAATCAATTTGTAGTGGTATTTTAAAAAATATACAACAATATATATAACCTTTTCTTGACACAAAAAGTAAATAGTGCTAAAATGAAACACAGTAGGTTACAATTGTGGGAAAGTATGTTTTGGCGAAGCATACCTTTTTACGTTGACTTTATACCGGGGTAAAAATGCGGCCTCGGCGGGTTATCCCTTATAAAACGCATTTTAATATATAGAGAGGAAAATTTAATATGGACTATTTGCCTTACATTATAGGCGGTGTAGTTGCAGTAGTACTTGCCGTAATAGGCTTTATTATTGGTATGTCCTATAGACGTAAATCCGACGATAAAGCTATCGGCTCTGCTAAAGAAGAAGCAAAGCGTATTCTCAGCGATGCAATGAAGACCGCCGAAACCAAGAAGAAAGAACTTCTTGTTGAGGCCAAAGACGAGGTTTTACGTCTTCGTCAGGAGAATGACAAGGAACTGCGTGAACGTCGCAGTGATATCCAACGTCAAGAACACAGACTCCAACAAAAAGAAGAAAATCTTGACAAAAAAATCGACAATCTTGAAGCAAAAGAAGAAAAATTACAGCTTCGCGCAAAGGAAATTGACGAAAAAATCGAGGAGTGCGAACGTCTTAAAAAGAGCCAGATGGAGCTTCTTGAACGTATTTCCGGCTTTACCGTAGAACAGGCTAAGGAGCATTTACTTTCTATGCTTGACGGTGAACTTGCTCACGAAAAGGCTGTAAAGGTGCTTGAGTACGAACAGCAGACCAAGGAAGATTCTGAAAAAATTGCAAGAGAAATTGTTGCTCACGCTATTCAGCGTTGCGCCGCAGATCACTCTTCCGAGGTTACAGTTTCTGTTGTTGCTCTGCCCAATGATGAAATGAAGGGTAGAATTATCGGTAGAGAGGGTAGAAACATCCGCGCTCTTGAAACTGCAACGGGTGTTGACCTTATTATTGATGATACTCCCGAAGCAATTACCCTTAGCAGTTTTGATCCCGTTCGCAGAGAAATTGCACGTATAACCCTTGAAAAGCTTATTCTCGACGGTAGAATCCATCCCGCTCGTATTGAAGAAATGGTTGCAAAAGCAACTGCTGAGGTTGAAGCTACCATTAAGCAGGAAGGCGAACGCGCTATGATAGATGCAGGCGTACATAACCTTCATCCTGAGCTTATTAAGCTTCTCGGTAAGCTTCATTACCGTACAAGTTATGGACAGAACGTGCTTAATCATTCTATGGAGGTTTGCCATATTTCAGGTCTTATTGCCGCTGAAATGGGCGCAGACGTTGCTCTTGCAAAACGTGCAGGTCTTCTCCACGATATTGGTAAAGCTCTTGACCACGAGCAAGAAGGTTCACATATTCAGCTGGGTGTTGAGGTTGCCAAGAAGTGCAGAGAAAACGAGGGTGTTATTCACGCTATTCATGCTCACCACGGCGAAGTTGAAGCAAAGACGGTTGTTGCTTGTATAGTTCAGGCTGCCGATGCTATTTCTGCCGCTCGTCCGGGAGCAAGAAGAGAAAACATTGAAAACTACATTAAACGCCTTGAAAAGCTTGAGGAAATCGCCAATTCCTTTAACGGTGTTGAAACATCTTTTGCAATTCAGGCCGGTAGAGAAATTCGTATAGTTGTTAAGCCCGAAATGGTTAACGATGACCAGATGGTGCTTATCGCTCACGATATTGCCGCAAGAATTGAAAAAGAACTTGAGTATCCCGGTCAGATTAAAGTAAATCTTATCCGTGAAAACCGAGTTGTAGATTACGCTAAATAAATTAAAAAATCCGAGATTTTCTCGGATTTTTTTATTGACAAATTTTGACTTTTGTAGTATTATACTAATGAAGTTAGCATCTGCTAACTAAAATTTTGCGATTGCGGTTAGCATCTGCTAACTGCCTAGGAGAAAAAGAATGAACACACTTAAAGAAGTACGCGTCGGCAGTACCGTAAAGGTAGTAAAGGTACATGGCGAAGGCGCAATAAAGCGCAGAATAATGGATATGGGCATAACCAAGGGTACGCGTATTTACGTAAGAAAGGTGGCTCCCCTTGGGGATCCTTTTGAACTTCAGGTCAGAGGGTACGAGTTATCCCTTAGAAAAGCTGATGCCGAAATGGTAGAAGTGGAATAGGAGAAATAAAATGAGTATAAAAATTGCTCTTGCGGGAAATCCTAATTGCGGAAAAACTACCCTTTTTAATGTGCTTACCGGCTCTAATCAGTATGTAGGCAACTGGCCTGGTGTAACGGTTGAAAAAAAGGAAGGAAAACTTAAAAAGAATGAAAATGTAATTCTTACCGACCTTCCGGGCATTTATTCTTTATCACCCTATACACCCGAGGAGGTAGTTGCAAGAAATTATCTTGTAAATGAACGTCCCGACGTAATTTTAAATATAGTTGACGGCACTAATATCGAAAGAAATCTTTATTTAACCACTCAGCTTATGGAACTTGGAATCCCCGTAGCGATTGCCATAAATATGATGGACGTTGTCAGAAAAAACGGCGATAAATTCGATATTGAAAGGCTGAGTTTTTCCCTTCGCTGTCCTATAACCGAAATATCTGCCCTTAAGGGTGAGGGGATAGAAGAAGCGATAGAAAAGGCAATAGCCTTGGCTGGAAAAGAGGTTCTTCCCGAGCATATTTTCTCGGGCGACGTTGAACACGCTGTTGCTCATATAGAAGAGGCGGCCATACACGATATGGATGACAAAAAGCAAAGATGGTACGCCATTAAGATTTTTGAACGAGACATAATGGTCAGAGAAAATCTTAATCTTGATTCAAAGGTTCTAGAGCATATCGAAAAGGATATACGTCACGTTGAAATGCATTTTGACGACGATGCTGAAAGCGTTATTATAAATGAACGCTATGAATATATCGAAAAACTACTTAAAGACTGCTATAAGAAAAGGAGTATCGGCAGACTTTCTGTTTCCGATAAAATCGACAAGGTGGTTACTAACCGCTTCCTTGCTCTTCCGATTTTTGCACTTGCAATGTTTTTGGTGTACTACATATCTATCGGTTCAATAGGCAACTGGTCGGTTGGCTTTATGAACGATAAACTTTTCGGTGAATGGATAATTCCTGCAGCTAAAAGCGGTCTTGTGGCTCTTGGCACTCAGCCGTGGCTTAATAGCCTTATAAGTGAAGGAATTTTAGGCGGCGTGGGTGCGGTGCTTGGTTTTGTACCGCAGATGCTTATTCTCTTCCTTATGCTTTCTTTACTGGAAGACTGCGGATATATGTCAAGGGTTGCCTTTATAATGGATAAGGTTTTCAGAAAGTTCGGACTTTCGGGAAAATCCTTTATACCGTTGCTTGTTGGTTCAGGCTGTAGTGTGCCGGGAATTATGGCAAGTCGTACCATTGATCAGGAAAGAGACAGAAAAATAACCGTTATGACCACAAGCTTTATTCCTTGCGGCGCCAAAATGCCTATAGTAGGACTTGTTGCGGGAGCCCTTTTCAAAGGCAGTGCCATAATTGCAGTTTCTGCCTATTTTATAGGTGTGGTTTCGGTTATTATTTCGGGAATAATTCTTAAAAAGACAAAGGCGCTGGGAGGCAAACCTTCTCCTTTTGTTATGGAGCTTCCTGCATATCACGCGCCTCTTGCTTCAAACGTTGCAAGAACTGTTTGGGACCGCGGCTGGTCTTACGTTAAACGTGCAGGTACCGTTATTCTTGCCGCAAGTGTAATTATATGGCTTTTGAATAATCTTACCTTTACGGGCGGACTGCACTATATCGGAGAGTCGGAAGAAACGTCCATACTAAGTGTACTTGGTGAATTTATTGCTGTTATTTTTAAACCCTTGGGCTTTGGAAATTGGCAGGCAAGTATTGCAACCATATTAGGACTTATGGCAAAAGAAGAAATCGTCGGTGTGTTTGGCGCTCTTGGAATGGGTTCTGCCGAAAACGCTTTTGCCCAGATTATGGGCGGAAAACTTGCAGGATATTCCTTTATGGTATTTAATCTTCTTTGTGCTCCTTGCTTTGCGGCCATGGGCGCTATCAGAAGAGAAATGAACAGCGCAAAGTGGACTATGGGCGCTATTGGTTATTTGTGCGCTTTTGCTTACGGCGTATGCCTTATGATTTATCAGTTCGGACTTTGGTTTACCGTAGAGGGCGGAAACGTTATAGGTACGGTATTTGCCGCATTAACACTTTTGTTTGCCCTTTATATGCTTTTACGTAAAGATAAATACAGAAAAAAGCAGGTGTAATTATGTGGCCGACAATCATTATATCTATCATAATTGCCGCTTTGGTGATAGCAATTATTGTAAATGAAATAGTAAAAAAGAAAAAAGGCAAGGGTTCTTGCTCCTGCGGTTGTGGCGGGTGCGCTATGAAAAACGTCTGTCACAAAAAATAACTTTAAAAAACTATCCGTTAGGATAGTTTTTTTGTTGCGGAGAAAAGAAAAATCATATATAATATATTCGGTGATTTAATGAAAAAGGTTATTATAGGAATGAGCGGCGGAGTTGATTCTTCTGTAGCGGCTGCTGTTTTAAAGGAACAGGGCTTTGAAGTAATCGGCGTTACGCTGTCTCTTTACAGAGAAATCGCAACTGACGGCGCAACTGATGATTTAAGGGACGCAAAAGCTGTTTGCGAAAAAATCGGAATTGAGCATATAGTAGTTGACAGAAGAGAGCTTTTCTGTAAAAAGGTTATTGATAATTTTGTTTCTTCTTATGAAGCGGGCGAAACCCCGAATCCCTGTATAGTTTGCAATAAAGAAGTGAAATTCAATGAAATGCTCAGCCTTGCAGATGAACTGGGCGCTGATTTTGTTGCAACGGGACATTATAGTAAAATAGAAAAAAACGATGACGGAATATATCTTCTTAAAAAGCCTGAGGACAGCAGTAAGGACCAGACCTATATGCTTTATAAACTCACCCAAAGTCAGCTTAGCAGAATTTTAATGCCCCTGAGCGCTCTTACAAAGGAGCAGGTGAGGGAAAAGGCGCGAGAACTTGGTTTAGAGGTTGCTGACCGCCCCGACAGTCAGGATATATGCTTTGTGCCTGACGGAGACTATGCAGGTTTTATTGAGCGCTATAAAAACAAAACCTATATGGAAGGCGATTATATTCTGCCTGACGGCAAAAAGGTAGGTAGGCATAAAGGTATGATACGCTATACCGTAGGTCAGCGAAAGGGACTTGGTATTGCTCTGGGTAAACCTGCCTTTGTAATCAGTAAAAACGCTGAGAATAATCAGGTTATGATAAGTGATGACGAATCGTTACTCTTTAATAATATAGTGCATTTAAAGGACGTTAATTTTATTCCTTTTGAAAAACCTGAAGGTGAAATCAGAGTGACGGCAAAGCTAAGATATCGCCATAAAGAAGCCCCTGCAGTTTTAAAGGCGGAAGGGGAAAAGGGAGCAGTTCTTATCTTCGACGAGCCTCAGCGTGCCGCCGCGCCTGGACAGTCGGCAGTGTTTTATGACGCAGATACAGTTATCGGTGGAGGTACAATAGTATGAACGAACAAATAAAAAATACAATGGATGCGCTAAAAAGAAACAATATGGTTCCTTTTTATGCTGAAAATAAAGAAGAAGCCCTAGAAATTTTAAAAGGTCTTATAAAAGAAAACGACCTTATAGGTCTTGGCGGAAGTGTGACCTTGAAGGAAATCGGCGCAACAGGTTTGGTTCGCGGCGGCGGATATAATATAATTGACCGCTATGATGAAAATCTTACGGCTGAGGAAAGAAGTGAGTGTCTCAGAAAAGCATTGCTTAGCGATGTATTTTTAACCTCCAGTAATGCAATAAGCGAAAAGGGTGAGCTTATAAACGTTGACGGCTTTGGAAACCGCGGCGCCGCTCTTGTTTACGGGCCCAAAAGCGTTGTTGTGGTTGTTGGCAAAAATAAAATAGTTAAAGATGCCGAGGAAGGCTTTCGCCGTATAAAAGAAATTGCCGCACCTAAAAACTGTCAGAGACTTAATAAAAATAATTATTGCGCTTATAAAAACGAATGTATGGCTGTTAACGGCGAGTCTCTTTCTGACGGCTGTAAAAGTGAAAGCAGAATTTGTTGCAGTTATATAGTACAGTCCTTTCAGCTTATTAAAGACAGAATAAAAGTAATAATTTGTAACGAAGACTTAGGTTATTAAATAAACTTTAAAAGCATACTTCTTAATAGGGGGTATGTTTTTTTATGAAAAAATTTTTAGCACTTTTTATCTGTTTTGCTCTTATTTTTACAATAAAGGTTGATGCGCAAATAATAAGCGAAGAAGAGGTGGATTATTCTCCCCTTCCCGTTGTAAGCGAACTTGAAGTGGGAGTGCCGCTCAGCAACGTAAAAAGCGCCGTACTTATGGATGCGGATTCGGGCAAGATTCTCTTTACCGAAAATGCCGATGAAAAGCTTCCGCCGGCTTCCATTACCAAAATAATGTCTCTGCTTCTTGTTATGGAAGCTATAGAAAACGGACAGTTTACCTATGAAACGGTGCTTACCTGCAGTGATACGGCGGCAAAGCTGGGGGGAAGTCAGATATGGCTTGAACCGGGCGAAGAAATGACGGTAAACGACCTTATAAAAGCGGTTGCGGTGGTTTCGGCAAACGATGCTACTGTGCTTCTTGCCGAAGCGGTGGCAGGAAGTGAAGAGGGCTTTGTTGCACTTATGAACTCTAAGGCAAAAAGTCTTGGTATGAATAGTACAAATTTTATAAATTCAACGGGACTTGACGCTGAAAATCACTACAGCAGTGCCTATGACGTAGCGCTTATGTCAAAAGAACTTTTAAAGCACAAAAAAATCACCGAATATACTACCGTTTGGATGGATACGCTCAGAAACGGCGAGTCACAGCTGGTAAGCACAAATAAGCTTGTTCGTTTTTATAACGGCTGTACGGGACTTAAAACCGGTACTACCGCTGATGCAGGCTATTGCCTTTCTGCCAGTGCCAGTCGCGACGGATTAAATCTTATAGCGGTGGCTATGGGCGCCGATACAAGCGCTAATCGTTTTTCCGCCTGTCAAAAGCTTCTTAATTTTGGCTTTGCCAATTATTGTAACGCGCAGATTAATACTAATGAAAATCTGCCCGAAACGGTTGCTGTCAAAAAGGGAACAAAACGCAGTGTGCCTATAGAAAAAAGTGAAAATTATTATGCGCTTATAAAGAAAAACCAAAAGGAAAAAATAAAAACAGAGGTGATTATTCCCGAATATGTAACGGCGCCCATTAAAAAAGGCGACAAAATCGGAGAACTGCGTATTCTTTGCGACGGCGAAGAAATAGGAGTTTTGCCGATTAATGCAAATGAAGACGTCTATGGTATCAATATATGGCGTTCTTTTGCTATATTGCTCAAGTATTTATTGACCCCCTAGGGTAAAAATTGTGAAAATTTTCTAAAAAAATTAAATTTTCTAGTTGAAAATTAACGGGTTTTATAGTACAATAAGAATAACAAATTCAAGGAGACTCATAATGGCAATTAAATTTAGTTTTGATTATGCAAACGATTTTCTTAACGAAAACGATATAGTGGGCATATCACCTGCAATATATGCTGCTCACGATACGCTTGAAAATAAAAACGGTCTCGGTAATGATTTTCTCGGTTGGATAACACTTCCCTTTGATTATGATAAAGAGGAATTTGAGAGAATTAAAAAATCAGCCGAAAAGATCAAAAATGACACCGACGTTCTTATAGTTATCGGTATTGGCGGCAGTTACCTTGGCGCAAGAGCTGCTATCGAATTTTTGAAAGGACCTTTTTATAACAATCTTAAAGGAAATGCTCCCGAAATTTATTTCGCAGGCAATTCCATAAGCGGTTCTTATCTTAACGATATTCTCGCTCTATGTGAAGGCAAACGCGTTTCCCTTAATATTATTTCCAAAAGCGGTACTACTACCGAGCCTGCCGTTGCTTTCAGAGTACTCAGAAAGTTTATGGAGGAAAAATACGGCGAGGAGGAAGCCGCAAAGCGCATTTACTGCACTACAGATCGCGCGAGAGGTACTTTAAAACAACTTGCTGACGAAAAGGGTTACGAGTGCTTCGTAGTTCCCGATGACGTAGGCGGACGTTTTTCAGTTCTTACCGCAGTGGGACTTCTCCCCATTGCCGCCGCAGGCGCTGATATTGACGCTCTTATGAAGGGCGCTCAGGAAGCTTCTAAGGAATACGGAGTAAAGGATATTGCTAAAAACGAATGTTATCAGTATGCCGCTATCCGTAATGCCTTTTACAGAAAGGGTAAATCGGTTGAAATGCTTGTAAGCTACGAACCCCGATTTACTATGATGGCTGAATGGTACAAACAGCTTTTCGGCGAGAGCGAAGGCAAGGATAACAAGGGTATTTTCCCCGCAGCTGTTACATTTTCTACCGACCTTCACTCAATGGGACAGTATATTCAGGATGGCAGCCGTATTCTTTTTGAAACAGTTGTTAACATTGCAGATACAGGCAGCGACCTTGTTATCGAAAAGGAAGAAAACGACGGTGACGGACTTAACTTCCTTGCAGGAAAGCCCATGTCCTTTGTTAATCAAAAGGCATTTGAGGGTACGGTACTTGCTCATACCGACGGCGGTGTGCCTAACCTTGTTATAAACGTAGATAAGGCTGACGAAGAAAACCTTGGAAGACTTATTTACTTCTTTGAAAAGGCTTGTGCAATTTCGGGCTATGTTTTAGGCGTTAATCCCTTTGACCAACCCGGTGTTGAAAGCTATAAGAAAAATATGTTTGCTCTTCTCGGTAAGCCCGGTTTTGAGACTGAAAAGGCTAACCTTGAAAAGAGATTAGGAAAGTAAAATATCCGCTTTAAGCGGTGAATATAAAAGGAGCTGGTTATTATGGTAAAAATCATCATTGGTAAAAAGGGTTCCGGCAAAACCAAACGTTTAATGGATGTTGTGAACGCTGCCGCAGAAAAGAGCAACGGTTGTGTTGTATGCTTTGAGCAGGGCGATACTTTAAAGTTTAATATTACCCATAAAGTAAGACTTATTGACGCTGACCATTATGGAGTATCAGGCTTTGATGCCTATTACGGAATGATTTGCGGCGTATGTGCAGGTAATTACGACGTTACCGACGTATTCGGTGATGCTACTCTTCGCATCGGTTCTCGTGATTATGCAGAGCTTGAAAACTTCCTTAAAAGAATAGAGGCTCTTTCTAAAGAAACAAATATTGAATTCTTCTTTACCGTTTCTGCAAATGAAGATGAACTTCCCGCTGCGGTTCTTGCTTACGTAGAAAAATAACTTAATTGTAATAATCAAAAACTGCTCAGAGTTTCTGAGCAGTTTTTTGTTGAAATAATCGTTTAATTTTGATAATATAAAGATGAGGAATAATTCAAGGAGAAAATTACGAAAAAGCTTATTTCTTTTTTTATGTGTTTAATTATTTTATTCACCTTTGCAGGCTGTGGCGGTGGCGGAGATGCCTTAACCGTTTCTGAAACACCTGAAGAATTAAAGCAAAGAGAGGATTTCGAATATACCCTTAGAAATCTTTATGCAGGGCCCAGCACCTATACCTTTGAAAAGTCCCTTGAACCCCTCGAATTTGTGGCATCTGCCTCCCTTCAAAGCCAAATGTCCGAGCTTATGGGGAGTCAGGTTAAATATCTTGCTTCAAGACAGGTTTTTGAACTTGGTGAGTTCAAAGGCTTTGCTATAGTTGCGATTTTAATGATGAATACGGGCGGAAGGCAAATATATAAAGATATTGTAATAACCCGTATAACCGACAATAAGCTTTATATAGTTCTTCAGGAAAATTTGGATGAAGAACAGCAGAAGGCAATTATGCAAAAGCGAGATGAAGCTATAGAGAAGACAGATGATTTTCTTAAAGAATGTATAAAGGCTCATAGAAGGGAAAATAAATCATTTGCCGATTGGTATAAAAAGTGTAAGGACGTTGTTAAAATCTATAGTACTGAATTAAGTATTTTAAATGAAGTGAAAATTGCCGAAAACGTTTATACAAGAGGCGGCAGAACGCTTGTGTGGAGCGAAGAATTTGAAAACGTAAAAAAACTTAGTGATACCAAAATGGCATATAACCGCACAATGAATAATCATTCTCTTAATATCACCAAAGATGATTCAAATCTTTCATTTCAAGACGGCACTATGACTATGTACGCCCGTCCGTCTCAGGATCCTAAGTATCATTATTCAATTCCTGACGGCATAACCACGTACGGCACTATGGCTTACATAGGCGGTTATCTCGAAATGAGAGCAAAGGTGCCTTTTGAACACGGCGCGTGGCCGTCCTTCTGGGAAAAATCCTACCCCGGTCTTTATGAAACTAATTATCAGGCGGAAATTGATATTTTTGAGGTTTTCTCGGATGAAACGCAGCTTTCCTGCTGCTTACATAAATGGGGCGAGGAGCATTTTTCGGGAGGAATTGGCTCTAATAAGGATTACGCTTTTGAATCTAACGAAGTGGCAACCGATTGGCATACCTATGGCTTTGAATGGACCGAGACCGAATATCGTTTTTATATTGACGGTGAGTGCTATTGCGTTTTAAGCGTTGATGATGCAAACGATTTTGCCCCTGACCCTGTGGTTGAGGGTATGGCAGGTTTTCAGGATTACCACTATGTAATTCTTAATAATTTTATTTTCAATGAGGATAGCTCTTGGGCGCCTGGCGGCAGTCAGCTTAGCGAAGACGAAACAAAGGTTATCGAATATACTGTGGATTATATTCGCCTTTATCAAAATAAAACTACCGATAAAATAATAATTTACAAAAAATAAAATTTATTTTCCAAGCGAGGTAAAATATGAAAAAGCTTTTATATATTCTTCTTGTAATTGAAATAATACTTGCTGTTGTTGCGTTTTTTATGCTGCTTTATACGTCGGTTTTTGCTGCTATATTCTTGGGCTCGTTAAACCTTTTGACACTGGTTCCCATTATTGCCATAATACATAATATAGACGATATTGATGAACTTTCTCACCAGATGTCAAAACTTCGTTATAAGGTTAAAGTGCTTGAAGATATAGTTAATAAAGACTCCCCCGAGGGCGAAAGGTTAACAGAAACGGTTGCGCCTTATTCGGTGGGTAACTGGGAGTGTATCAAGTGCGGCACCATAAACAAAATGGGCACCAACTACTGTGAAAACTGTAAGGCAGAATATAACCTTAATTGTCCCACAACCAGCCCCGATGAAAAGAAAAAAGTAAGCAGATTTGTAAAATATAAATAGTAAAAAAGGAGAAAGTATAATGAAAACAATTTTGTTTCCCTTCGGACAAACGCATTTAGAATATGAATTTAATGAAAATGAACTTGCAGGGGTGCTGACTTCGTCTATCGAGGAATACGTGCCTGAAGCCGACGGGGATACTCTGGTTAAAAATGCTTTGGCTAACCCTATCGGAAGTGAAAAGCTCAGCGTTCTTAGTCAAGGTAAAGAAAAAATTGTTATTATTGCCAGTGACCACACAAGGCCTGTGCCCAGCAAGGTTATTATCCCTCATATGCTCAGTGAGATAAGAAAAGGCAATCCCAATGCCCATATAACAATTTTAATAGCAACAGGCTGTCACAGAGGTACCACAAAGCAAGAGCTTATAAATAAATTCGGTGAAGAAATAGTAGAAAAAGAAAATATTTATATTCACGATTGCGACGAAGCTGATAAGCTTATAAATATAGGCGTTTTGCCTTCAGGCGGACAGTGTGAGGTTAATAAAATAGCAGTGGAAGCCGATTTGCTTGTGGCAGAGGGCTTTATTGAACCCCATTTCTTTGCAGGTTTTTCGGGAGGCAGAAAAAGTGTTTTGCCCGGTGTTGCCGGCAGAACTACCGTACTTGCTAATCATTGTTCTGAATTTATTGCCCATAAAAATGCCAGAACGGGTATTTTAAAGGATAATCCCATACATAAAGATATGCTTTGGGCGGCAAAGCAGGCTAAGCTTACCTTTATAGTTAACGTTGTATTAAATTCTGAAAAAGAGCCTATTTATGCAGTTGCAGGCGACCTTGAAAAAGCGCATAAAAAAGGAACAGATTTCATCTCAGAGCTTTGCGCTGTTAAGGCTGTTCCCGCCGATATAGTTATATCCACCAACGGCGGTTATCCGTTAGACCAAAACGTATATCAGGCGGTTAAGGGTATGACGGCGGCAGAGGCAACCGTAAAGCAGGGCGGCGTTATTATAATGTTGGCAATATCTAACGACGGTACGGGCGGTGACCATTTTTATCATCAACTTGCCGATGAAGAGGATATAAACAAAACAAATAACGAATTACTTGCGCGTTCAAGAAATAAAACTCTGCCTGACCAGTGGATGACACAAATTCTTATAAGAATTTTAACAAAGGTAACCGTTATTTACGTATCGTCTTTCGATGAAGAAGTTATTAAAAAAATGCATATGATTCCTGCGAAAAATCTTGAAGAAGCAATAGATTTGGCTAAAAAAACAGTTAATAAAGAAAAAGTTACAATAACCGCCATTCCCGACGGTGTATCGGTTGTTGTGAATTGAGGTGACATAATGCGCGTTGTAGTTGCAATTGATTCCTTTAAGGGCAGTCTTTCGTCTTTACAGGCAGGCAACGCCGTTAAAGATGCCGTTTTGAAGCTGGATAAGGATGCCGAGGTTTTAGTAAGGTCCTTGGCTGACGGCGGAGAGGGTACCGTTGAAGCCCTTGCGGCAGGCGGTGAATCTGAGATGATTGAAATATGCGTTAACGATCCTCTTATGAGGAATGTAAATGCTAAATACTGTATATTAAAAAAATCCAATACGGCGGTTATTGAAATGGCTGCCGCATCCGGTATCACGCTTGTTTCGGCAGAGGAAAGAAACCCTTTTCAAACCACAACCTACGGTGTGGGTGAATTAATTAAAGATGCAATAAATAGAGGATGTCGCCGTTTTATTATTGGTATAGGCGGCAGTGCTACCAATGATGGCGGAACGGGTATGCTTACTGCTCTTGGTGTGCAGTTTTTGGATAAAGAAAACCGTCCTATTGCTCTTGGTGCAAAAGGGCTTGAAAACCTTTATAAAATCAGCACCGAAAATGTTTTACCCGAGCTAAAAGACTGTACCTTTAACATAGCCTGCGACGTTAAAAATCCCTTGTGCGGAGAAAACGGCTGCAGCGCTGTATTTGCTCCCCAGAAGGGCGCAACACCCGATATGATTAAAAAAATGGATGCTTGGCTTGGAAATTATGCCGAAGTAACCAAAACCGTATCAAAAACAGCCGATAAAAACTATGAAGGCGCAGGTGCCGCAGGCGGTTTAGGTTTTGCATTTTTGGCTTATACAAATGCGAAATTGCAATCGGGAATAAATATAGTTTTAGAAGAAATAAACTTAGAAGAAGATATAAAAAATGCCGATATTGTTGTGACGGGCGAAGGTAGGCTCGACTCTCAAACGGTTATGGGCAAGGCGCCCATTGGTGTTGCAAAACTTGCTAAAAAATATAATAAAAAAGTAATCGCCTTTTGCGGCTGTACCACAAAAGATGCCGAGGTTTGCAACGAACACGGAATTGATGCCTTTTTCCCCATACTCAGAACCGTTACCACCTTAGAAGAAGCCCTTGAAAAGAACAACGCATACGAAAATTTACTTGCTACCGCTTATCAAGTATTCAGGCTGATATAAAAAATAAAGCTTCCAAATTTGGAAGCTTTATTTTTTTAAGGGAATAGGGATTAGGGAATAGTTATGAACGTATTTTTATTATTAAATATATTTACTTAAAATTTGTTTTGTGGTATAATATATCTGTATAAATTTGCGTTGTGAGGTGAGAAAAGTTGGATAGGTTTAAATTAGTTTCAAAATATAAACCCACAGGCGATCAGCCTGAGGCTATTGAAAAACTTGTTGATGGGCTTAACAGAGGACTCAAAGAGCAGGTGCTCCTTGGTGTAACCGGCTCGGGTAAGACCTTTACAATGGCTAACGTTATCGAAAAAGTAAACCGTCCTACCTTAGTTCTCGCTCACAATAAAACCCTTGCGGCTCAGTTATGCTCGGAATTTAGAGAGCTTTTTCCCGACAATGCGGTAGAATACTTTGTTTCCTATTACGATTATTATCAGCCCGAAGCCTATCTTCCGGGGACTGATACCTATATTGAAAAGGATTCTGCCATTAATGATGAAATTGATAAGCTTCGTCACAGCGCTACCTGTGCGCTTTCCGAACGCAGAGACGTTATAATTGTGGCTTCTGTTTCCTGTATTTATACTCTGGGTGACCCTATTGACTATAGGGAAATGGTGATTTCCTTAAGAACGGGAAATACTATGGAAAGAGATGCCCTTATAAGAAAGCTTATAACTTTGCAATACGAAAGAAACGATATCAATTTTGTGCGCAACAAATTCAGAGTGCGCGGAGATACGGTAGATATTTATCCTGCATATTCTTATGAAAATGCCATAAGGGTTGAATTTTTCGGCGATGAAATCGACAGAATTTGCGAAATTAATACCCTTACGGGCGAAATAAAAAACACCTTAAGCCACGTTGCCATTTATCCCGCTTCCCACTACATTATAAGTGATGAAAAAATGGATGACGGTATAAAACGAATTTTAGCCGAAATGGAAGAAAGGGTAGAGTTTTTCGAAAGCGAAAATAAGCTTATTGAGGCTCAGAGAATACGCCAACGCACCGAATATGATATGGAAATGCTGAGAGAAGTAGGCATTTGTAAGGGAATTGAAAACTATTCGGGTGTTTTATCGGGCAGACCGCGAGGCAGTACTCCCACAACACTGCTTGATTATTTTCCCGACGATTTCGTTTTATTTGTGGATGAATCTCACGTAACGCTACCTCAGGTACGCGGTATGCACGGCGGTGATAAAGCAAGAAAATCCAACCTTGTGGAATACGGTTTTCGTTTGCCCTCTGCTTTTGATAACAGACCTCTTGATTTTAACGAGTTTTATTCCCATATAAATCAGGCTGTATTTGTTTCGGCAACACCGGGTGAACTTGAAAAAACAAAGGCCCAGCAGATAGTTCAGCAGGTTATTCGCCCTACGGGACTTATTGATCCCGAAATTTCCGTAAGGAGTAGCGAAGGGC
>JAZSPU010000039.1:0-11329 GCA_045537575.1 Acutalibacteraceae bacterium
AGAGACTCTTGATACCGATAAGCAAATTTTAATACCTATAATTTAAGTGAAAATACGGCATACTAAAATTGGTATGCCGTATTTTTGTGCCTTGACAGTAAAATAAAATAATGTATAATTATTTGTGTGATTTTAAAAAAAGGTGGGAAGAAAATTGGAATTTAAATCGGTAACAGAAAAGGATATACCCTTAATCAGAAGCGTTTTACGTGAATTCAATGAGTATTCCTGTGAATTTTCGGCAATTAATCTTCTTGTTTGGCAGGAGTATTTTGGTTTCGGCTATTGTATTGAAGACGGTATGCTTTTCAGCAAAAACTGTGTGGGGGGAAGAACCTCATTCGGTATCCCTTTTTCAAAAGATATGCCCACAGCCATTGCTAAGCTAAAGGAATACTGCAAAGCCAATGACCTTAAATTAGCGCTTTTCGGCGGAAAAGGGGAGCGTTTTGACCTACTGACAAGTCAAATGCCTGATGCCTTCACCTTTACGCCAATTAGGGATTCATTTGAATATATTTATAATTCTTCCGATTTAATTGAGCTTTCGGGGAAAAAATATCATTCTAAAAGAAATCATATATCTACCTTTAAAAAGAAGTATAATTGGAGCTACGAAAAGCTTAGCCGGGATAACAGCGACGACGTTCTTAAACTACTGTATCACTGGTACAACTGTTATACCGAAAAGAGCGCCGATTCAATGGAAACCGAAAAAGAAGGAATCACTAAGCTTATTAACGATTATAATTTAGAGGGTGTAAAAGGCGGTGTTTTGAGGGTAGATGGAAATATTATTGCCTTTACTCTCGGATGCGAAATTTCAGATACTGTATTTGACGTTAACTTTGAAAAAGCTTTAGTTGAATTTGACGGCGCCTATGCTATGATAAACAATCAATTTGCAGCCAATGAACTGTCTGGATACACCTATATTAACCGTGAGGAAGATATGGGAATTGAAGGGCTTAGAAAAGCAAAGCTTTCATATAAACCTGCCATTTTGCTTGAAAAGTATATTATGGAGGAAGTTTGATGATAAGCGTACGTGAACAATGCAAAAAGCTTTACATTGAGGCTTTTAAGGATGATTTAGAATTTACCGAACTTCTTTTTGATACTCTTTTTGACTCGTCTTGCCGCTACCTTTTGGAAGGGGAAAGGGTTGTATCGATGCTTTTTGCCGTGGATGTAGCTTTAAACGGCAATAAGGGTAAGTACGTATATGCGGTTGCTACAGATGAAAAAATGCGTGGCAAAGGCTATATGCGAATTTTATTTGATAAAATTACAGATGAATTTATTAAAGATTACGATTTTTTATGCCTTAGGCCTATGAATGACGGGTTGTTTTCATTTTATGAAAAACTCTGTTTTGAAAGAAAATTCAAAAAAAGCAAGATAATAAAGAGTGTGTCGAAAAATAACCCTGAACTCGTTTTAGTGGAGGATATAAACAGTATCAAAAAAATAAGAAAAACCCTTCTTAAAGAAAATTATGTTGAATATAGCGATGATTTTTATAAGCTTATACTTTCTTACTGTAATGCCTACTGTGATGATATAGCTTCTCCTACGGTTTTTGCTGTAAGTGAGAAAATTTCGCAAAAGGTTAAAGAGGTGCTTGGGAATTATAATAATTTGCCCGAAAATTTCAGTAATAAAGAACTTTTGATTAATGGCGATGAATTTGACTTTGCAATGATAAAGCCCCTAAAGAATAAGAAATTTGAAGGATATTTAGGCTATGCTCTCGACTAAAAAGACCTTGAACCAGCGGTTCAAGGTCTTAATTTATATATCTAACTTTGTTTCACGTGCGAAGTAGAAAATGTACTGCTGAGCAATACCTGCATATTTTTTGGCACAATCGGGGAAATCTCCGTCAAACAAAACCGTTAAAGCCCGTTTTATCCAAACGTCCTTAGGGCAGACGTCAATATGTCCCATTCCGAAAAGAAGTGTGCAGTCGGCAACCTTTGTTCCTACACCGTATATTTGGGTAAGGGCTTCTCTTGCGTTTTCGCTACTTAACCCAGAGATTTTTTTAAGGTCAATTTCACCAGAGCTTACTTTTTTGGCGGCATCAATAATATATTTTGCCCGAAAACCGCTTCTTAAGGGGGCTAAATCTTCTACTGTAAGCTTTGCAATAACGTGGGCGCAGGGGAAGCAGTAGCTGTTATTAAGTTTTTCGCCAAAAGAAGAGCATAGGCGGTTTATTATGCCTTTTATTCTGGGGATGTTATTATTTTGCGATATTATAAAGGAGCAAAGCGCTTCCCACGGTTCTTGTTTTAGAATACGGATTCCTTTGCCGTAATTTAAAGCGGTATTTAGTATTTCATTCGAAGAAAACTCTTTATTTATTTTTTCATAATCCCTTCCTAAATCGAAATAATCATACCAAAAATTTTCAAATTCATTCCTACTTACATTTTCTAAAACAATTTTTTCTTGGTCCTGCCATAAAGTGATTTCTTTATCCTTTACAACACCTAACCATTTTCCGTTTTCACTTTTTTCGAATCTGAAACATTGACCGCAGTTAAAGGTTTTATCAAGGTCAAAAAGCTGGCAGCCTTTTATGTAAACGTTGTTATTTTCAAAGGTAAAGGTCATTATAATTTTCCTTTCAAATTATTAAATTTATTCTAACATAACTTTGTCGAAAAATAAAGAAAAATGTAAAATTGGGTTTACATAATATCATTAAATAATAATTTTTTTGTTCAAAACCCCTTGATTTTATGGGATTTATTATAGTTATTAACCGAGTTATTAACATTTTTATGTAAACCTGAATAATAATTTTCAAAACAGTAAAAAATAAAATTATTAAGGATTGGAGGCAAAAAATGGTTAAGGGAGTTAATAAAACAATAATTGAAATTACCAATACGGGAAACAAATTTTTTAACAGAGTTATTTTATTTGTTTCTCCCGAATTTGTTGATAAATCAGATAAAAAACTAACTGATGAGGCGCAGGCTTTAATGAGAAGATTAGAAACAGCGGGAAGTGAATCATTACGTCAGGCGGTAATGAGAGAAAAGAAAAGAAAAAGGAAAATTATTTTCTTTTCCTTGTCGGGTGCTTTGGTTATAGCTTTGGCTGTTTTACTCATTATTTTGTGAATAAATTTTTAAAAAAGCAAGTAAAAACGGTATTTACTTGCTTTTTTCGTTTTTATAATGTATAATTATACGGTAAATTTTGAAAGTTGGTGTGAAATTGGTTAAATCAGGATTAAAAGTTTTCACAAGATTTGCTCTGGGCACTGCAATGTGCTTAATAGTATTTTTTTCTTTTAACTTTGCTATTACGGCAGGCTTTAGCGATGTAGTAGGTCAAAAGGTTTATTTTTACAATGAGGAAATCGGTAAGGAAGTTCAGGTATGCTATCATAATGCAGACGGCTCACCGAATGAAGACTGTAAATGCGCAGAATATGACCAAGAGCTACTTAATTCCATTCCCGATAAAAAGCTGTCGGACAGAATGCAGAACACTTCACTTATTCTTGCACAAATTTTCTCTTTTGTTATGATGACAGGTATTCTTTGCGGAACTGTGTGGGAAATGGGCAATAAGGATATTTCTGCAGTTAAGCAGGGAAGAACAAGCGAAAATAAGCTTAGAGGCCTTTTTATCGGTCTTATAGCTACCATTCCTTCATTAGCTGTTTATATGCTTTTGATTCTTTCACACGCAAAGGTTTTAAACCCTGCTTTCCTTGATACATACAGATTGCTCAATTCTCAATTTCATTATGTGATTACTCTTATTTATTCAGCTGCTTTGAATGCGGCAGAGTTATCTTTCGGTAAACTTTCCTTACTCGGAGCTTTACATTTGTATCTTCCTATAATTTCCTTTATATCCTATTATTTCGGATACAGAGATATAAATTTAGTTGAAGTAATTACATTTAAAAAGAAGGTTGGCTAATTATGGGTTTATTTTATAATTATAATAAAGAAGGCCCCGGAATAAGTAAAAACGGACCTAAAAAACGTACCTTTGTTGTGTTTTTTGAAACCTTTTTCAGAAACGTTTGGAGACTTATTCCCGTAAGTTTTATGTACTGTCTTTTGTTTATTATACCGGGATTTTCAGCGGTTGGTATCACTCACGTTACACGCAGTCTTTCTCGTGACAGACACACGTTCGGCGTGTCCGATTTCTTTCTTGCAATAAAAAATAACTGGAAACAAGCCCTTGGTATCGGTATATTAAATCATCTCATTACTGCATTTTTGATTTTTGATTTAAGCTTTTTCAGATATCTTTCTTTACAGGGAAATTTCGCAGGACTTATCGGACTTGGCATTTCGGTATTTATTTTAATAGTATTTATTACTATGAAATTTTACATTTGGTTTATTGTTATTACCTTCGATATGAAGGTAAAGCAGATATATCTTAACAGCTTTAAGTTTTTCGTAATAAATATGCGGAATAATATAGTAATGTTTTTTGCTATAGGTCTTTATTGGGCGCTTTGGTTCTTCCTTCTGATCTTTTTTGCAAGTGATGCTTTGGTAGCAGGAATACTTGCAGTTGTTACCATATTTGTTTATCCCACATATCACTATCTTGTTGTTCAGTTCGGAGTATTTTCGAGTATTAAGAAATATATGATAGACCCGTATTATGAAGAACATCCCGATGCAGATATTGATAAACGTCGCAGTTTAGGACTTGACGTAGCAGATGAAACCGAAGCTGATTTTGAAGATATGATATAAATTAAAAACACCCGAAAAATTCGGGTGTTTTTTATATTAAAGGAGCATATAGTCGGTAATTCTGTGGATAATGAACCATTACCGCCGACAAACAGGATATCCAAAAAGGCGCTCCTGTTTTATTATATGCGTCGGTTACTTTATGTGACAGTTTACTGTACCTTGTTTTTTCTGATAAAGAGTACACCGAGGGTGTTTTTACCGCAATGAGCAGAAACGGTAGAACCTGCTCTTGTAAAGAATATTTCCTTAAACGGTGCAAGAGATTTTACCAGCTCAACACATTCCTTACAAATTTCTTCATCACAGCCTGCATGGGTAACGAATACTTTATCAAGCTCAATATCACTTCCGTCGCCAATCATATCATTGATATATTCCTTAAGAACGGAACCGAATTTGCCACGATATTTCTTTATAGCGCCCATTTTACCGTCTCGAACAGCGATACAAGGCTTAAGCTTTAAAAGGTTAGCGCCAAATGCTTCAAGAGAACTGCAACGACCGCCTTTATGAAGAAACTCAAGATTGTCAATTACAAAGGAAGCGTCAACTCTTGTGGCAAGTTCTTCACATTTTTCTGCTATTTCTTTAGCTTCAAGACCTTCCTTAACCATTTCTCCTGCAGATACAACCAAAAGACCGCCACCGGTGGAAAGGTTACGGGTATCAACTACATATACGTCTTCAAATTCCATAGCGGCAAGACGGCAGTTATTGTAGGTTGATGACATTTCAGAACTGATTGCAAAATGAACAATAGCATATCCTTCATCAACAAAGGGTTTGAAGAAGTTTGTGCATTCTTCAAAGTTAACGGCTGAAGTTTTAGGCAACTCGCCGGTCTGGGCATAATGCTCATAAATTTTATCGGGATTAATATCAATACCGTCACGGTAAAGATTTCCTCCCAGTGTAATGCCAAGGGGAAGGATCTGTACGTTGTAACGTTCAATAAGCTCGGCACTTAAGTCGGTGGTGCTGTCACTTGTTAAAATAACTTTTTTTGCCATAATAGACCTCCAAAGTTTATATTTAATTATTGGTCTATAAAAGTATAACACAAAATCTCTGAAAAAACAATAAAAAATATTTACATATCTTAAGGTCTTGCAAATTTCTTTAAAGAATAGTATAATATTTTTATATATTCTTGCGATAATATTATTATCGGAGGAATGATAGAATGTCAGATAAAGATAATAAAAATGAAAACAGCACGTACGAACAGCTTAAAAATATGGGCTCGGTTGTGCTGTCAAATAACAATAGTAAAATTTTTTGTCTTACCATTATAGGCGAAATAGAAGGTCATATGGTATTAAATGAACAGACAAAGACCACAAAATATGAACACGTTATACCCCAGCTTGTTGCTATTGAAGAAGACCCTGAAATTAAAGGATTGCTTATAATACTCAATACTGTAGGCGGTGATGTGGAAGCAGGTCTTGCTATTGCCGAGCTTATTTCGGGTATGAAAAAACCAACCGTCTCATTAGTCCTTGGCGGCGGCCATTCCATAGGCGTTCCGCTGGCTGTATCTGCCAACTATTCATTTATTGCAGAGTCTGCTACAATGACTGTTCATCCTGTGAGAATGAACGGACTTGTTATCGGTGTTCCCCAAATGCTTAATCATTTTCAGCGTATGCAGGAACGTATAACTGATTTTGTTGTAAAAAATTCTTCTGTCAGCAAAGAAAAATTTAACAGTCTTCTTATGCATACGGGGGATATGGTTACGGATATAGGCACTGTGTTGGACGGAAAAGCCGCCGTAAAAAGCGGTATTATAAATTCTTTAGGTACGCTGTCAACGGCGCTGGATAAACTTTATGAAATGATAGATTAAGAGGTGTAATATGGCAACTAAAAAAAGAAAGAATACTAAAGCTAATAAAAAGGAAAACAAAACAAAACAATCGTCGGTAAATCAGTTTATGGCGGTTGTATGGTTTGCAGTGGGAATTTTTATGTTTGCTCTTGCAGTTTATAAAGGTCAAAAACTGTGGGCAACCTTACATAATTTTATTTTCTCGCTGTTTGGTATTACCGCCTTTCTTATTCCTCTTTACATAATTGCGCTTACGGTTTGCTATTCCCTTGATAAATTTAAGGGTGGCATTAAAGTGAAATGCATAGAATGCGGTTTTCTCATTTACTTTATAAGCGCCGCTGCCGATGTATTTTCCACAGCCGAGGTTATTAAATACGGCGAACATATTGCTTACGTATTTAAGGCTGCTACTTGGAAAAACGGCGGTGTGCTAGGCGGTATTTTCGGAAATTTGCTTTGTCAAATGTTCGGAAAAACAGGGGCTGTTATAACTATAGTTATTTTGCTTGTAGCCGCTCTAATGATTATGACAGGTACAAGCGTTGCTAGACTTTATAAAACTGCTAAAAAGCCTGTAAATGCTGCCCGTATAAAAGCAAAAGAGGTTATTAATGAAGTAATTGAGGAAAAGAAAAAGAAATCCTTTGTTGATATACCGGTTGATGATGCGGTTAAAGAGGAAAATATTTCTCTTAACGAAAAACAAAAGCGCCTTGTTGACGCTTGTGTGGACGGTCAGTCTGATGAAGTAACCCATAAAAAAGAGAGAGGAAACGAGGAGCCCGTATTTATAGATATTCCCTATGAAGAGCCCGAGAAGGAGCCTGAAGTAGAAAAAATAAAGATGACTCCCGAAGAAACTGCCGCCGAAATACAGAGTGTGGCAGAAGAAATAGAAGATACTATGGCTGTAACCGAAGAGGAAGGTTATCAGTATCCGCCTATTACCTTGCTTAAAGAACCTACCGCAGAAAGCGGTGTATCGGTTAAAGCAGAGCTTGAAAGTACAGCTACAAAATTAGTTGAAGTGCTTAGAAGCTTCGGTGTTGAAACCAAAATAGTTGATATCAGCCGTGGTCCTACAGTAACCCGTTATGAGCTTCAGCCTTGTGCCGGTGTTAAAATCAGTAAAATTACAAATCTTGCTGATGATATTGCCCTTAATCTTGCCGCTGCAGGTGTGCGTATTGAAGCTCCTATTCCAAATAAAGCGGCTGTTGGTATCGAGGTTCCTAACAAGGTTTGCAATACGGTAAGTGTGCGTGAAATTATCGAATCTGTGGCATTTACCAATTCAAAAAGTAAACTTACCGTTGCTATGGGTAAAGATATTGCAGGTAATCCTATTGTTACCGATATTACTAAAATGCCTCACGGACTTATAGCAGGTCAGACAGGTTCCGGTAAATCTGTATGTATAAACTCCATCATTATGAGTATTCTTTATAAAGCTGCTCCCGATGAAGTTAAGATGCTGATGATTGACCCCAAGGTTGTTGAACTTGGAATTTATAACGGAATACCTCATCTGCTTGTTCCCGTAGTTACCGATCCCAGAAAAGCATCAGGCGCTTTAGGTTGGGCGGTTACCGAAATGGAACGCCGTTACCATTTGTTTGCAGATAATAACGTTCGTGATATAGTTGGATTTAACCGTTTATGTGAGCTTGATTGTGATTTACAAAAGCTTCCTCAGATAGTTATTATTATCGACGAGCTTGCCGACCTTATGATGACTGCCCCCGGTGAAGTTGAAGATTCTATTAACCGAATTGCCGCAAAAGCACGTGCCGCAGGTATGCATTTGCTTATTGCAACGCAGCGTCCATCTGTTGACGTTGTAACGGGTGTTATTAAGGCTAACGTGCCTACCCGTATTGCTTTTGCCGTTGCTTCGCAGATTGATAGCCGTACCATACTTGATATAGGTGGCGCCGAAAAATTGCTGGGTAGAGGCGATATGCTCTTTAATCCCGTTGGCGCTTCAAAACCTGCAAGACTTCAGGGCTGCTTTGTTAGTGATGATGAGGTTGAAGCGGTAGTTGAATACGTCAAGGGCAACCGTTCTATTGAATACAGTCAGGAAATTCAGGGTGAAATTGACCGTCTTGCCGCTGCTCAAAAGAAGGGCAAGGGCTCTGCAGGTGATGATGCGGATGGCGGTAATGATGAAGATCCTATGCTTAACGATGCCATAAAGGTTGTAGTTGAAATAGGACAGGCTTCTACTTCACTTCTTCAACGTAAGCTTAAGCTTGGTTACGGAAGAGCGTCTCGTATTATTGACCAGATGGAAGCACGTGGAATTATAGGTCCATACGAAGGCTCTAAGCCTCGTCAGGTGCTTATATCTTCTGCAGAATGGATGGAAAGACAAGCCCGTGAAGCAGAATAAAATTTTAAGTGCAATTCTCAGCGTTGGCTTAGCTATTATTATAATACCCACCTTACTTTCGCTTTTTGTGGAAAGTCCTTATATTCCCACTATAAAGGAAATGATTGCCCAGCGGTATGATACCGATGATGAAATTGACGTTGTAAGCTTTTTGGACGTCGGTCAAGGCGATGCAATTCTTATAAGAAGTAACGGAAGATACGTGCTTATTGACACAGGGGATGGATTTAGCAGTAATATTGTGCGTTCTCTAAGGCTTAACGGTGTTAATGGAATTGATGCGCTTATTTTAACGCATTGGCATAACGACCATATAGGCGGCGCAGTAGAGGTTCTTGAAAACTTTCCTGTTCTTAACGTTATAATGCCGACCTTTCCTGATGAAAAGGACGAAAGTTATGATGCGGCTGTTGAGGTAAATAATGCTGCTAAAAATTCAAAGGTTATGTTTGCACTTGCTAAACAGGGACTTGCCGTTAACGTAGGCGATTTCAGGTTATCCTTTTTATATTACGATAAAACAATGGATGATGAAAATAATCGTTCAAGTGTAATTATGGCTAAGTGCAGGGATTTTAAATTTCTGCTTATGTCGGATGCCGAAAAGCAATTGGAAGAAGCTTTAATAGACAGCGGTATTGATTTTGATTGCGATGTTATTAAAATTGCACACCACGGCAGTACCACCTCTACCACTGATGAATTTTTAAAGGCGGCAAAGCCTGAGTATGCAGTTATCAGCGTTGGCGGTAAGAATTCTTACGGTTTTCCCGAGCCTGAAATATTAAATAAGCTCGAAAAAGAAAAAATAGAGCTCTACCGCACAGATTTATACGGTGAAATTGACGTAGAGGTTTTAGAAAACTCGTTGAAATTTACAAAGACACATAATTAATGTATTGTTTTTGATGTAATTTAATTAAGAGCATAAGTTAAATAAAATAAAAGGCAACTAACGGAATTTTCCGATAGTTGCCTTTATTCTTTTAGCGTTCGGCTGATGCTCGTTCGATATCGTTGTCTGTAAAACTGCGGACAAGAAGCGAAATACACCATACACCTGCAAGAGCAATTACAATATATACAATTCTGCTCAGCAAGGTACCTGTGCCGCCAAACAACCATGCAACAAGGTCGAACTGAAAAAGTCCCACAAGGCCCCAGTTTAAAGAGCCGATTATTACAAGAGCAAGACAAATTTTGTCAAACATATTTACACCTCCGTGCAAATGCTTTTTTGAAAAAAGTGCCCCATCAAACTTTGAGTTTAGACAAGGCACCTTTATCTTAAAGTTTTAATCAGTTAATTACTTCATGCTGTTTTCGTAAGATTCGATCATTTTCTTAACCATCTGACCGCCGATAGAGCCAGCCTGCTTGGAAGTAAGATCGCCGTTGTAACCCTGCTTAAGATTAACGCCTACTTCGCTAGCTGCTTCCATCTTAAATCTGTTGAGAGCTTCTTTAGCCTCGGGAACTACATTTTTCTTAGACATTTTATATTCACTCCTTTTCATTTTGCTTGCGTTTGCATTATTATTGTTTTCTCAAATGCAGAAAATATAAAAGGAAAATTTATCTTTTAAAAAAATCAAAATTATTATAATTACTTTTATTCCTTCAAATAAGGATTGTGCTGAAAGGTTTTATACTCCTCGGTTTGATATGCTATATGACTATCGTTTGCAAATGAGTAGAACAAAATTTTCGTCCACAAAAAAGTAATGCCCCGCAGAAGCGGGGCGAGATTTACAAACCAATTGGATAATCTCCGTATCCCATACAACAGGAGATACCTTCTAGCGAAAAGCGTTGCATTTCAATTGTTGCTAAAAGAATGCAAAGACATGTATGGTACATGCTGTTAATATCATAGGTAAAGCCTAAAGATTTGTGTTTGGATTTCTTTTCAATAACAATTTCTACAGCAATTAATTCATCAAGAGCTTTTCTTAAAACATCTTCATCAAAGCACAATTTGTCTTGTAGTTCGCCAAGGCTAATATCACTCATGGATATTATGCCAAGACAAACGATAAGATTGTTCTTATCTGAAAGGATCGGTAATACCTTCTGAGCAAATTCCACGGTGTCTTGATTAATATTTTCAAAAAAGTCTCTTGTAATAATTGCACCGTAACCTTTGCCTGACAACAAAGACAAGCCATTTTCGTTAGATAAGTGAAGCGGTTCATCATACATGATGGGAGTTCTGTTTTTGTTGTTCCATCTACTTATACCGTGGTGAGCATATGCAAAAATCGTTAGAGCTTCTTTATACGACTCTTTACTTTGTTGAGAATGCTCTGCTACCTTATCCCAAATCTTATTATAAATATCGTT
>JAZSPU010000055.1:0-57920 GCA_045537575.1 Acutalibacteraceae bacterium
TGGTCTTATCCGTCCTATTACTCTTTGGCCTTTCCCTGCAGAGCACTTTAAGAAGGCGGCAGATAAGGTTAAACAGATTATTTCTGTTGAGCTTTCTATGGGACAGATGATTGATGACGTACGACTTGCCAGTGAATGTAAGGTTCCCGTAACCCTAAGTAATCGTGCAGGCGGTATGATTCCTTCTCCCGAACAGGTACTTGACGCTATTAAAGAAGCAGCAAAAGGAGGCGCAAAATAATGGTAGTATTTGATAAACCTCATGCACTTACCGATGCTCCTATGCATTATTGCCGCGGTTGTACTCACGGTATAGTTCAGCGTCTGGTTGCGGAGGTTATTGATGAACTTGGCATTGAGGGCAAAACCATTGGTGTTGCTCCCGTTGGTTGCTCGGTTATGGCATATAACTATTTTAACTGTGATATGATTGAAGCCGCTCACGGACGTGCTCCCGCTGTTGCAACGGGCGTAAAAAGAGCAGACCCCGAAAATCATATTGTATTTACCTATCAAGGCGACGGTGACCTTGCTTCTATCGGTATGGCTGAAACAGTTCATTCTGCCGCAAGAAACGAAAACATTACCGTTATCTTTATTAACAACGCTATTTACGGTATGACAGGCGGTCAGATGGCTCCTACCTCTCTTCCCGGTCAGGTTACACAGACCTCTCCTTACGGCAGAGACGTTACTCAGTGCGGTTATCCCGTTAAGGTTTGCGAAATGCTTTCTAAGCTTGACGGTCCCGAATATCTTGAAAGAGTAACCGTAAATAACGTTAAAAACATTAAAAACGCTAAGAAGGCTATTAAAAAGGCTTTCCAGAATCAGATTGACGGCAAGGGCTTTTCTCTTGTTGAGGTTGTATCCTCCTGTCCTACTAACTGGGGTATGACTCCTAAGCAGGCGCTTGAGTGGATTGACGAAAAGATGATTCCTTATTATCCTCTTGGTGTTTATAAAGACAGAAGCGCAGATAAGGAGGAAGCGTAATGGCTACTAAACAGTTTTTATTTTCAGGCTTTGGCGGTCAGGGTATTCTTTTCTCCGGAAAATTTATCGCCTACAAAGGACTTATGGATGGTAAGCAGGTGAGTTGGCTTCCTTCCTACGGCCCCGAAATGCGTGGCGGTACTGCAAGCTGTAGCGTTATAGTAAGTGATGAACCTGTTGGTTCTCCTATTGTTTCTAAGCCCGATATTCTTATTGCTATGAATCTTCCTTCTCTTGATAAGTATGAGTCCTCAGTTGCTGAGGGCGGAATGATTTTCCTTGATTCCTCTCTTATTGAAAGAAAGGTAGAGCGTGACGACGTTAAGGTTTTCTATATTCCTGCTACCCGTCTTGCAGGTGAAAACGGTATGCCCACACTTGCTAATATGATTATTGTTGGTAAGGTATTAAAAGAACTTGGAGATTTCTCTCCTGAAAGCGTTGATGCAGCACTTTCTAAAGTAATCTCAGCAAAGCGCGCTGATATGGCTGATATAAACAGAAAAGCAATGCAGATAGGCGCCCAAAACTAATAAAGGAGAAAAACTATGAATATTTCTATTACAAAAACCTCCTGTCCTAAGGAAAAACCTGACAGCAGTATATTGGGATTTGGTAAATATTTTACCGACCATATGTTTATGATGGATTATTCCCGTGAAGAAGGTTGGCACGATGCAAGAATTATTCCTTTTGAGAATATCTCTCTTCATCCTGCTTCTACCGTACTTCATTACGGAAGTGAAATCTTCGAAGGCCTTAAGGCTTACCGCAGAGCAGACGGCAAGGTTCAGCTTTTCCGTCCTATCGAAAATATTCGCAGAATGAACAGCTCTGCTGAAAGACTTTGTCTTCCTCAGATTGATGAAGATGTTGCTCTTGAAGTTTTAACCGCTTTTGTTAAAATGGAGCAGGATTGGACTCCTTCTGCCGCAGGAACTTCTCTTTACCTTCGTCCTTTTATGTTCGGTAATGATGAAACCCTCGGTGTTCACGCTGTTCATAATGCAACCTTCGTAATTATCGCTTCTCCTGTAGGAAGCTATTATAAAGAGGGTATTAACCCCGTTAAGATTATGATTGAAGATCAAGATGTACGTGCAGTTCGCGGCGGTACAGGTTATGCTAAATGCGGTGGTAACTATGCTGCAAGTAACCGTGCAGGCGAGAGAGCAGAACAGCAGGGTTATTCTCAGGTGCTTTGGCTTGACGGTGTTGAGAGAAAGTATATTGAAGAAGTAGGCGCTATGAACGTTATGTTCAAAATCGACGGCGAAATCGTTACTCCTATGCTTTCCGGCTCTATTCTCCCCGGTATAACCAGAAAATCCTGCCTTGAAGTTTTACGTAAGGAAGGCTACAAGGTAAGCGAAAGACTTTTGAGCATTGATGAACTTGAAGAGGCTATGGAAAAGGGCACTCTTGAAGAGGCTTGGGGTTGCGGAACTGCCGCTGTTGTTTCTCCCATTGGTGAGCTTTGCTACAAGGGAATCAAACATCAGGTAAGCGGCGGTAATATCGGTGAGGTTACACAGCATCTATACGATACCCTTACCGGTATTCAGTGGGGCAAACTCGAAGATACTTTTGGTTGGACCCTTGGGATAGATTAAAAAAGAGACCGCAAGGTCTCTTTTTTTAGGGAATAGGGAATAGGGAATAGGGAATAGTATGGTACGTTGTCCCTATATTGTTGCCACGTTGTCCCTATGGTTGTCCCTATCAAAACCCGCATAAATAAAGGCTTTTTTAAGTTATGGAAACAATGGAAACAATATTTCTATAAAAGATTTATTTTAAAAAAAATTATTTTTTATTTATTGTTTTATAAATATACAATGTATTGTTGCTTTGTTGCCATTGTCCTATGATTTTATCCATCCTCGTACTTTACCGTAATTCTCAATATATATCGGATTTTTGCTTTTTACCCAGCCTTCCATTTGTTGCATTATAAGACCTATTTCGGTGGAGTCTTTTTTGGAGGGGTGGGTGTATTTTTCTCTTAGTGCGTTTTCCCAGATAGAGAGTACGCATACTCTTGTTTTGCTCTCCAGATATTCTCTGATTAAATCAATTCTATAATCTATTTCGGTGGCGTTGTCTTGGTTCGCCTTGATTTCGGTAATTAGTTTTCTGTTGGGTGTAGAGGGAAGTTCGCCTATCTGATAAAGTTCGTAAGCCTCTGCCCAACATTGTTTGATATAGTTTTTAACGTATTGTTCGTTGTCGTAAATTTCTTCTCCGGTGCAGTTCACCGTCACGGGTAAAAATCGTCTGTTGCCCGTTTTGTCGGTTAAAAATTGTTGTCTGTTTGTGGTGCCGATAAATATGCAGGAACGCTTATAGTCCTGCGCTCTTTTTTCGTATGGGCGTCTATAATAGTCGCTTTGCCTTGTTAAATAGGATTTTACCGCTTCAACTTCCTTTGATTTTGTAACGGCAATAAGTTCCCCGAGTTCGCATATCCATTTGCCCCTTATGGCTTCAAGTCCGTCTTTGCCCTCAATGGAAAATACTTCGCTGAAGTATTCTTCTTCCATAGCAAGCCAACGTACAATGGTACTTTTGCCCTCTCCCTGTTTACCGATAAATACGGGTACAGAGTCGAATTTGCAACCGCTCTCAAAAATTCTGTGTATGCCACCTGCAAATATCAGTCGGCTGACCTCTTTAACGTAGGGGGTGTCCTCACACTTTAAAACGTCGATTAAAAATCTGTCGATACGTTTTTCTTTATCCCAAGTAACGCTCTCAATCATAATTTTGAGTGGGTTATATTTTCTCGTTAAAGCAATATTCAGTATGGCGGTGTCACACATTGCGGGATTATAAATTCCGTAGGTACGGGAAATATAGCCATATGCAAGACTATCGTCACTGTCAGTCCAAAGTCTGTCTTTGCTGTTTTCTCGAACGGTAACTGCATCAAGCAGGGTGTTGTACCTTAAATTTTCGAAATAGGGCTCGTTTTCTACTATATCCTCAAAGTTAGAAAGAGTGGCGGCAACAGAGCTGTCCTCTTTACGAGTAAGGTCAAAACCGTAATCTATAAAGGTATTCTTCCTTAAATTTTCCTCCTTTCTCTTTTTTTCAATAGCTTTTATTAAATTGTTTGCCTTGGTTAAACAACCAAGCACTTTAGCCCTTGTTCTGATGTCTTCCAAAATCTTCACCTTTAAAAATTCATCCTTTGTGGCGATTATGTATGAAAGAAATTCCTCGCAGAGCAATTGGCTTTCGGTTAGTTCGTGAACAAGTAAATTATTAATAATATCAAGTCCTTTCTTTTTTTAAAATAGAACAGCACGAACAACTGTTCTATTATTATTATAGCACGTCAACTTGCGACATTCACCGACATCTTTAGCAAAAAACAAGTTTTTTGCTAAAGAGGGAGGAGGGAAAAGGGCTGTGCTTCGCACAGAGGGAAGATGTGTGTTCAAACTAAAATCGAAAAAAGTAGTTGACAAAACATACGACGGGTGCTATAATTATTAAAAATTTTTAAATGCTATGAAGGAATTATTCTTTATTTAGGCTTGTTTCAGAGAGCTGACGGTTGGTGCGAGTCGGTACGGCAGGGTAAAGTAAGTCTCGTTCCGGAGCAGAGCCACCCAAACTAAGTATGTGGCTACGGCGTGTCCCGTTATCAAGGCAAAAGGCTTGTTTGAGCCTTACAGAGTGACCGTTTTATACGGTAATTAGGGTGGTACCGCGAATATTTTTCGTCCCTGAAACTTATATAGTTTCAGGGACTTTTTAATTGACGAAAGGAAGAACTTATTATGAGAAAAATCTCTATCGCCGACACAACACTTTTAAACGAAGAGGTAAGTTTCAGTTTTAAGGAGAAAATCGAAATAGCAAGACAGCTTGAAAATCTTAACGTTGACGTTATTGAACTGCCTGCTATTGAGAACACAAGAACCGATATTCTTCTTGTAAAAACCATATCATCCTTTGTTAAAAACAGCATTATTTCGGTTTGCGGCGGTATGACTGCAGAGAGCGTAGAAAATGCTGCGCTTTCTCTCGCTAGTGCCAATAAAGGCAGAATAAGAATAGAACTTCCTGTATCTCCTGTAGGTATGGAGTATATTTGTCATAAAAAACCCGATAAAATGCTTTTGTTTATAGAGCAGCTCATTAGCCTTGCTAAAGAAAAAATTGAGGATGTTGAATTCTGTGCTATTGATGCAACAAGGGCAGAAGGGGATTTCCTTGAAAAAGCCGTAGAGGTTGCAACAAACAGCGGTGCAACCGAGGTTTCTCTTTATGACAGCGCCGCTGAGACTATGCTTCCTGACCAATTTGCAGATTTTGCTTTTAACATCTGCGAAAAAACCAAAACTTTAGTAGGCGTATATTGCAACAACAAAAACGGAATGGCTATTGCCTGTGCTTCTATGGCTGCAAAAAAAGGTATCGTGACCGTTAAAACTGCTGTGGGCACTAATGCTGTGCCGTTGGAGCTTTTTGCAGAAATGATAAAAAACTGCGGTGAATCTTTCGGATTTTCTTCTTCTCTTAAATACACTCAGCTTAACCGCATAATTAAACAGATAAACTGGGTTGCAGAGAATACCAAGAACGGTAAAAATAACGTAGTAGCTCTTGAAACTGCAGAAAATAACGTGGATATGGATTCTTCCTTTGATAAAGACAGCGTTATGACTGCCGTATTAAAGCTTGGCTATGACCTTTCTGAAGAGGACAGCGCAAAGGTTTATGAAGAGTTCTTAAGGGTTGCCGAGAAAAAACGTGTGGGTTCGAAAGAACTTGAAGCAATAGTTGCAAGTGTTGCTTTGCAGGTACCTGCTACCTATAAGCTTATCAGCTATATTGTTAATAATGGAAATATTATCTCTTCTTCTGCTCAGATTACTTTGGAAAAAGACGGTGAAGAAGTCAAAGGAATTGCTATCGGCGACGGCCCTGTTGACGCTTCCTTCAGAGCTATTGAACAGATTATAGGCACACACTTTGAACTTGATGATTTCCAGATTCAGTCTGTTACCGAAGGTAAAGAGGCTATGGGTAGCGCCCTTGTTAAGCTTAGAGCAAACGGAAAGCTCTATAGCGGTAACGGTATTTCCACCGATATTATCGGAGCCAGTATCAGAGCATTTTTAAGCGCTGTAAACAAAATTGTTTACGAGGAGGTTTAAATATGAAATTCTCTTTTTCAACTAAGGGTTGGCACGGAATTTCTTTTGATGAATTTTGTTTTGTTGCTAATGAACTTAAGTTTCAGGGCATAGAACTTCACAATATATATAACAACCTTTTTACCGATAAAAACGGTGCTTTCAGCGAACATAATGCGCCTCTTACGTTAAGAAAGCTGTATGAAAAGAAACTTGCCGTTCCTTGTATTGATACCATAAGCAATATCGGCGACAAAAACGAAAAAGAAAAAAGTGTTGATGAAATAAAGAAATGTCTTAACATTGCAAGTAATCTGCATATTCCTTTTGTAAGACTTCACGCTTCACATTCCTCCGATACCGAGACAGCCGTAAATAACGTTATCGGTATTATTGAAGAAACCCTTTCTTTAGCGGAAGAAAAGGGGATAGCTCTTCTTCTTGAAACCTCGGGTATCTTTTCAAATACCGAGCTTTTGCGAGACGTTCTTGAACGCTTTGCAAGTGACAGTCTTTCTGCGCTTCTTGATATGTATTCTGCCTTTTTTGAAGGTAAAGAAGATGCTGAACATATTATTAAAAATCTCGGCGCATACGTTAAGCACGTGCATATAAGAGACGCTGTAAAAACCGAGGACGGATATGAACACTGTCTTATCGGTGAAGGCGAACTGCCTATTGACGAAATGATGTTAGCACTTAGAAGCGTTAACTATGACGGATATTTTTCTCTTATATGGGATCCTGCTTGGTGCGAGGAGCTTGACGATATGGAGATTATTTTCTCTCAGTTCGTTAACTTTATGAAGCAGTATGGCGATATTTCCCGTAACGAATCAACCCTTTACTATAACAAATCTCACACAGGTAAATTTGTATGGAAAAAGGATTTGCTTATTGATTTAACCTTCCCGCAGGTGCTTGATAAGATGGTTGAGGAATTCCCTGACCAGTATGCCTTTAAATATACTACTCTTGACTATACAAGAACCTACAGCGAGTTCAGAGATGATGTTGACACCTTTGCACGCGCTCTTGTTGCTATGGGTGTTAAAGCAGGTTCAAAGGTTGCAGTATGGGCTTCTAACGTACCTCAGTGGTATATTGCTTTCTGGGCAACCACCAAAATCGGCGCAATTCTTGTAACCGTTAATACTGCCTATAAAATTCACGAGGCAGAATATCTTTTAAAACAGTCCGATACCCATACTCTTATTATGACCGAGGGCAGTAAGGATACAAATTACGGCGAAATTATTGCAAAGCTTTGCCCCGAGCTTGATAATATGAAATCAGGTCAGGCACTTCACAGTAAAAAGCTTCCGTTTTTAAGAAACGTAATTACCGTAGGCTTTAAGCAGAAGGGCTGTATGAACTGGAGTGAGGCTGTTGCTCGTTCAAGCGAGGTATCTCTCAGCGAGGTTTACAGAATGGCTTCACTAGTAGATAAGGATGACGTATGTAATATGCAATACACTTCGGGAACTACGGGATTTCCCAAGGGTGTTATGCTTACCCATTATAACGTTGTAAATAACGGTAAATATATAGGCGACCATATGGATTTATCTACTGCAGACAGAATGATGATTCAGGTGCCTATGTTCCATTGTTTCGGTATGGTGCTTTCTATGACAGCATCTATGACACACGGAACTACTATGTATCCTATGCCTTACTTCTCACCAAAGCCATCCCTTTCCTGTGTTCACAATGAACATATTACCGCTTTTAACGGCGTTCCTACTATGTTTATTGCTATGATGCAGCATCCCGATTTTGATAAAACCGATTTTTCCTATATGAGAGTCGGCATTATGGCAGGTTCAAACTGTCCTGCTGACCTTATGAAAAAGGCGGCAGACGTTATGAATATGAAGGAAATTGTATCTGTTTACGGACAGACCGAGGCAAGTCCCGGTTGTACTATGAGCAGTTGGTACGACTCATTAGAGGTGCGAACCGAAACTGTCGGAAGCGCATTTGCAAACGTAGAATGTAAAATCATTGACCCCGAAACAGGAGAGGATTGTCCTGATGGAGTTAACGGTGAATTTGTAGCACGTGGCTATAATATTATGAAGGGCTATTATAAGATGCCCAAAGCCACCGCATCTGCAATAGATAAAGACGGATGGCTTCATACGGGAGATTTGGCTTGTAGAAGACCTGACGGAAATTATCTTATTACGGGACGTCTTAAGGATATGATTATCAGAGGCGGCGAAAATATCTATCCGAAAGAAATTGAAGAATTTATTTTCACCTGTCCTAAAGTAAGTGACGTTCAGGTAATAGGTGTACCCGATAAACAGTATGGCGAAGAAATTATGGCGTGTATCATTCTTAAAGAGGGCGAAACTATGACCGAAGAGGAAATCAAGGGTTATATTGCCGCTAATATGGCGCGTCATAAGGTTCCGCGTTATATTGATTTTGTTGATAAATTCCCCATGAATGCGGCAGGAAAAATATTAAAATATAAAATGAGAGAAGATGCCGCTAAGAAATTAGGTCTTGAATAATGGTAGAAAATAAATTTTTTGCGGTTGATTCCCATTGCCATATTTACCCCGAAAAGATTGCCGAAAAGGCGGTTGCAGGTACCGATAAATTTTACGATACCGTTGCTCAGGGTGACGGTACCGTTAAAAATCTTTTTGAAATGGGCGAAAGTGCAGGAATTGACCATTTTGTAGTTCAGTCTGTTGCTACCACGCCAAAACAGGTGAAAAGCATAAATGAATTTATTGCCGAAACCGTGAGCAAGGATAGGGAAAAACTTACTGGACTCGGAACTCTTCATCCCGACAGTCTTGATATAGAAGGCGACGTTAAACATCTTATGGAACTTGGGCTTAAGGGTGTTAAGCTTCATCCCGATATTCAGCAGTTTCCCTGCGATAATGATAACTGTATGAAGATATACGAGCTTTGTGAGAAAAACGGTCTTATTCTCCTTATGCATACGGGGGATTACAGATATGATTTTTCAAATCCTAACCGTGTAAAGCCTATTCTTGAACGCTTTAAGGAACTTAAATTCATAGGCGCTCATCTTGCAGGTTGGTCGATATGGAGCGAAGCCTACAGTGAACTTAGTCAGTACGAAAATCTTTACGTTGACTGTTCCTCTTGCTTTGGTTTTGGAAAGGTAACTGAAATTGAAAGCATTATGAAGAAGTACGGCGCTGACAGAATTCTTTTCGGAACCGATTATCCTATGTGGTCTCCCGTTAAAGAAATGGAAACCTTTTTATCTCTCGATTTTACCGATAGTGAAAAGGAAAAGATGTTGGGACTTAATGCTAAAAAACTGTTCGGTATATAAAAAAATCTTTTAAAAGGTCTGTTTTTGATAAAAAACAGACCTTTATTATTTTTTAAGTATGTTATATAATAAGGTTAAAGAGGTGAGATAAGTGAGAATATTAAATTTTGGCTCTTGTAATATTGATTACGTTTATACGGTAGAACATATCGTTGTTCCCGGTGAAACTGTTTCCAGCAGCAAACTCGAACTTTTTGCGGGAGGAAAGGGACTTAACCAGTCTATAGCCGCTGCAAGAGCAGGCGCAAAGGTTTTTCATGCAGGTTGTCTTGGTAATGACGGCGGTATGCTGAAAGAGGTTCTAGTTGACAGCGGTGTGGATATATCAAACGTAACCGAACTTGACACTAAAAACGGACATGCAATAATTCAGGTCAGCAGTCAGGGTGAAAACAGTATTTTTCTTTACCCCGGTTCAAACGCCCTTGTGACCAAAGAAATTATCGATAGCGTTCTTAAAAAATTCGATAAAGACGATATACTTCTTTTGCAGAATGAAATAAGTAACGTTCATTATATAATAGACGAAGCTTTCAGTAAGGGTATGATTATTGCCTTTAACCCTGCACCCTTTACGCAATCGCTTAAAAGCATTGATTTTTCAAAAATCGGTTATCTTATTTTAAACGAAACCGAGGCTATGGGCTTTACGGGTATAAGCGATACTCAGTCGTGTCTTGACTATATATGCAATAGATTTAAAAATCTTACGGTGATTTTAACGCTGGGAAAAGAGGGAAGCGTTTACCGTCATAACGATGAGACTATTCATCAGTCGGCATTTGACGTAAAGGCAGTTGATACAACTGCGGCAGGGGATACCTTTATAGGATATTTTCTTGCTTGCCTGTGTATGGGGATTAGCATTAAAAAAGCGCTAAGAATTGCAAGTTGCGCTTCTGCAGTTGCTGTTTCAAAAATGGGCGCTGCGCCCTCTATTCCTTATATGAATGAGGTGGAAAAGGCTTTAGAGAGTTTTAAGGAATATCCTTCGGTTAAAAGAAAAATAAGGGCAGAAAAAATAGAAAACTATATTGAAGAAAATCTTAAAACTGCCGATATAAAAGAACTTGCGAAAATTATAGGCTATACAAAGGAATATGTAGGAAATATAGTTAAAAAGGAAACAGGAGTTACTTTTTCAACCCTTTTGCAAAAGAAAAGATGCGAAAGGGCGGCGCAGCTTCTTGTTAACACCAATATGAGCGTTGGTGAAATAATAGAAGAAACAGGCTATGCAAATCAGTCTTTTTTCAGAAAACAGTTTAAAGAAATTTATGGTACGACCCCTTTGAATTTCAGAAAGGAACGCTAAAATGAATAAAGTTTTAACTATACCCGAAGGAAAAATCGACGTTGTAATCGATACAGATGCTTTTGCAGACAGCATTTGGGAAATGGATGACCAATACGCAATAGCCTATCTTTTATCTTTTGATAAGTTTGACGTAAAGGCTTTTTATACTTATCAAAACAATGAAGCTTTTGTAAGAGGAATCAGCGAGGTTGTTAACCGTTGCTCAAGAAGTGACCTTAATTCTGTGATTTTTACAGGCTCTACGGAAGGAACTAATATAAATAATCCTGAAAAGAGTGATGCAGTTCTTGACCTTGTTGAGCGTAGCAAGAATTACAGTAAAGAAAATCCTCTTTACGTTTTGGGAATAGGCCCTGTTACCAATATAGCTGACGCTTTGCTTATTGATCCGACTTTAGAGGAACGTATAGTTTTGGTGGCTTTGTTTGGTCACGATTTTAAACAGCCTATTACCGATGAATACAATTTGATAAAGGATATGGTGGCTTCAAAGGTGATTATGGAAACCAACGTGCCCATAATGTTGGTGCCCTGTATTGACGTTGCTAAAAAACTCGTTATGTCTTATAAAGAGTGTATCGAACAATGGCAGGGTAAAAACGATATAGGCGATTATCTTATTTACTGTATGGGACTTATGTGTAAAGAGGAGTATAGACCAAATCTTAAGCGTGTTATCTGGGATGCAGTTCCCGTTGCGCTCCTCAGCCATCCTGAGTGGGTTACCTATGAAATAACCGAAAGACCGTGGCTTACCTTTGATAAGCATTGGCTTTTCGAAAAAAATGACGGCAAAATTTTATACGTTAGCGATATAGATAGCGAAAGCATTAAAAAAGACATGTTTGAAAGAATAAAATACTATAAATAATCTTACAACAACTACAAAATTGTCTAAAAAACCGATTAATGCTTAACCTTAACACCCGAAAGGATGTTTTGCTTTTTATTGACATCAATTTTTTCCTATGCTAAAATTTAATTATAAAAATTTTTAAATTTTTTGTCACAATTAGCGCACTTGTGTCGTTTATATAAATAGAAGAGAAAAGGAGGGAATGTATGAAAAACAGATTTAAAATTAAAACGGTAGCTATATTAATAATTATAGTTTTGTTTTTTGCAGCGACGATATATGCAACAATGCGTTTCTGCATACCGTATTATCATTACAGTAAGGCTAAAACTTTACTTGATAATGGCAATAGTGCAGGTGCGTATTATCATTTTCTAAACTGCAGAGATTATAAAGATTCCGAAAAATTATTAAGAAACTTTACAGTGTCTTATGATACGCATATATATTTCAACGAATACGGAACAAATGAAAAAAGAGTATATAGTACCGATAAAGAAAACAATACTTCCATAGTGACTTATTATAATTTAGACGGCACTTTAAGGGAAATCAGCGAGAAACAATATGATGAAAAAGGTGATATAATACTTTGTTCACATATAGACGCAAAGGGCAATAAATATCCTACCGAAAAATACGAATATGATGAAAATCGCAACAAAATATCACGTACCCTATATAATAATGATGGCAGTGTAAACGAAAGCAGTAAATTTAGATATGATAATAACAATAATCTTATTTGGAAAGAAACTTATATCGCTTCGCAAAATGTAACAAAAAGAGAAGAGTATGTATATGATAAAAACTTTAAATTAGTGTCTCACGTAAGTTACAACGAAGATGGTGTGCCTTTCCCAAAATATTTATATGAATATGACGATAGCGGCAATTTAATGTTATATATCAGTTATGATGATGACGGAAAAATAACCACAAAAAATCAATACAAATATGATGAAAAAGGAAATATGATTTTTCATACTGTATATAATATTGATGGTGCAATAAGTAAATCTACCGAATACCGATATGATGCAAATGGCAATTTGCTTAATGAATTTTTTTACAATGCCAAAAATGAAATCACCAAAAAAACCGAGTATCAATATGATCAAAGCAGCAATAAGATTATATATGTATTATATAATCGTTTAGGTGCTATGATCGAAAAAAAAGAATACAAATATGATGCTAACGGAAATAATACGTGGGTTATTGAATATGATAAAGAGGGATTATCCCAAAAAATTAATCACAAATACAAAAACGGAAGGGTAATTGAGACAATTCACTATGATAAGGACGGCAAAATAATACAAAAACTTAAAAATGTTCACATTCTTGACAGGGTAACAGGAGAAATAAAATCAGAAATACTATCCCTCGTAAAATATGATGAAAAGGGTAATGAAATATCGGTGATAGATAATGATTTTAATAGAAGAGGTGACATTACAAAGGAAAAAACGTGTAAGGATGACGGAACACTTATTTATCATTATGAATATAAATATAATAAAAATGGCAACAAAGTGTTAGAAACTCAGTATGATAGTAATGGTGACGTAACGTCTAAACAAGAAACGAAATACGATAAAAACGGAATAGAAATAGCGTCAATATATTATAATAAAGATGGCAAAATAATTACGAAAATAGAATATCAAAACCCTAAGGTTACGTATTATTCGTCTAAGTAAAATGTTAAAGAACAATCACTCGGGAAACCGAGTGATTTTTTTATGTCTTTAGTTTTTGAAGAACTTTTGTAAAAATTAGTTAAAATATAAAAAATTTTAAAAAAATTCAAAAAAACTATTGCAATTTATATAAAAGTGCTCTATAATAACATTAAAAGTGGTTTAAAGTGGAGTAAAAATCCATTAATGTGTAGCAAAGTGGTGAAAATGAAGGGAGTGAGGCTCTGTGTTATACGGTGGATATCAACATAATATCGATAAGAAGGGCAGAGTGTTCATTCCTTCTAAAATGCGTGAAGAACTTGGTGCAGAGTTTATTATCTGTAAAGGTATTTACGGAAAAAGATGTCTTTGCGTTTATTCACTTGCACAGTGGGAAAAGCTTGTTGAAAATATAGGCACTCTTCCCGTAACCAAATCAAGTGTTGTAAAGCGTTTTTTATATGACGGCGCATTTAACGTTGAATGTGATGCACAGGGAAGAATACTTATTCCAAGCGTTTTAAGAGAATATGCCGAGCTTGAGAGTGAGGCTCATATTATCGGTATGGATACAAACCTTGAAATATGGAATACATCTCTTTGGCAACAAGAAAACGAAACATATACTCCCGAGTCTGTTGCTTCTATTATGGAAGAACTTAACTTTTAAGGTGAAGCAATATGGAGTTTAAGCATTATTCGGTACTTCTTAAAGAAACCATTGAAGAACTCGATATAAAACCTGACGGAATATATGTTGACGGAACAGCAGGCGGAGCAGGACATTCAAGTGAAATCGCAAAACGAATAAAAGGCGGTATGCTGTACGCTCTTGACCAAGATCCCGACGCTGTGGCAGTTGCCACCGAAAGACTTAAAGGGCTACCTGCTAAAGTAATAAAAAGCAATTTTTCTAATATGAAAAACGTGCTGAGTGCCGAGGGTGTCGAAAGTGTTGACGGAATACTTTTAGACCTTGGCGTTTCTTCCTATCAGCTTGATGAAGGCGAAAGAGGTTTTTCCTATCACAAAGATGCTTTTCTTGATATGAGAATGAGCAAAGAAGGAAAAACGGCGGCTGACCTTGTAAACAATCTTTCGGTTTATGAATTGGCTGATATATTCAGACTTTACGGCGAAGAAAAATTCGCTATGAAAATAGCAAGAGAAATAGTAAAGGAAAGAGAAAAGGCTCCTATTGACCGCACTGTAAGATTAGCAGAGATAATCGCAAACAGCGTACCTGCGGCGGCAAGACGTGACGGCCATCCTGCAAGAAAATGCTTTCAGGCATTAAGAATTGCCGTTAACGGAGAACTTGACGTATTAAAATCCGTTCTTGACGATGCTTTTGATTTACTGAAAACAGGCGGTGTGCTTGCTATAATTACCTTTCATTCACTGGAAGATTTAATGGTGAAACATAAATTTAAAGAGTTTTGCGTAGGCTGTACCTGTCCTCCTGATATACCGGTTTGTGTATGTGGGAAAACACCTAGGGGAAAGGTTATTCACAAAAAAGGAATTGAACCTTCCGCTCAGGAATTAAGTGAAAATGCGAGAAGCCGAAGCGCTAAACTCAGGACTATAATAAAACTATAAGGATGAGGCAAATGAACAATCTTAAATATTATAACGATGCTTTAGCATATGATTTTCAGATGTTTATGCCAAAAGCAAAACCTGAACCCATATCCGAAGATAAAGTTATAAAAATGCCTTCTCAGAATACAAAAAAACACAGCAGAAGAAAGGCGGCAACACTTCGTGTTTCAAACAGCGCTTTTGCTATATTTGCTACTGTTGTGCTTGTAGGGGCACTTTGCGCCAATTTGTGTATGAGAATTCGGGTTAATGAACTGAATAACAATATAAACGAGGCAAAAACCCTGCTTAACGAGAAGCAGAGTGAGAGCGTTGCTTTGCAGATGGAATATGAAAACAGAATTTCCTATATAAATCTCGAGGCTGAAGCAACAGAGCTTGGTATGAGAAAGCTTGACCAGAATCAAGTGGTATATATTCGTGTAAACGATAAAAATATGGCAAGAACTGCAGACGGAAAAATTTTAACATCAAATAAATAAAGGGTTGCCGCATAGAAGTCTATGCGGTATAATATAAATAAAGATACGGGAGTTGAAAATTCAACTCTCGTTTCAAGCGTTTTTAAAGTATATGAAAAGAGGATGATTATGGCTAGTAAACCGAATAAAACGATGCTCCAAAGAATGTTTACCGTCCTCCTTTGCGTAATCATAATTACTGTGGGTGTGTCGGGTTTCAGACTTTCGTACATTATGGTGGTTAAGGGTGAAAAGTATCAGGGCCTTGCATCCGAACAACAGCTTTACGATAGCCTTATAACTGCCCCCCGAGGAAATATATACGATAAAAATATGAACGTACTTGCTACAAGCACTACAGCATGGACGGTATATATAACCCCTAACGGAATTAATAAATTAAGTGATGCTACCCGTAAGGAGCAGGTGAGAAATCTTATTGCCGACGGACTTTCTTCAATCCTTTCGGCAGACAGAAATGAAATTTATGAAGATACGGGTAAAAAATCCTACTACGTAACGGTTGAAAAAAAGGTGGATAAAGCTACCGCCGACAAGGTAAGAGAATTTATAACCGCCAATAAGGATTTCGAACTGACCAAGTACATTGGTCTTGACGAAACCACAATGCGTTACTACCCCAATAATAGTCTTGCTTCGGTTGTTCTGGGCTTTGTAGGGGATGACGAACAGGGACTTGCAGGAATTGAAAGCTATTACGATACCTTTCTTACGGGTGAACCTGGCAGAGTGGTTGCTGCAAAAACCGCATACGGTGTTGATATGCCCTTTACTTACGAAATGGTAGAGGAAGCAAAACAAGGTAATTCCCTTGTGCTGTCTATTGATAATTACATTCAGTACGTTGCTGAAAAACAGCTTAAACAAGCGGTTGAAGACAATAAGTGTAACGAACGCGGTGTTGCGGTAGTTATGAACGTTAATACAGGCGCTATACTTGCTATGGCAGTTACGGGAGATTTTGACCCAAATAAACCCTTTACTCTCTCAAAAAGCGATATGCTTACGGTTGATTCGCTGACAGGGGATGAAAGAACCGCAAAGCTTGGGGAACTCAGAAACCGCCAATGGCGTAATAAAGCCGTATCCGATGCATATGAGCCGGGTTCTGTTTTTAAGATATTTACCGCCGCTGCCGCTTTGGAAGAAAACGCAGTTTCGCCCAGTTCTTCCTTCTCTTGCGTAGGTCATACTCAGGTTGCAGGTCAGCCTTATGACTGTCACAAGACAACGGGACACGGAGTACAGAGCCTTTATACAGCTATGAGTAATTCTTGCAATCCTGCATTTATTACTATCGGTCAGGCGTTAGGTACAAAAACCTTCTCAAAGTATTTTGAAGCCTTTGGTTTCACAACAAAAACAGGGGTGGATATCCCAGGTGAAACAGGTTCTATATATTATTCCGAAGCAAATATGGGCCCTGTTGAACTTGCTTCTGCCTCCTTCGGTCAGACCTTTAAAATAACACCGATGCAGATGCTTGCCGCAACTTCAGCAGCTGTTAACGGCGGATATCTCGTAAAACCTCATGTTGTTGAAAAGATAGTTGATAAAGACGGAAACGTTATTGAATCGGCATCAAATGATTATAAGAGACAGGTAGTATCTGCCGAAACGTCCGCAAAGCTTAGAGAAGCTATGGAAGTGGTTGTTAACGGCGGCGCTAAAAATGCTTACGTTGCAGGTTACAGAACGGGCGGTAAAACCGGTACAAGTGAAAAAATTGACCGAATGAACGAAACAAATCAAAGAGGTCTTTACGTTGCATCTTACGTGGGTGTTGCTCCTATTGAGAATCCCGAAATCGCAGTACTTGTTTTACTTGACGAACCTACTGCAGGCAGTATATACGGCGGTACGATTTCTGCTCCTGTAGCAAGTGCAATTATGAGCGAAATACTTCCGTATATGGGCTATGAGCCTCACTACACTCAGGAAGAGCTTTCTAAACGCGCTATTCCCGTTCCTGACGTTACGGGACTAAGTGTGGGGGAAGCTAAGAACAAAATTACCAATGCAGACCTTATTTACAAGGTTGTAGGAGAAGGCGAGAAGGTTATTTCTCAGTTGCCGACTTCCACCGATACTCTTTATTCGGGCGGACTTGTAATAATATATACCGATGAAGAAGCTATGGAAGAAGAAATGGTAACCGTACCTGATTTTAACGGTATGACCGTAAGTCAGGTTAATGAGGCCGCTGCAAACAGCGGAGTTAACGTTAAATTCGCAGGTAATACTCTGGAAAACGCAAATACTTTTGCATATAGCCAAAGTATTAAAGCAAATACAGAGGTAAAAAGAGGAACAAGTATTACGGTTTATTTCCGTGACGGAGAGGTTACGGATTTTATACCGGAATAAAATGGGGTAATTAAAATGTTGCTTAAGGATTTACTTGATATAAAGGGCGATTTTGCCGATACCGAGATTAAAGGCGTCACCTCAGACTCGAGACAGGTAAAGGAAGGCTTTGCTTATATCTGTATAGTCGGCGCAGTTAATGACGGACACAATTTTGCTCTTTCTGCAAAGGAAAAGGGCGCTGCAGTAATAATTGCAGAAAGAGATACAGGTAGCGGCATAGATGTTATAGTTGAGGATACCCACGCCGCCTATGCGAAAATGTCGGCTAATTGGTTTAATAATCCTGCAAAAGAATTAAGGCTTATAGGCGTTACGGGCACAAACGGTAAAACCTCTGTTACATATATGCTTAAAAATATTCTTGAGGCAAACGGAGAAAAGGTAGGTCTTATCGGTACCATTCAAAATATGATAGGCGACGAAATTGTTCCTACCGAGCGCACCACACCAAGCTGTTATGAGCTTAACGCTTTATTCAGACTTATGGTGGATAAGGGCTGCACAGCCGCTGTTATGGAGGTTTCCTCTCACGCTCTTGACCAGAAAAGAGTTTATGGAATTGATTTCGAGGTGGGTATTTTCACTAATCTTACACAGGACCATCTTGATTATCACATCACAATGGAAAACTATCTTGAAGCTAAGAAAAAACTCTTTTCTATGTGTAAAACCGCTGTTGTTAATGCAGATGATTTGTGGTGCGAAAAGCTCATAGATTCCCTTGAATGTAAAGTGGTTAAAGTATCGGCAGAGAAGGATGCTGATTTCACCGCTAAAAATATTAACTTTTGTGCGGACGGAGTAAATTTCCTGCTTGAAGGCAGAGAGAGTATGGAGCTTTCTATGAGCACGGGCGGTAAATTTACCATTTATAATACCATGTCGGCGGCAGTAAGCGCTTTGGAATTTGGAATTTCTCCTGAAATAGTAAAATCGGCGCTTTGCTCGGGGGAAGGAATAAAGGGAAGAGCAGAGGTTGTTAAAAATCCCTTTGATTTTACTGTAATAATAGATTACGCACATACTCCCGACGGTCTTGAAAATATCTTAAATACCTTTAGCGAACTGAAAAAGGGCAGACTTATAACCCTTTTCGGTTGCGGCGGTGACAGAGATAAAACAAAACGTCCTATAATGGGCGAAATAGCCGCTGAGAAATCTGATTACGTAATAGTGACAAGCGATAATCCCAGAAGCGAAGAGCCTTTAAGTATAATTGAAGACATACTTGTAGGGGTTAAAAAGCACAACACCGAATATACGGTTATCGAAAACAGAATTGAGGCAATTAAATTTGCTGTTAAAAATGCAAGAAAAGATGATATAATAATTCTTGCAGGTAAAGGTCACGAAACCTATCAAATTTTAAAAGACAAAACCATTCACCTTGATGAGCGTGAAGTGGTGAACGAAGCTTTAAAGGAAAGACAGGATGTGTAAAAAATGAAAGACATTACACCTATTATTACAGCGCTTTTATCTTTTGGAATTACGGCTATTCTCGGCTTTAAGGTTATTCCTTTTCTTCACAAGCTGAAATTCGGTCAGACTATACTTGATATCGGTCCCTCTTGGCATAAAAATAAGCAGGGAACACCCACTATGGGCGGTATTATGATGATGATAGCCGTTTTATCTTCAATTATTATAAGCATCATTTTTTCGGCTATAATAAAAGGAGAGTTTATTGCAGAGCTTTCGGATAATAAAAAACTTCCTATGTTTGTTTCAGGGGTTGTTCTTGCATTTGCTATGGGCTTTATAGGTTTTTTAGACGATTATATAAAAATTATTAAAAAGCGTAATTTAGGACTTACCGCAAAGCAAAAAACCTTTATTCAGGGACTTGTTACCGCTCTTTATCTTCTTTCCCTTGCACTTTCGGGAATGAAAACCACTTGGACACCCTTTGGCAGTGTTGATATAACAAGCGGTTGGGGGCTTATTTTCTGGCCTATAGCATTTTTCTTTGTTTACGGCTTTGTTAATGCAGTTAATCTTACCGACGGTCTTGACGGACTTGCTTCATCTGTTACTCTTGTGGCAGGCTGCGCGTTTATGCTTATAGCGGGAATTTCCTCTCTTATGGGCGTAAATGTTTACGCTTCTGCTTTAGCGGGTGCCTGTGGAGGCTTTTTGGTGTGGAATATGCATCCTGCAAAGGTATTTATGGGGGATACAGGTTCAATGTTCTTGGGCGGTGCAGTAGTAGGTCTTGCTTTTGCTACCGAAAGACCTATACTTCTTATTGCAATTGGCATTGTATATCTTCTTGAAGCTTTATCTGTAGTGTTGCAGGTAACCTGCTATAAACTTACTAAAAAACGTATCTTTAAAATGAGTCCTATTCACCATCATTTTGAAATGATTGGCTGGAGCGAAGAAAAGGTAGTATTTGTTTTCTCTGCAGTAGGATTTATCGGAGCTGCTGTTGCAGTGCTTCCATTTATTTTATAAAATAATTTTGACGGAGTGAATATAATGCGCGAAGGCCTGTATGCTAAGTTGCTTAAAAAAATGGGTATATACAGAGAAGGAAAGCTTGACTTCGGTTTTCTTTCTTTGGTTCTTATATTACTTTCAATAGGCCTTGTTATGCTTTTTTCGGCAAGCTACGCTTATAGCTACGCGCGTTTTGGGAACAGCTATCACTTTATTATAAGACAGGCAATATTTGCTGTCGTTGGCGTTGTGGTTATGTTCGCTCTTTCCCGCATTGATGTAAAAGTATATAGAAAACTTGCTGTTCCTATTTATGTTGTTGCTATAATTTTGCTTGTACTGGTACTTGCTTTGCCTCCTATGAAGGAAGGAATGGATCATAAACGTTGGCTTGTTTTAGGACCTATAACCTTTCAGCCGTCCGAAATTGCAAAATTTGCAATTATAACTCTTTTTTCCCATCTTATTGCAAAGTATCATAAGCTTATGTCTAACTTTAAGTTTGTTATTACTTTACTTTTTATTCTTGCTGTTGTCTGCGGTCTTGTGGTTGTAGAAACCCATCTCTCTGCTACTGTTCTTATACTCTTTATAGGCGTTGTGCTGATGATAGTGGGAGGACTGGCAATCAGATATATCCTAATGGGCGCTGGTGTTGCGGTAACTGCTGTTGTTTTATTTGTAGTTACAGGTGTTGTTGATTACGCATCAAGCCGTTTCACATATTGGCTTGACCCATGGTCAGATGCGGCAGGTAAAGGCTATCAGACCATACAGTCGCTCTTGGCTATCGGCTCAGGCGGTTTGCTTGGCAGAGGAATAGGTCAGTCAAGACAGAAATACTCATGGCTTCCCGAACCCCATAATGACTTTATTTTTGCAATAGTCAGCGAGGAACTGGGGCTTATAGGCGCTATGATAATAGTGGTGCTTTTCTGCCTTCTTATATGGCGAGGCTTTGTGGTTGCTATGCATTCTCCCGATAAATTTTCGTCTCTTATGGCTGTAGGGCTTTCTTTTCAGGTAGCTCTTCAGGCAGCCCTCAATATAATGGTTGTTACAAATACCATCCCTAACACCGGAATAAGTCTTCCATTCTTTAGTTACGGTGGTACTGCACTTATAATTTTACTTGCTGAAATGGGAATTGTTCTGTCAATTTCGCGAAGCGCTAATTTAGAGAAAGTATAGGTGAAAATATGCATATTTTATTTGCAGGCGGTGGCACCGCAGGACACATAAATCCCGCACTTGCAGTTGCAGGATATATTAAGGAAAAACATCCTGATACAAAAATCAGTTATATAGGAACTGCTAAAAAGCTTGAAGCAAAGCTTGTTCCCGAAAAGGGATATGATTTTTACAGTATTGAGGTTTCGGGTTTTCAAAGAAGTCTTACTCCTGTTAATATTGCAAAAAATGTTAAGGCTGCCGTATGTGCGGTTACTGCTTCTCTAAAGGCTAGAAAACTTCTTAAAAAACTTAATCCCGACCTTGTTGTTGGTACAGGCGGATATGTAAGCGGCCCCGTTTTAAGTCAGGCGGCAAAGCTTGGATTTAAAACTGCTATTCACGAGCAAAATGCTTATCCGGGTATGACAAATAAAATGCTTTGCGCTGACGTTGACAGAGTTATGCTTGCAATGCCTGAAGCCGAAAAAAGATTTAAACTTAATAAAAAACCTGATATAGTGGGCAATCCTGTAAGACCTGAGCTGACTAAAATAAGCAGGGAAGAAGCAAGAGCCAAGCTGGGCTTTGACAGTCGTCCCGTTATTCTTTCTTTCGGAGGCAGTCTCGGTGCCGAAAAGATAAACAATTCTGTAGCAGAACTTATAAAATATCACAACACAAGCGGAAAATATTATCATATTCACGCTACAGGAAAAGTAGGTTACGAGGATATGAAAAATCAGCTTAGTGATATTAAGCTTAGTGAAAATATAGATTTAAGAGAATATATCAAGGATATGGATGTGTGTATGGCGGCGGCAGACCTTGTTATTTGCAGAGCAGGTGCTATAACACTCAGCGAACTTACTGTTTGCAGAAAGCCTTCAATTCTTATTCCATCTCCTTACGTTGCCGAAAACCATCAGTTCCATAATGCTATGACACTTAAAAACGTGGGTGCGGCTGAGGTTATTGAAGAAAAAGAATTGACCGGTGAAAAACTTATATCTACGGTTGAAAATATGCTTTCAGACAGTAATAAGCTTGAAGCTATGAGTGAAAATGCAAAAAAAGTTGCTATTGATGATGCTAATGAACGTATTTATAAGGTTCTTATGGAGCTAATAAACTCTTAATAACCAAAAAAAGCAAACCGCATATTATGAAATATAATTGTATTTTATATATGCGGGGTGCTGATATGAATTCCTATAAAGTTATCGGTGGGAACAAAATAGAAGGCAGTGTGAAACTGCAGGGCGCAAAGAACAGCGCGTTGCCGATACTTGCCGCAACGCTGCTCATTAAAGGTAAAAGTATTATACATAATTGTCCCGATTTAAGTGATGTAGATGCAGCTATAAAAATTCTTGTGAAATTAGGCTGTGTATGTGTAAGGGACGAAAACACGGTAATTGTTGATTCTACTGATGCTGTGAATTTTGAGGTAGGAAAAGAACTTTCGGGTGAAATGCGTTCTTCTATTGTGTTTTTAGGCGCAATAACAGCGCGAATGGGAAAGGCAGTAATAAGCAGTCCGGGTGGATGTGAATTAGGGCCTCGACCTATTGATATGCATCTTACCGCCCTTCGACAGCTGGGTGTCATTATTACGGAAGAAGACGGTGTTCTTAACTGTAGTTGTCCTAACGGACTAATCGGCAGTGAAATATATCTTCGTTTTCCAAGCGTTGGCGCTACCGAGAATATTATGATTGCTTCCTGTCTTGCAAGAGGTACAACTGTTATTCACGGCGCGGCAAGTGAACCTGAAATAAGCGATTTGGCCGATTTCCTTAACAGAGCAGGGGCGCGTATAAGAGGTGCAGGTTCTGATACGGTTATTATTGAAGGCGTATCAAGTCTTCACAGTGTGGAACATACTGTTATAAGTGATAGAATTGTAGCCGCTACCTTTCTTTCGGCGGCGGCAAATACAGGCGGTAATATTGAAATTATCGGTTGCCCTGCCTATAATATGCATACCATTTTGGGCTTTTTTGATAAAATAGGCTGTAATATACGTGTTAAAGGAAATAGGGTATATATGAAGTGCAATGAGCCTTTAAAATGCTCGGGAGCAACAGTAACCGACGTTTATCCGGCATTTCCTACAGATGCAGGTCCGCTTATTGTTGCTGTATTTTCTAATCTGCCCGATAAAAACAGTTTGAGCGAAACTATTTTTGAAAACAGATTCAGATATGTGCCACAGCTTAATAAGCTTGGAGCTGATATCCGTCTTCACGGTAAAACGGTTACTTCTAAAGGACGAAAAAAGCTTTGCGGAGATACTGTTACCTGCACCGATTTAAGAGGCGGTGCGGCGCTGGTGGTAGCAGCCCTTAATGCTGAAGGTCAAAGCATTATTAATGATATTTATCATATAGAACGAGGTTATCAATCGTTTGCCGAAAATCTTAAGATTTTGGGCGCTGATATAGAGGAGCTTTGAAATTGAAGGACGTTAAAAACAATCAAAAGAAAAAAGTTAACAGACGAAAAAAGAAAAAGAGAGCAGCACTCATATTGTTTATGCTTTTTGCCGTTGCTTTATTTGTCGGACTTTCTTTAACTGTATTTTTTCCTGTGAAAAGTATTAAAGCGATGGGCAGTAATTTTTACGAAAGTAAAGAGATAGTCAAGCAGTGCGGTATTGACCTTGGCGAAAATGTTTTCAGAATAAATAAAAAGAGCGTACTTTTAAAGCTTCAAAAGGATTTGCCTTTTGTGGATGATATAACCATTGAAAAAAATCTTGACGGCAATATCGTAATAAAGGTTAAAGATGCCAAAGAAGTTTTTATTTACACAAGCGGCGAAAAATATTATTCCACCGATAAGACGGGCAGGGTGCTTAAAGCCTATGATGATTTGCCTGAAAACATTTTACATATTGTAGGCGAGACAAATTTAAGTGAAGACGGCTCTTATGTAGTGATTGAGGATGCAAAAAAGCAGGAAGTTATAAATACCGTTTCTGCTAAAATAGAAGGATTTGTTTTAACAGCCAATGAACTGGATATAGCAAACACATATGAGATAAAAATGCTTTTTGATAACAGACTGAAGGTTAATTTCGGAGATATTTCATATTTTGAGGAAAAATTGGCTCATTTTCTTAAGATGTGTGAAAGCGAAAATCTAAGCACAGTTTCGGGAACTGTTAATCTAAGCCAATATACTCCCGAAAATCCTTTGGCGTTTTTTGTCAAAGACGAAAAAAATGACTAAATATATAAAATATTTTATAAAAATATAAATAAATGTATTGAAATTTAAAAATAACTGTGTTATTATTAAATTGTGTTTAAATGGCTCATTATAAGAAATTAAAAATTGGAGGAATTCGTAATGCCTTTCGGAATTGCAAATGAAGCTGAAGACGTTGTTCAGATTAAAGTAGTAGGTGTCGGCGGAGGCGGCGGAAACGCTGTTAACCGTATGGTAGATGCCGGAGTAAAGGGTGTTGAATTTGTAGCAATCAATACCGATAAAGCTGCATTATTCCTTTCTAAAGCTAACAGTAAGCTTCAGATTGGTGACAAAACTACAGGCGGTAAGGGCGCAGGCGCTAATCCTGATAAGGGTAGAGCTGCTGCTGAAGAAGCTGCTGATGAAATTACTGCTGTTATCGGTTCTGCCGATATGATCTTTATTACCGCAGGTATGGGCGGCGGTACCGGTACCGGCGCTGCTCCCATAGTAGCAAAAATCGCTAAGGAACTCGGTGTGCTTACCGTTGGTATAGTAACCAAGCCCTTCGCTTTTGAAGGTAAAAAACGTATGCAGCAGGCTGAAGCAGGTATTGCTGCTCTTAAAGAACAGGTTGATAGTCTTATAGTTATTCCTAACGAAAGACTTAAATTTGTTTCTGAACAGAAGATTACATTTAAGAATGCGTTCGATGTAGCTGATGACGTGCTTCGTCAGGGCGTTCAGAGTATCACCGAGCTTATTAACGAAACTGCTCTCGTTAACCTCGACTTTGCTGACGTTACCGCTATTATGGCTGATGCAGGCTATGCTCATATGGGTGTTGGCTATGCAACCGGCAGAGATAAAGCTGAAGAAGCTGCACGTGCCGCTATCAGCAGTCCCCTTATCGAAACCTCTATGGAAAATGCTAAGGGCGTTATTATCAGCATTACCGGTTCTGAGGATATCGGTCTTGAAGAAGTTGAACTTGCTTCCTCTATCATCTCCGATATGGCTCATCCCGATGCAACTATTATCTGGGGTGCTAAATTCGATGATACCCTTGAGGATGCTATCCGCGTAACAGTTGTTGCTACCGGTTTGGGTGAAGATAGCAAGGATAAAAAGGATGAAGACCTTGCTGCTAAACTTGGCAACCTTGCAACCGAAAAGGATTCTGAAGAGGATTACATCGAACTTATCGACATCTTCAATAATCACTAATTTTAAAAAAAGTTCGGCTGTCTTACTTTTGTAAGACAGCCGTTTTTTTTCTTTTAGCAGCAAGTATCGTTACAACCGCAACCACAACCGTTGGTGTTAGCTATGCCGTTGTTACCGCAGCAGAAGAGAAGAAGAAGGATCACGATAATCCAAGCGCAGTTTCCGCCGAAAAAGTTATTACACATAAATCTTTACCTCCTTTCTTTTATATTACATACTATGTTGTTGCTTTAAGTTTGTTACAAAATATAAAAAATGAGTTTTCAAGAGAAAAAACGAGCAAATGAAAGAAAAATGAAGATTTGACCTTTTTTGACCTTCATAAACAACAAAATCGGCAGAGAATGAACTTTGACTTTCTCTGACTTTCCGTATATACTAAGGTCAGTAAAGGTCAAAGTGAGGCGAAAAGTTATGAAAATGAGTGATATTATAACAAAAGCAATAATAGAATTACTTGATGAGTCTGAGGAAAATACCACACTTATTCAGCGTAATGAATTTGCGGAAATGATGGGTTGTGTTCCCAGTCAGATAAATTATGTTTTATCTTCCCGTTTTACTCCCGAGCAGGGATATACAATTGAAAGCTACCGTGGCGGCGGGGGATATATAAGAATAAAAAGAGTTAAGATAAATCAGTCGGCGGCACTTATGCATATAGTTAATTCTATAGGAAGTTCCATTGATCAGATGGCGGCAAGGATTGTTGTTGAAAACACTTTAAGAGCTTCTCTGATTTCCCACGAAGCCGCTACTGCTATACTTGCGGCTATCTCAAACGGTGTAATGCAGGTTGTGCCAATAGATTATCGTGATACAGTTAGGGCTGCAATAATTAAGCAGATACTTTTGACTCAAATTAAATAAAGGAGATTTGTTATGATTTGTCAGAAATGCGGAAAAAATAATGCAACTACTCATATACATTCGGTAATAGGCGGTATTGTTAAGGATATGGATTTGTGTTCTGCGTGCGCCGCTAAGGAAGGCTATTCCACAGCGCCTTCGGGAAGTCTTGCTTCAATGCTTTCTTCGGTTTTTGGGGATATAGCTATGCCGCAAAGCAGTAAAGCAGAGTGTTGTCCTTGCTGTAACAGTTCTTTTAGAGAAATTGCAAAGACAGGAAAAGCAGGCTGTCCTAAGTGTTACGAAAAATTCAAAACCGAGCTTTTGCCATATTTAAAACGAGTACACGGAAGTGTAACCCACATCGGTAAAAAGCCTAAAAAAGATGCGCTTATAGTATCGCGCACCGATGAATTAAGTGAAATGCGTAAAAAACTCAGCGAACTTGTCAAAAATGAAAACTATGAGGAAGCTGCAGTTATGAGAGATAAAATTAAACTTTATGAGGAGGAAGGTAAAAATGAGTAATTGGTACAGTATTGACCCTTGTAATCCTATTGCAGTTTCAACAAGAGTACGTCTTGCAAGAAATCTTGCAGATACTCCTTTTCCTTCGCTTCTTAGTGATGAGCAGATGGAAAAGGTTGCCCAAAGGGTTAAAAAGGCTATTTTAGAGAGCGATACTCCTTTTGCGAAATCTTTAAAATTTATTTCTATGACCGATATTCCCGATAATGAAATTTACGCAATGGTAGAGCGCCATATAATCAGTCCTGAATTTGCAAACAAGAAAACAGGCAGAGCAATTATAATAAGTGAAGATGAATCTGTTTGTGTTATGATTGGTGAAGAAGACCATATTCGTATTCAGGTTATTTTGTCGGGATTAAATCTTGAAAAAGCGTATGAAACAGCCGAAAAAATTGATGATATACTAGCTGCCGAGTGCGGTTTTGCCTTTGATAGTCAACTCGGCTATCTTACCGAGTGTCCTACTAATTTAGGAACGGGACTAAGAGCCTCTGTAATGCTTCATCTTCCCTTTATGGAAAGCTCCGGAGCAGTAAACGAAATTTCTGATACAATAGGTAAAATCGGTTTTACTGTCAGAGGAATGTACGGAGAAGGCACTAAATCAAAGGCTTCTCTTTATCAGATTTCTAATCAGATAACCTTAGGAATTACCGAAAAGAATGCAATTGACAATCTTAACGTTATTACCAAACAGCTTATTGACAGAGAAATTAATGAGAGAAAAAGAACTGACAAAATTATGTTAGAAGACCTTGTATGGCGTGCTTACGGCATACTTAAAAACCAAAGACTTCTTTCCAGCGATGAAATGTATAAGCTAGTTTCTCACATTAAGGTAGGTATTGCCGAAGAAATTCTTCCTTTTGATGCAACACTGCCAATGAAGATTTTAATTGAGACCTCTCCCAATATGCTTTGTAGGTTTACAGGAGAAAAATCTCCTGCAGAAAGAGATTTTCTGCGGGCAAAAACAGTAAGAAAAATGATTCCATAAAGGAGACGTGATATAATGAAATTTAATTTCAGCGGTTTTACAGCTAAAGCAAATGAAGCTTTAAACCACGCTATTAATTCGGCTTCGCTGCTCGGCCATACCTATATAGGCAGTGAGCATATACTGTTAGGTCTTGCTAAGGTTGGCGGCGGAGTAGCCTATGAAATACTTTCTAAATACGGTGTAACAGCCGAAAAGATAAACGAGCTTATTACCCTTAAAATCGGGGCAGGGGTTCATACTAATCTTTCTCCCGAATATTTCACCAAACGTGCAAAGCGTATTCTTGAATCTGCTGTTTCGGGATGCAGAAGTCTTGGTAAAAGTGAAGTGGGAACCGAGCATCTGCTTATTGCGCTTTTAAGCGAAAACGATAACTATGCCATAAGACTTCTTACCGATATGGGTGTTAACGTGACAGAGGCTGTTACAAGCGCACTTGAGGCGGCTGACATTGACCTTAATATAGATGACGTTGATGAAAAAACTTCGGAAAACAAAAATTCTCAAAAGGGCAATATTTTAAAATACGGTCACGACCTTACCAAAGATGCAAAGAACGGGAAAATCGATCCCGTAATAGGCAGAGAAGAAGAAATTGAAAGGGTTATTCAGATTCTGTGCCGAAGAACCAAAAATAACCCCTGTCTTGTAGGCGAACCCGGTGTGGGAAAAACAGCGGTTGCCGAAGGTCTTGCTCTTAAAATTGCTAAAGGCGAAGCGCCTGATGTAATAAATAATAAACGCGTTATCACCCTTGACCTTACGGGTATGATTGCCGGAACAAAATATAGGGGCGATTTTGAAGACAGAATTAAATCTGTCATTGAAGAGGTTAAAAAAGCGGGAGATATTATTCTGTTTATTGATGAGGTTCATACCCTTATAGGCGCAGGAAGCGCTGAAGGCAGTACCGATGCGGCGAATATCTTAAAGCCTTCTCTGGCAAGGGGAGAGCTTCAGATTGTGGGCGCCACAACCCTTATGGAATACAGAAAAAATATTGAAAAGGATGCCGCCCTTGAACGAAGATTTCAGCCGGTACAGATAGGCGAACCTTCTGTTGACGATACTATCGAAATTTTAACGGGACTTCGCTCTAAATACGAAGAGCATCACGGAGTAAAAATTACTGATGAAGCCTTAAAGGCTGCCGCATATCTTTCTTCACGCTATATTACCGATAGATTCCTACCCGACAAGGCTATTGACCTTATTGACGAGGCAGGTTCAAAGGTGAGACTTACCGCCTTTAAAAAGCCTGACAGTATAAAAGAGCTCGAAGCCAAAATTAAGAAAAGCGAAGAGGAAAAGGAAGAGGCTATTAAGACTCAGGATTTTGAAAAGGCTGCAAAGCTGAGAGATGAAGCGGAAGAGCTTAAAAAAGAACTTTCAAATGAAAAAGAAAAACTTTCTTTTGATGAAAACAGCGCCAAAGCAGTAGTTGATAAGGAGATTATTGCAGAAATAGTCAGCAACTGGACAAAGGTTCCCGTTAAGAGCCTTACCGAAGAAGAAAGTCAACGGCTTTTACGTCTCGAAGAGGTGCTGCATGGTAGAGTTATCGGTCAAAATGAAGCTGTAACTGCCATAAGCAAGGCTATCCGTCGAGGCAGGGTAGGTCTTAAGGATGAAAGCCGTCCTATAGGTTCATTTATTTTCCTAGGTCCTACAGGTGTTGGTAAAACCGAGCTTAGCAAAGCCCTTGCCGAAGCAATGTTCGGCAGCGAAAATGCTATGATAAGACTTGATATGTCGGAATATATGGAGAAGCATACCGTATCCCGTATGATAGGCTCTCCTCCGGGTTACGTGGGCTTTGACGAAGGCGGTCAGCTTACCGAAAAGGTGAGAAGAAATCCCTATTCCGTAGTGCTTTTTGATGAAATTGAAAAGGCGCATCCCGACGTATTCAATATTTTACTGCAGATACTTGACGACGGTGTTTTAACCGATTCTCAGGGAAGAAAAATAGATTTCAAAAATACGGTTATAATTATGACCTCTAATATCGGCGCCCGTCTTATTACCGATAAGAAAAAGGCATTCGGCTTTGCTGAAAATTCTTTTGAAGCCGAGCAGAAGGATATTAAGGAAAGTGTAATAGGAGAACTTAAAAAAGCCTTTAGACCTGAATTTCTTATCCGTGTTGACGATACTATTGTTTTCACTAAGCTTACAAAAGAGGAAATCGGACAAATTGCAGGAAAAATGCTGGAGTCTTTAGGCAAACGTCTTAAAAAGCTTGATATCGAAGCCTCCTTCGATAAAACTGTTGAAGAAAAAATGGCAGAGGCAGGCTTTGATGATATTTACGGAGCACGTCCTTTGCGCAGAGCGATTCAAAGCAAGGTTGAAGACGTGTTAAGTGAAAAACTTCTTTCGGGAGAAATAAAATCGGGAGATAAGATTACCTGCTCTTACGCTGACCAATTGGTTGTAAATAAAGAATAAATTAAGACGGGCAAGTATGCAGTTGCCTATAAGGATGTTCAAAAACCTCAATGAATTTCATTGAGGTTTTCTTTGTTGTTAGACAGAATAATCGGCATCACTTTGTAAGCGCAAATGCTTTTGAGGTGATTCCCCAACCCGTTTCACAACAGAAAAAGAGAAGCAAGTGATGTTCTGTGCTAATGCACAGAGTGATATTTTCACTTTGTGAAAGTGATATTACTCCTTCCGTCGTAGTGATATTTTATTCGCCCTAAAACTGTCCGTAGGACAATATCACTATGCGTAAGCATAATATAACTGCAAAGCGATATAACTCGCCTTTGGCGAATAAAACTGCGAGACTTCTCATAAAGAAGTCTCGCTATGCCCGTCTTTAAATTTTTAAAGTTTTTAAATATTCTTTTTGTTCACTGGTTATTCTTAAGCTTTCTCTTGCTTTTTGTATCGCTTTATTATGAGTCCAGCTATCCATTGTTTGATTTTCGATAAAAGGCAATGCGGCGTTATACTGTATGGTAAGTGCAGTTGCAAAGTACCAAGCAATCATCATTTTGATATAATACTCATCGCTTCTTATTTTTGAGACGGTTTCGAGATATGTAACGTCAAAATCATCATCTAAAAAATAGATCATTAAAACTAAAATACCGTATCTTTTCGTATAGATGTGGTCGCTTTTTATCCAGTCTAACGCTTTTTTCAGTATTTGGTCTTTATGTTTTAAAAAGATTTTCGGGCGAAAGGAATCACAGGTTGCCCAGTTATCTATGTACGGTAAAAATCTTTCGGTTTCCTTAAGACATAAATCAAAATCCTTTATCTGTTCTATTAAAAAGGCGTGAAGGTTATTTTCTTCATAATAGTAGTGGGGAAGGGAATTTAAAAATTCTTGTGCCTCTTTTGAACTATAGATTTTCTTTGAGTAGGCTCGAAGCTTTGGAATACTTACGCCCAAAACTCTATCATTATTAACGTTTGGAATGAGTTTTGAATGAAAGCTTTTATATTCCTTTTCGCTTAAACCTTTTAAATCATCAATTATCATTTTTGCCTTCCTCTTGCTTGACTTTATCTGTACTTAATTATATAATATCCGTGAGGTGTTTGCAATGATTAAAATTTTATCTATAGGTAACAGTTTTTCGGAGGATGCACAGCATTATCTTCACGATATTTCTATGCACGGCGAGGAAGAAATTTATTGCGTAAATCTTTTTATCGGCGGCTGTTCTCTTGAAACTCATTGTATGAATATTAAAGAGAATAATAAAGCCTATCGCTATGAAGTTAACGGAAAGCATACAGACCGCTACAGAGCAATAGAGGAAGTGCTTTTGGAAGAAAAATGGGACTATATTACATTCCAACAGGCAAGTTGGCTAAGCGGCAATGAGGAAACCTATATTCCTTATTTTGATGAGCTTTATAGTTTTGTTAAAGAGAGAAGTGATGCAACCCTTCTTATTCACGAAACATGGGCTTATGAGATTAGTGAAGAGCTGTGTTCTGAAAAAAGAGAAGAAATGTATAACAATATCAGCAAAACTTATAAGAAATTTGCAAAAGAATATGGCTTAAATATTATTCCCGTAGGTGACGTTATTCAGTCTCTTCGTTCAACAGAGGAATTTGATTACCCCGCTGGGCAACCGTCTTTAAACAGAGACGGTCAGCATTTGGGATATGATTACGGAAGATATGCCGCAGCGCTTACGTGGTATAAGGTTCTGACAGGAAAAACCGTTAAGAATATCGGCTTTTTGCCTTATGAATTTGTAATCACAGATGACTCTATGAAAAAGATAAACAAAATAAAAGAAATAGTTGAAAACGTATAAAAACAGCTGCTAAGTTCGACTTATTTTGAATTTTGAATAAATATGCATAAAATTTGCATATTACTCATAAATATTCCATCAAATTAAACAAATGTAATGCAGAAAATTGTATATGTTTTGTAATAAAAGGAGTATTTTGAAAAAACGCATAAATTTTATGCAGAAAAACTTGCATATTTATACAAGTGATGGTATAATACCGATAATGAATTTTAAATATTTTTTGGAGGAATTTGAAATGGATAAAAGTAAAATCAAAAAGGTAGTATTGGCTTATTCGGGCGGTCTTGATACTTCTATAATCATTCCTTGGTTAAAGGAAAATTACGGTAATCCCGAAATTATTGCTGTTTCCGGTAACGTAGGTCAGGCAAGTGAGCTTGAAGGTCTTGAGGAGAAGGCTATTAAAACAGGCGCTTCTAAAATTTATATTGAAGATCTTACTAAAGAATTTCTTGAAGATTACGTATTTCCCTGTGTTCAGGCAGGCGCTCTTTATGAGGATTATATGTTAGGTACTGCTTTTGCCCGTCCTCCTATTGCTAAGCGTATTGCTGAAATTGCCATTAAGGAAGGCGCTGACGCTATTTGCCACGGTTGTACCGGTAAGGGTAACGATCAGGTTAGATTTGAAATGGCTATTAAGGCATTTGCTCCCGATATGCCCATTATTGCTCCTTGGAGAGAGTGGGATATTAAATCCAGAGAAGAAGAAATTGACTATGCCGAGGCACACAACGTACCTCTTAAGATAAACAGAGAAACAAACTATTCCAAGGATAAGAATATCTGGCACTTAAGCCACGAAGGTCTTGACCTTGAGGACCCTGCAAACGAGCCTCAGTACAATAAAGAAGGCTTTTTGGAAATGGGCGTTTCTCCCGAAATGGCTCCCGATAAGCCTACCTATGTAACCATTCACTTTGAAAAGGGTATTCCTACCGCTATTGACGGTGTAGAAATGGACAGCGTTGCACTTGTTTCTAAACTTAACGAGCTCGGCGGCGCAAACGGTATCGGTCTTCTTGATATCGTTGAAAACCGTCTTGTAGGTATGAAGTGCAGAGGTGTTTATGAAACTCCCGGCGGTGCAATTCTTTATAAAGCACATCAGATTTTAGAGACTATCTGTCTTGATAAGGATACTGCTCATTATAAGTCTCTTGTTGCACAGAAACTTGCTGAGAACGTATATAACGCTCTTTGGTTTACTCCTCTTACCGAAGCAATTCTTGCTTTTGTTAAGACTACACAGAAAACCGTAACAGGTGACGTTAAGGTTAAGCTTTATAAGGGTAATATCATTAACGCAGGTGTTACATCTCCCTATTCTCTCTATGATAGTGAAATTGCTACATTTGATGAGGATGACGTATATGACCAGAAGGAATCTGCAGGCTTTATCAATCTTTACGGTCTGCCCACCAAGGTCTATGCAAAAATGAAGAAAAAGAACAATTTAGACTAATTTTTCAGAGGTAGTTACAATGGATAAAATGTGGGCGGGAAGATTTAACAAAGCCCTTGATAAAGAGGCTGACGACTTTAATTCTTCCATTCATTTCGATTCAAGAATGTATAAGCAGGATATAACCGGCTCAATAGTTCACGCTATGATGCTTTCCCGTCAGGGTATCATTACTAAGGAGGAAAGCGCCGATATCATTAATGGTCTTAGCGGTATTTTGGACGATATAGAAAGCGGAGCCTTATCCTTTGATATGGATGCTGAAGATATCCATATGTTTATTGAATCAGAACTTACTAAAAGAATAGGCGATAACGGTAAAAAGCTTCATACCGCCCGCAGCCGTAACGATCAAGTAGCCCTCGATATCAGACTTTATTTAAGAGACGAATGTGATGAGATTTCAGGCTTACTTTTAAAGCTTATCGAGGTTATAAAAGACAAAGCCGAAGAAAATCAGGATGCTATTATGCCGGGTTACACACATTTACAGCGTGCGCAACCTATAACCTTTGCTCATCATCTGCTAGCCTATGCTATGATGTTCAAGCGTGATTTCGAGCGTTTAAATGATGCTGTAAAGAGAATGAATTATTCCCCCATAGGCTCTTGTGCTTTGGCAGGTACTACTTATAATACCGACAGAGCCTTTGAAGCTGAGCGCCTAGGCTTTGACGGAATAATGATGAACAGTATCGACGGTGTTTCCGACAGAGATTTTTGTATTGAACTTATGTCCTGTTTTGCTACCGCTATGATGCATCTGTCCCGTTTTTCCGAAGAAATAATTCTTTGGTCAAGCTGGGAGTTTAAATTTGTTGAACTTGATGACAGCTATACCACAGGCTCAAGCATTATGCCACAGAAGAAAAATTCCGATATGGCAGAGCTTGTAAGAGGTAAAACAGGCAGAGTATATGGAAATCTTTTAGCCCTTCTTACCACCCTTAAGGGTTTGCCCCTTGCTTATAATAAGGATATGCAGGAGGATAAAGAAGCAATATTTGACAGCGTTGATACCATAAAGAAATGTCTTAGCATTTTTGCTCCCATGGTTGCTACTATGAAGGTTTTAAAAGCAAATATGTATTCTGCATCTCAAAAGGGCTTTATAAATGCTACCGACCTTGCTGATTATCTTGTTAAAAAGGGTATGCCCTTCAGAACCGCTTATAAGCACGTGGGAACTCTTGTTGGGTATTGTATAGATAATAATACTGTTCTTGAAGAATTGCCTATAGAAAAATACAGAGAATATTCAGAGCTTTTTGATAATGATTTATATGATGAAATCTCCCTTGAGACCTGTGTTGCAAAGCGTATTTCTGCAGGCTCTACAGGTTACGAATCGGTAAAAGAACAGATTAAATATATTACGGAGTTTTTGAAAAAATGAAAAAGGTATTTATAGACGGCAGTGTAGGTACAACAGGACTCAGAATTTTTGAACGTCTGGGTAAAAGAGAGGATATAGCCTTAATTACTTTGCCCGAAGAAAAGCGTAAGGACGTTTCTGCCAGAAAAGAAGCAATAAACAGTGCAGATATAGTTTTTCTTTGTTTGCCTGATGATGCGGCAAGGGAGTCTGTATCTCTTCTTGAAAACGATAATACGGTTATTATTGATACCTCTACAGCCCACAGAACAGACGAAAACTGGACCTACGGTTTTCCCGAGCTTAAAGCTGAAATTGCTCAAAAGCTTCCAAGCTCTAAGAAAATTGCAGTCCCCGGTTGTCACGCAAGCGGTGTTATAGCCCTTGTTTATCCGCTTATTGAAGCAGGAATTTTAGACAGCGATGCGCTTTTATGCGTTACGTCTGTTACAGGATACAGCGGTGGCGGTAAGAAAATGATTGCCGAGTATGAAGCCGATGAAATTGACAAGCTTTTCAGCGCTCCCAGACAGTACGGACTTACTCAACAGCATAAGCACCTAAAGGAAATAAAGGCTATTGCATCCCTTGATAATGCTCCTGCCTTTTCTCCCATAGTTTCTTCCTTCTATAGCGGTATGTGTGTAACTATTCCCTTATTTAAGAGTCAGCTTAAAAATGGCGCTACTATAGACGATATAAAGAATATTTACAGCAAAAAATATAACGGCCCCGTTGTTTCATATAAGGACGAAGCTGATGAAAGCGGATTTATTTCTGCTAATAAGCTTAGCGGTCTTGACAGTATGGAGATTGCTGTTTTCGGTAATGAAGAAAGAATTTTACTCGCCGCAAGATATGATAATCTTGGCAAAGGCGCTTCGGGTGCAGCTGTTCAATGTATGAATATCTGTATGGGCGCTGACGAGACTACAGGACTCAGCATTTAAGAAAGGTTTTTAATATGAAGATTATAAACGGCGGTGTATGTGCCGCAAAGGGTTACAAAGCTTCGGGTATTCATTGCGGTATCCGTAAGAATAAAACAAAAAACGATATTGCTCTTATATACAGTGAAAACGTGGCAAACGCTGCTGCTGTATATACTACAAATCTTGTTAAAGGCGCTCCTCTTACAGTTACTAAAAAGCATTTAGCTAACGGTAAGGCTCAGGCTGTTATTTGTAACAGCGGAAATGCAAATACCTGCAATGCCGACGGTATTGAGGTTGCTGAAAAAATGGGCGTTATTGTTGCTGATGAACTTAACATAAATAGTGATGACGTTATTGTCGCTTCAACCGGTGTAATCGGACAACCTCTTGATATTACTCCTATTAAAAACGGTGTTCCCGCTTTGGTTAAAGCTCTCGGTGATAACAGTTTAGATGCCGCATACGGTATTATGACTACAGATACAAAGGTAAAGGAAATTGCCGTTTCTTTTGATATAGACGGAGTAGAATGTAAAATAGGCGGTATTGCAAAGGGAAGCGGTATGATACATCCCGATATGGCAACAATGCTTGTATTTATTACTACCGACTGTGCGATTTCTTCCTCTTTGCTTCAAAAAGCTCTTTCAGAAGATATTAAAAATACCTTTAATATGGTTAGTGTTGACGGCGATACCTCCACTAACGATATGGTTGCAGTTCTGGCTAACGGTATGGCAGGGAATAAGCCTATTGAGAGCGAAGGCGAAGAATATGAAACCTTTATGAAGGCTCTTAATACAGTAACGGTTTATCTTTGCCGAATGATTGCGGCTGACGGCGAGGGCGCTACAAAGCTTCTTGAATGTAAGGTCAGCGGCGCAAAGGACGATTTAACTGCTAAAAAGGTGGCTAAGAGTATAATATGTTCTTCTCTTACAAAAGCGGCTATGTTTGGCGCTGATGCCAACTGGGGAAGAGTTCTTTGTGCAATAGGATATGCTAAATGCGACGTTGATGTAAATAAGGTTGACGTATCCTTTAAATCCGAAAAGGGTATAATCGACGTTTGCAAAATGGGAAGCGGTATTGAATTTTCAGAAGAAAAGGCAAAAGAAATTTTGCTTATGGATGAAATAGAAATTATCGTTAATCTGGGTGACGGAATTGCAGGGGCTACTGCTTGGGGTTGCGACCTTACCTACGATTACGTAAAAATTAACGGTGATTACCGTACCTAAAAATAAAAAAATCTCCATTTTACTAAGTGGAGATTTTGGCTATTTAATAAGGAGAATAAAATTATGAATGTTTCTAATGCAGACAGAGCTGAAATACTTGTTCAGGCGCTTCCTTATATTAAAAAATATACCGGAAAGATTGTCGTAATTAAATACGGCGGTAACGCTATGATTAACGAAGATCTTAAAAATTCCGTTATGAGTGATATAATACTTCTCACTCTGGTCGGAGTAAAGGTTGTTCTGGTTCACGGCGGAGGCCCCGAAATTACCGAAATGCTCGGTAAAGTAGGTATTGAAAGTAAATTTGTTAACGGACTGAGAGTAACCGATAAGGATACCATTGATATTGTTCAGATGGTACTTGCAGGAAAGGTTAACAAAAGCCTTGTAAATCATATCGAAAGAAAAGGCGGTAAGGCAATCGGTCTTTCGGGTATCGACGGTCATATGCTTCGTGCCGAAGTTAAGGATGAAAAACTCGGTTACGTGGGCAATATCACAAAGGTTAACGTTCAACCTATTCTCGACGTTATTGAAAAGGGATATATCCCCGTTGTTTCTACACTGGGTTGTGATAAGGAAGGCAACGTGTATAACGTAAATGCAGACACAGCCGCCGCAAAAATTGCAGGCGCTCTTGCTGCTGAAAGTCTTATTTCTCTTACCGATATAAGCGGTATTTTAAGGGATGTAAATGACTCTGCTTCTCTTATTTCTCATATCGAAGTTGAAGAAGCAAAATCCCTTATTAACGAGGGCGTAATTTCAGGCGGTATGATTCCTAAGGTTGAATGCTGTGTAAACGCTATTGATTGGGGCGTAAAAAAGGTATTCATTATTGACGGCAGAGTGGAACATTCTCTTCTTATTGAAACCTTGACCGATGAAGGTATCGGTACAATGTTCTATAGAAAAAAAGGTGACTGATATGTCTTATATTGAGGACGATAAAAAATATATTGCAGGTACATATAACCGTTTTCCCGTTGAAATAGTAAAGGGAAAGGGAAGTATCTGTAAGGATTCAGACGGAAAAGAATATATTGACCTTGGCACAGGTATTGCAGTAAATACCTTCGGCTTTTGTGATGAAAGCTGGGTAAAGGCTGTGACCGAGCAGTTAAACGCTTTTCAGCATACCTCTAATCTATACTACAGTAATCCCTGTATCACCCTTGCTAAGATGCTTTGTGAACGTACAGGCTGTTCAAAGGTTTTCTTTTCAAATTCAGGTGCCGAAGCTAATGAGTGTGCAATAAAAACAGCAAGAAAATATGCAGCAGAGGTTAAAGGCATAAAAGAGCCTACGATTTTAACCCTAGTAAACAGTTTTCACGGCAGAACAATAACAACCCTTGCCGCAACAGGACAGGATGTTTTCCATAAGGATTTTCTTCCTCTTACCGAAGGCTTTGCTTATACCCCTGCCAATGATATAGATGCACTTTTAAATAGCGTTGAAAAATATTCTCCCAGCGCGATTATGTTTGAAACAGTTCAGGGCGAAGGCGGTGTAGTGCCCCTCGATAAAGCTTTCGTTGAGGCAATGGTGAAAATAGCCAAGGAAAAGGATATCCTTCTTATTGTTGACGAGGTACAGACCGGCAACGGCAGAACAGGTGAACTTTATGGATATATGAACTACGGCTTTACTCCCGATATTGTATCTACCGCAAAGGGACTTGCAGGAGGACTTCCCATTGGCGCCACAATGCTTTTTGATAGGGTTAAAGATGTTTTAACACCTTCAAGTCACGGCTCTACCTTTGGCGGAAATCCCGTTTCCTGTGCAGGTGCAGTTAATATTTTAAACAGAATTGACGACATAGTTTTAAAGGGCGTAAAGGAAAGAAACAAGCTTATAGTTGATACTTTAAGCTCAGCAAAGGGAATTAAAAGCATCAGCGGTATGGGACTTATGCTTGGTATCGAAACCGAAAAGAGTGCCGCTCAGGTTGTTAAGGAATGTATGGAAAAAGGCGTTCTACTACTAACCGCCAAAACAAAGGTGCGACTGCTGCCGGCGCTTAACATTCCTCTTGACGTTTTAAAAACAGCGCTTAGCGTAATTAAAGACGTATGTGCTCAGTAGAAAGGAAATTGTTATGAATTTAAGAGGCAGAGATTTTTTAAAACTTCTTGACTTTAGCAGCGAAGAAATTAGCTATTTGATTGACAAAGCGGCTGAATATAAAGCAAAGAAAAAAGCAGGAATCCTTCATGATGAATTTAAAGGAAAAAATATTGCTTTGATTTTTGAAAAAACCAGTACAAGAACACGTTGCAGCTTTGAAGTGGCTGCGCACGACCTTGGAATAGGCACAACCTATCTTGATCCAAGCGGCTCACAGATAGGCAAAAAGGAAAGCATTGCCGATACAGCCCGTGTTCTTTCGGGCATTTACGACGGTATTGAATATCGTGGATTTGGTCAGGAAATCGTTGAAGAACTGGCTAAATATTCATCTGTTCCCGTTTGGAACGGGCTTACCAATGAATTTCATCCCACACAGATACTTGCCGACTTTTTAACCATTAAAGAGCAGTTTGGATATCTTAAAGGAATAAACTTTGTTTATATGGGCGATGCAAGATATAATATGGGCAATTCCTTAATGGTTGGTTGCGCTTTGATGGGACTTAATTTTACTGCTTGTGCTCCCGAAAAATATATGCCCGAAAAAGACCTTGTGGATATATGTAAGGAACTTGCCGAAAAAAGCGGTGCAGTTCTTAAATTCGAAACCGATCCCATAAAGGCAACAAAAGACGCCAATGTTATTTATACAGACGTTTGGGTATCTATGGGTGAGCCACAAGAGGTTTGGGAAGAAAGAATAAGAGAACTTTCACCCTATCAGGTTAATAGTGCGCTTATGGATAATGCTGCGAAAAACGCAGTATTTATGCATTGCTTACCTGCTTTCCACGACCTTAAAACAGGCATAGGAAGGGAAATGGGCGAGAAGTTCGGTATTGATGCAATGGAAGTGACCGACGAGGTTTTCGAAAGCCCGCGTTCCATAGTATTTAAAGAAGCGGAAAACCGTATGCATACAATCAAGGCAGTTATTGCAGAAACAATATAAATTAAAGCTCTGTGATTTTTCACAGAGCTTTTTTGCTTTTGGTAAGCTTTATTTTGTTTGATATGGATTTTATCAGTAAGGAAATTATCAGCATTAACAGATTTGTAATTACTATTGTAGCGCCTGTGGGGAAGGATAAAACATAGGAAAGATACAAACCGATAAGGAAGGAAATAACCGATAATACGGCGGATAAAATGGTAACTCCCTTAAAGTTTTTGCAAAGCTTAATTGCACAAAGAGGAGGGAAAATAATCAGGGAAGACACTAGCAAAGCACCCATCATTCTCATACCGATAACAACCGTTACGGCGGTGAGTATTGCAAGAACAGTGTTGAAAAGCGATACCCTTACGCCTGTAGCTTTTGCAAAATCCTCATCAAAGGTTATAGCAAATATTCTGTTGTAGAAAAGAATGTAAAGAGCAATAATAGTAATAGAAAGAATTACCGAAAGAATTGCATCAAAGTTGCTTATAGCAAGAATACTGCCGAACATATAGTTGGAAAGGTCGGTATTTGTACCCGTTGCCGAAACGATTATGACACCTATTGCCAGAGCGCCGGCAGATATAACGGCAATTGCGCTGTCGCCTTTTATTTTTCCGTTATTTGTTATTTTAAGAAGCAAAATTGCGGCAATAATAACGATTATAATAGCAACAGGCAAAGGAGACAGCCCTGCCGCCGCAGCAATTGCCAAAGCGCCGAAGCCTACGTGGGAGAGTCCGTCGCCAATCATAGAATAGCGCTTTAAAACAAGATTTACGCCAAGTAATGCCGAGCAAAGAGAAATCAGTACACCGACTATTAAAGCGCGTTTAATAAAGGCGTAAGAAAGAAGGGTTAATAACTCATTCATAAATTCCGCCTCCGTAAAATCTTTTGTGAATTTCGCTGTTTCTGTATTCATCTACCGTACCGAAAAACACTTCATTACTTGATAGATGAAGAATATGAGTTGCATACTTAAAGGCGGCATTCATATCGTGGGATACCATAATAACGGCAATGCGGTATTCTTTATTTATGGTTTCGATAAGAGAATACATATCGGATGCGGCTATTGGGTCAAGTCCCGTAACGGGTTCGTCAAGAAGCAAGGCTTTACTGCCGCTTGTAAGAGCACGGGCAAGAAGGACGCGTTGCTGCTGACCGCCCGAAAGGTTTTGGTAGCTTTCGTTTTTTAGGTTTTCTATCTTCATAAGCTCCATATTGTGATGGGCTTTCTTTCTGTTTTTAGGGGTATAAAAAGGCTTAAATCCCAAACGGTTTATAGAGCCGGATAAAACAATCTCTTCAACACTTGCAGGAAAATCACGCTGTATGGGACTTTGCTGAGGAAGATATCCTATTTCCTTGGCTTTAAGCTCGGGACAGTATTCTATTTTGCCCGAAAGTGGCGTTAAAAGCTTAAGTATGCTTTTTATAAGCGTACTTTTACCGCTACCGTTTTCACCAATGATATAAAGATAATCGTTTTCGCCTATAGAAAAATTAAGATTAGACAGAATTATTCTGTCTTTATAGCCAATAGATAGGTTTTCGCAGTTTATAAGAGACATAAAAGGTACCTTTCTTTAGTTTAGAGTTAAGGAGTACTTCTTTATAAAAATTCATCCCTTTAATTTTAAACCTTTTTATTTAAAAAATCAACTCTTGAAAAAGAAAAAAGAAAATATTACAATATAATAGAAAGAAGGTGCAGGTTTTGTCCATGGATAGAAAATATTATCTTAAAAAGAAGGCTAATTCTTTGCCGCTTACCCCAGGGGTATATATTATGAAGGATAAACAGGGGAAGATTATTTACGTGGGCAAGGCAGTGGCGCTTAAAAACCGTGTTACACAGTATTTTGGTTCCGATACCAATCACAGTATAAAGGTCAGAAAAATGGTTGAGAATGTTGAGGACTTTGAGTACATTCTCTGTGACAGCGAATTTGAAGCTTTGGTGCTTGAAAATTCGCTTATAAAACAAAATCAGCCTAAATATAATATTTTGCTTAAGGACGATAAAGGCTACCACTACGTAAAAATTACCGACGATAAGTGGAAGAAAATCGAATGGGTAAAACAAAAGAATAAGGACGGCAAATATATAGGCCCCTACCACAGCGGTATGATAGTAAAAAATGCTGTTGAGGAAGCAAGAAAAATATTCAAGCTTCCCGATTGTAACCGTTCTTTCGATAAACCGTCAAAGCCTTGTCTTAATTTTCATATAGGCAGATGCTTTGCGCCTTGCAGAGCAAATATTACACTTTGTGAATATCTTGAAGCGGTGGACAGCGCCGTTGCCTTTATAAAAAACGGAGGATACAGCGAAAGCGAGATAAAAGACCTTTATAAAAAAATGGAGGAAGCGGCTGAAAACCTTGATTTTGAATATGCCGCAAAGCTACGTGACAGAATTGATGCTGTAACAAAAATTTCACAAAAACAGAAGGTCATATCTTCGGTTCATAAAAATCAGGATGTATTTGCCTGTGCGACAGTTGGGGAAATAGCCTGTGTTCAGTTCTTTAAATTCAGGGATTGGCACCTATGCGATCAAGAGCATTTTGTTTTTGAAGAGGTCTCTTCAAAAAATGAGATATACGGTGAATTTTTATATCGTTTTTATAATAAAAATTCCGATTTCCCACAAAGCATTATAATAGATGAGCTTCCCGAAGAAGCTAAGATGATTGAAAGGTGGATTAATACTCAATCGGGAGCAAATATTAAGATTACCGTTCCTCAAAAGGGCGAACAAAGAAAGCTTATAAGTATGTGTCTTAGCAATGCTAACGAGGTGCTTTCAAAACGTCTTGAACGTACAGGTAAGGAAACACAGGCTCTTAGTGAGCTTGGTGAACTTTTGGGGCTAAGTACGGCGCCTAGATATATTGAGTCCTATGATATATCCAATACTGCAGGAAGCGAAAACGTGGCGGCTATGGTGGTGTTCCGCGATGCAAGACCTTTTAAGGCTAATTACAGAAAGTTTAAAATAAAAGGCTTTGTAGGACAGGACGATTATCGTTCTATGGCAGAGGTTATTGACAGAAGACTTGGCGAATACCAAAAAGGCGAAGATGAAGCCTTTTCTGTACTGCCTGATTTAATACTTCTTGACGGCGGCAAAGGACAGATTTCGGCTGTAAGACCTGTGCTGGAAAAATACGGACTTAATATTGCGCTTTTCGGTATGGTTAAGGATTCAAAGCACAGAACAAGAGCGATTGCAAGTGAAGACGGCGATATTGAAATTAAACCAACCCGCAAGGCTTTTACCTTTGTTAATGCAATTCAGGATGAAACCCACCGTTTTGCAATATCCTTCCATAAGAAAAAACGTAGCGACAGTATGGTAAGAAGCGAACTTTTGAATATTGAAGGAGTTGGTCAAAAAAGGGTAGATGCCCTCTTTAAACACTTTAAATCCTTAAAGAAAATCAAGAGTGCTTCTGTTGAAGAACTAAGCAGCGTTAAGGGTATTGACAAAAAAACCGCAGAAAATATTTATTTGTACTTTAGATAAAACCCTCCTTTAATAAGGAGGGTTTTATCAGGGAATAGGGAATAGGGAGTAGGAAAAAGTTATAACTCTCTAGCCCCTAGAACCTTTTCCCTCTGTGCGAAGCACAGTTTCCCTGTATCGCAACGCGATACCCCTATTTCCTAGTAAAAAATGGACTCGAAAGAGTCCATTTTTTTACAGTCCTGCAAGTTTTAATTTTAATTTTGCCAGGTCGGATGTATTTACCGCTCCGTCACCGTTTAAATCTCCGGTTAGTAATCCTGTATCGTTAAGTTTACTAAGATCTGCAAGGAAAAGTTTCATAACCGCAAGGTCAGTGGTATCTGCCTTACCGTTTCCGTCAAGGTCGCCTATAATATATTCACAATAATCACAAACAGTGCATTTCTTGTTATCTATACTATGTTCAGCACTGCCTATACAGGAATTATAGTACCACTTAGCGTCAATCAAATCTTCGTTATAATCATCTATATCAATTTCAGCCTGTTGTGACTGACTTCCTCTGTAATACACAGTTTCAAGGGATGAGCACCAATAAAATGCACGCTCTCCTATACTTGTCACACTATCTGGAATAGTTATATCGGTAAGGGAATAGCAATCAGCAAATGCATAATCTCCTATACTTGTTACACTATCACCGATAATTACGCTTTCAAGGGAATCGCAATAAGAAAATGCATAATCTCCTATACTTGTTACAGGATAGCCGTCAAGTGTTGAGGGGATGGTAATATCGCCACTAATAGATTCATCGACAGAAGTAATAATTGCTTCATCGTCTACAACTTCATAAGTGAAATAGGGATCTATTTCCGCAAAAACGTTTAATGACTGTAGTGGCAGTACAGCGATTATTAACGCAAGGCAGATTATAATTGATAAAATCTTTTTCATTTATTTTAGTCTCCTTTTAAGGACTTTTTAAAACACTATAAATATTTTACTGTAAGGGGTATTAAAAGTCAAGGGAGTTAGGATTTAGGATCTAGGAACTAGGATTTAGGGGCTAGGGTTAATTGTAACAAAGTTAAAACGGGATATTGAGAAATAAATACGGCAACTCCGTAGGGGGAGATGCCCACATCAACCCGTTAAAACAATATTATTTCATCAAAATAAAACGGGAGGGCACAGAGACCCTCCCCTACAAAATATAATAAATCCCTAATCCCTATTCCCTGTATCGCAACGCGATACCCCTATTACCTAGTAAAAAATGGACTCTTTTGAGTCCATTTTTTACTTTAACTTTTTATATAGAATAAATCCAAGTTTGATAAGTTCGCCCGAAGCAAAAACAATTGAAGAAATAAGAATTGCTTTTATAAGCTGTCCAAAGGTCAGAACGGTCATACCGAAAGCTGCACCCAAGGGAGTTGTTATAACTAAAAATGTTATGAGAGCAAAGGCAAACAAAACTATTGTTAAGGGAATATTTATAAAGTGTCTGTTTTTAAAGAACAATGCTTCAAATTTTGAAGTAACCATATTAAGATACTGTGATGAAACAAGAACCGTAAACATCATTGTAGAAGCAATTTGCACATCATATTTTAGGAATAAGCCGTATGTAAGAACGGCGGTAAATGCTACCATCAGTCCTTGTACTGCCATTGTTATAATAGCTTCGCCTTTGAAAAGGTGTTTGTCACTTTCCTTTAGTTTTCCAAAGGGTTTTCTTTCGTGAATACCGTCGGAAAGTATGCTTAAAGCGGGGAATACGTCGGTAATAAGATTAATCAGTAGGAAAGCCGCGGCGGTAAGAGGGAAGGCTTTAAAGGCAAACAGACAAATGAGTACCGAAAGAAGCTCACCTATATTGGAGCTTATTAAATAAACAAGAGCTTTTCTTATGGTGCTTATAAGACTGCGTGAAATGCTTATAGCAGTAGTAATGGCAGAAAAACGGTTTTCATTCATTATTATGTCGGCGGCGCCTCTTGCAACGTCGGTACCGCGATTACCCATTGCAATACCTACGTCGGCAATGCTGAGCGCCTGAGCATCGTTTACGCTGTCACCGGTGATGGCGACTGTAAGACCGTTAGCCTTGTAAGCTGAAACCAAGCGAAATTTCTGATCGGGCAATAGTCTGGCAAATACAGTGTATTTATTAATGCTTTCAGCAAGTTCTTCATCGGTCATTTCGGCAATTTCTTCACCGCTTATTGCCTCGCTGTCGTCATTTAATATTCTCATCTTTTTAGCAACTGCTCTTGCGGTAGCAATATGGTCGCCTGTAATCATAACGGTTTTTATGCCGCCCTTTTTACAGTCCTTAACAAGCGCAATGCTTTCGTCCTGCGGAGGATCGCTGAGGGCGATAAGTCCGGCAAAGGTCATACCTTCTTCCAGTTCGCTTATTTCGGGATTAGAGGGGATTTCGCTTAAAGGCTTATAGGCTACGGCAATAACACGCATACCCTCAAGGGCAAAATCTTCAACGGCAGAAAGTATGGATTTGTTTTCACTAACACCGCAAACAGAAAGCAGATAATCAGGTGCGCCCTTTACTATAGCTATGGGCGTTCCGTTTATCATATTAACGGTAACGGTAATTTTTCTTTCGCTGTCAAAGGGAAGTTTACAAAGAAGAGGGTAGTTATTGTGAATATCTCTTTCTTCGGCAACAACACTCTGTTTATAAGCATCAATAATTGCAAGTTCGGTTGCATCGTTATACATAACGCTGTCCACGTCATCCTTAGACTGTGAAGTGCAAAGGGATGCAAGACGGAGAATTGAAACGCAGTTAGAGTCTTTAAAGGCATCATTAACGTCAATTATTTCCTGACCGTTAAAGATTTGTTCTGCCTTCATAGTATCTTTTGTAAGGGTTCCTGTTTTATCGGAGCATATTACGGAAACGTCGGGAAGGACGTCGAATACAGAATAGTTTTTGGTAATCATTCCGTTTTTATAAAGCACGTTGACAGAAATACCAAGAGCAGAAGCGGCAATCAAAGGCAGACCTTCGGGCAGTACCGATACAAGAAGTACAACAGAATTAATTAAGGAATTAGCTAAGGTAACGGCAAATTCCTGCTGAGAGCGGAAGTTTATAATAACGTTGGTGAAAAATGCTATAATGCATAAAATAATAAGAATAATGGAGGAGACTTTTCCAATAGAATTAAGCTTGTCCTTGAGTTTTGTGTTAATGCTGTTATAGGATTCTAAAATAGTTACAGCCTTGCCTATTTCGGTTTCCATACCGATTTCGGTAACAACTGCTTTTGCGTGACCTGATAAAACGTTACTGCCCGAAAAGACCATATTAGCTCTTTCTTTTATGGGAGTTATTTCGGTAAGTATTGCGTTAGCTTCTTTTACGTATGTAGTTTCTTCTCCCGTTACAAATTCTTCGTCGCAACGGAAATTAGTTGCTTCTATAAGTCTTGCATCGGCAGAAATATAGTCACCCGTTTCAAGAATAAGTACGTCACCGCGTACAATGAATCTTGAATCAATGGTCTTAACTATTCCGTCGCGAAGAACCTTTACTTTAGGAATGTTCATAGAAGCGAGTCTGTCAGCAGCTTTTTCACTTTCCTTTGAAAAGAAAACAGTAGCGGCAATATTTATCGCCAACATAAGTATTATGAGAAGGGGAGCGAACCATGCGCCCTCTTTATAAACAAGATTAATAATAAACGCTATGAAAGCGCTAACGGCAAGAAGTATATTAACGGGATTTTTGATTTGCTCCGAAATGATTTTAGAAAGCGGTGTTTTTTGAGATTTTTTCAGTATATTCTCATTGCGCTCATCATAACGCTGATCTACTACTCCCGTAGGTAAGCCCTTTGAAGCGTCAACCTCGAAATTAGATAAAACTTCTTCTATTTGTGAACTGTGATAAATCATAGAAACCCTCCATCCAAATTTATACTATTATACTATATATAAAAAAATAAATCAACATTTATAAAAATACTTTGCAAAATTACAGATTTGTGTTACAATACATACATATGTTTTATGGGAGAATGTTATGGATTGGTTTGAAATTATTATTAAAGTACCCACTGCCCAGTGTGAAACAGCCTCGGCTATTGCAAATATGACCGTACCTTACGGTATTTATATTGAAGATTATTCGGATATGGAAGCTGTGTCTTGGGAAATTGCTCATATTGACCTTATTGATGAAGATTTGCTGAGTAAAGACCGTAACAGCGCCCTTATTCATATTTATATGGATAGTTCCGATAACGTTGAGGAATCTTTAGCTTATTTAAAGGAAAGATTTTCTGCCGAGAAAATTCAGTTTACTGTAGAGCTTGGTACGGTTGCCGAAATCGACTGGAATGAATACTGGAAAAAATTCTTCCACACCTCTCTTATAGGAGAACGCCTTGCAGTTGTTCCCGCTTGGGAGGAATACGAAAATAAAGAAGAAAGAAAAATTCTTAAAATAGACCCGGGCGCTGCCTTTGGTACAGGCACACACGCTACCACGTCTTTGTGTCTTGAATTTTTAGAGAAATATACAAATCAAAATGATACAGTTCTTGATATAGGCTGCGGAAGCGGAATTTTAAGTATTGCAGGTGTGATACTTGGCGCAAAAAACGCTATCGGTGTTGATATAGATGAAGGCGCCGTAAAGGTTGCAAAAGAAAACGCTGTTATGAACGGCGTTGCTGATAGAACCGAATATATTCATGGTGACCTTGCCGAAAGGGTAGAGGGTAAATTTGATATTGTTTGCGCCAATATTGTTGCTGACGTTATAATCAGACTGCTTAGCGATGTAGATAAGTATATGAAGCCTGACGGTGTTCTTATTGCTTCGGGCATAATTAAGCCGAGGGCTGATGAAGTCAGAGAATGTATAATTAAAAACGGCTTTACAATCAAAGAAGAACTTGTGCGTGAAGAATGGCACGCCTTTTCAATTAAGAAATAAGGAGTATTTATGTTAGTTTTTGAAGAACTTAAACAGCGTCTCACCTCCCATTATACCGATATGGTGGATTTAAAAGATGCAATAGCCTATGATTCCACCAAAATGGAAATCGACAAGCTTGAATATAAAACGGCAGAAGCATCCTTTTGGGATGACCCCGAAAAAAGTCAGGTGGTCTTACAAAAGCTGGGCGCTCTTAAAAATAAAGTAGAGGCATATGATAAGCTTGTTTCCTCCTATGAGGATATTCTCATTCTCATTGATATGGCAAATGAAGAAGAGGATGAGTCAATGCTCGATGATATAAACAGTGAGCTTGATGTATATGAACAAAGCCTTGAATCACAGCGTCTTGAAACCTTGCTTACCGGTGAATACGATAAGAATAATGCTATTCTTACCTTTCACGCAGGTGCAGGCGGCACCGAGGCGCAGGACTGGAATCAGATGCTTGTGCGTCTATTTACGCGTTGGGCTGAACGTCACGGCTTTAAAACATCAATGGTTGACTTTCTTGACGGTGATGAAGCAGGACTGAAAAGCGCTACCCTTACTATAGAAGGTCTTAATGCTTACGGATATTTAAAAAGCGAACACGGTGTTCACCGACTTGTAAGAGTTTCACCCTTTGACTCTTCGGGAAGAAGACATACTTCCTTTGCTTCTCTTGAGGTTATGCCCGAAATTACCGATGACGTTGAAGTGGATATCAGGGAAGAAGATTTGAAAATTGATACCTACCGAAGCAGCGGCGCAGGCGGTCAGCATATTAATAAAACCTCTTCGGCTGTTCGAATTACACATATCCCTACAGGAATTGTTGTTGCCTGTCAGACTGAAAGAAGCCAGTTCCAGAATAAAGACACCTGTCTTAGAATGTTAAAATCAAAGCTTGTGGAAATAAAGGAAAGGGAACACCTTGATAAAATTGAAGATATCAAGGGTGTTCAAAAGGAAATTGCTTGGGGTTCGCAGATACGCTCATATGTATTTATGCCATATACTCTTGCAAAGGACCATCGTACAGGCTTTGAATATTCAAATATCAATGCCGTAATGGACGGAGATATCGACGGATTTATAAATGCATATTTAAAGGCTTCTTCAACGGGTAAACTTGAAAATAATCAATAAAAAGGATGGAATAAAAATGAAAAGAATTTTAGGGATTATACTTACAGTACTGGTTTTTACGGTATCTCTTACAGGTTGCGGCAGCATTGACCGTCTTAACTATACTAAGGGACTTGACGATTATGTTGAGCTTTGTGACCTTGATGCCATTAAAATTGACCGTAATTCTGCCGATTATGTTAAAGTAAATACAAATATAATGGAGAGCGACCTTACAAAATACACCGAAAAGATTACTGAGGGTAAGGTAGCAGACGGAGATATTACCAATATCGACTATGCAGGTAAGGTTGACGGTGTTGCCTTTAAAGACGGTACCGCTCAAGGAGATACACTTCAAATTGGTTCTGGTCGGTTTATACCTGGATTTGAGGACCAACTTATAGGAGTGAAAATTGGTTCTACCGTAGATATAAAGGTTACTTTCCCTGCAGATTACGGTTATACTACCGACCTTGCTACCGGCTCCAAGTCAATAAAACTTTCGGGCGCTGAGGCTGTATTTACCGTAACTGTTAATTACGTTGAACGTCCCTACGGCGAAGTGAATGATGAATTTGCTGCAGCTGCAGGCTTTAAAACTGCTGATGAATATATGGTTGACCTTCAAAAACGTGCTGACGAACAGTATGTAGTAAATTACGTCGTTGAAAATTCCACCTATGGTATTCCTGATGATAAAGAAGGTAATTCTTATACCTACCACAAGAATCGTTATACAAGTGTGGCCCAGTATTATTATAATATGAGTTTTGAAGATTTCCTTTCTGCTAATACTCTTGATGAGAATGCTTTTAAAAAGGAAGTGCTCGGTACCGAAATAATTCTTTATGCTTGTTTTGATAAACTCGGTCTTAAGGTTCCTGAGAATATAGTGGATGAAAAAGCTGAAGAAATCGCAAAAGCTAATAATGCTACAAAAGAAGAAGCACTTAAAGAATTTACTGAAAATTATATTGAAAGTATATACGTAGAAGAGCAGGCAGTTGAAAAGCTAGTAGAAAAGGTTCTTGCTAACAGCGAAACTAAATAAAAAACAGAGATAACCACGCTTTAAAAATAAGCGTGGTTATATTTTTTCCAAAACTTTCAAAAAAAGGCTTGACTTACCGCTTGAAGTATTATATAATTAGTATTCACTAATGATGGGATATTATGACTCGTAGTATGCAATTTTGTCAGAAAATTTGCTGTATTGCGCTTATTTTATACCATTCAAGTTAAAACGGATTTGTCCGTAATTTTTTGGAGGAGTGATTTAAAACCTATGGAGTCAACAGTTAAGGTAAAACCTGTACAACTGGGAAAAAACACTCGTATGACATTCTCCAAGATCAATGAAGTTATTGATATGCCTAACCTCATTGAGATTCAGAAGAATTCATACAAATGGTTTGTCGAAGAGGGATTAAAGGAAGTATTCCGCGATATGTCCTCTATTACCGATTATACCGGTAATCTTGTGCTTGATTTTATTGACTATCGTCTCGACGAAAAACCCAAGTATGATGTAACGGAGTGCAAGGCAAGAGATACTACCTATGCCGCTCCGCTTCGCGTTACTGCCCGTCTTTTAAATAATGAAACAGGCGAGATTAAGGAAAGCGAAGTATTTATGGGAGATTTCCCGTTAATGACCGAGTCCGGTACTTTCGTTATTAACGGTGCTGAGCGTACAGTAGTTTCTCAGCTCGTTCGTTCTCCCGGTGTATATTATGATGTAACTGCCGATGTTAAAACCGGTAAGCGTCTTTATACATCTACCATTATTCCTAACCGTGGTGCTTGGCTTGAATACGAATCATCTATGAATGACGTCATTTATGTTCGTATTGATAAAAACCGCAAGATTCCCGTTACTGTTCTTATCCGTTCTTTAGGTGTAGAAACCAATGAACAGATTAACGAGCTTTTCGGCAGTAATGAGTGTCTTCTTGCTACAATGGAAGCCGACAACATTTCCACTAAAGCTGATGCTCTTATTGAACTTTATAAGAAACTGCGTCCCAGTGAGCCTGTAACGGTTGAAGGCGCAGAGAATTATCTTTCGCAGTTGTTCTTTGATGCTCGTCGTTATGACATTTCTCGCGTAGGACGTTATAAGTATAATAAGAAACTTGCTATCGGCGCACGTATTGCAGGTCATACTGTTTCTCGCCCTGTTGTTGATCCTATGACGGGTGAGATTCTTGCAGAACCCGATACCGTTATCACTAAAGAACTTGCTAATACCATTCAGCGTAAGGGTGTTAACGAGGCTTATGTTTATGCCGTTGATTACGAGGGTAACAACCGTGAGGTTAAGGTTCTTTCCAACGGTATGGTTGATATCAAGGATTATATTGATTTTGACGTTACCGACCTTGGCATAAATGAAGACGTTTCTTTTGCTTGTCTTAAGGACATTCTTGAAAATAATGAGGGAGAAGAGGCTATCCGCGAAGCTATTGCTTTAAATGTGGACAATCTTATTCCCAAACACATCACAGTTGATGATATTTTCGCTTCTATCAACTATTTCGTAGGTCTTAACTGCGGTGTAGGTGTAACTGATGATATCGACCATCTCGGTAACCGTCGTATCAGAAGCGTAGGCGAACTTCTTCAGAACCAGTTCCGTATCGGTTTCTCCCGTATGGAGCGTGTTGTTCGTGAAAAAATGACATTACAGGCTCAGGATGTTGACAATGCTACTCCTCAGTCGCTTATAAATATCCGTCCTGTTGTTGCGGCTATTAAAGAATTCTTCGGTTCTTCTCCGCTTTCTCAGTTTATGGATCAGACCAACCCGCTTTCCGAGCTTACTCATAAGCGTCGTTTGTCTGCGCTCGGTCCCGGCGGTCTTTCACGTGACCGTGCATCCTTCGAAGTTCGAGACGTTCACTATACCCATTACGGACGTATGTGTCCTATCGAGACTCCTGAAGGTCCTAACATCGGTCTTATTTCCTATCTTGCTACCTTTGCCCGTATTAATGAATACGGCTTTGTTGAGACTCCTTTCAGAAAGGTTGACAAAGCAACCGGCAGAGTGCTTGAAGAGGTTGTTTATATGACAGCCGATGAAGAAGACGATTATTATGTAGCTCAGGCTAACGAACCTCTTGATGAAAACGGATATTTCATTAATCCTAAGGTTACTACCCGTTTCAGAGATGCGTTTATTGAAATTGCGTCATCAGATGCCGACTTTATGGACGTTTCTCCTAAGATGGTTGTTTCTGTAGCTACCGCTATGATTCCCTTCCTTGAAAATGATGATACCAACCGTGCGCTCATGGGTTCAAACATGCAGAAGCAGGCTGTACCGCTTCTTAAAACCGAGAGTCCTATTGTTGCAACAGGTATGGAATATAAAGCAGCAGTAGATTCGGGCGTGGTTGTTCTTGCCCAGCGCGCAGGCGTTGTTGAATCTGCATCTGCCGATACCATTCGCATCAAAGCTGAAAACGGCGAAGTTGACGAATATAACCTTATTAAGTTCCTTCGTTCCAACCACGGCACCTGTATTAATCAGAAGCCTATCGTAAGCGTTGGTCAGAAGGTTGAAGCTAATGAGGTTATCGCTGACGGTCCCGCTACCAGCAACGGTGAAATCAGTCTTGGTAGAAATGCTCTTATCGGCTTTATGACCTGGGAAGGTTATAACTACGAGGACGCTGTTCACATTAATGAAAAATTAGTTAGAGAAGATATGTACACCTCTATTCATATTGAAGAATATGAAATTGAGGCAAGAGATACCAAACTCGGACCTGAAGACATTACCCGTGATATCCCCAATGTTGGTGAGGATGCTCTTCGCGACCTTGACGAACGCGGTATTATCCGTGTGGGCGCTGAGGTTACTGCAGGTGATATACTTGTTGGTAAGGTAACTCCTAAGGGTGAAACCGAGCTTACCGCTGAAGAAAGACTTCTTAGAGCAATATTCGGTGAGAAGGCTAGGGAAGTAAGAGATACTTCTTTAAGAGTTCCTCACGGTGAATACGGTACTATTGTTGACGTTAAGGTGTTTGACAGAGAAAATTCTTCTGAACTTAGCCCCGGCGTTAACCTTGTAGTACGTTGCTATATCGCACAGAAGAGAAAGATTTCTGTCGGCGATAAAATGGCAGGTCGTCACGGTAATAAGGGTGTTGTATCCCGTATTTTACCCAGTGAGGATATGCCTTACTTGCCCAATGGTACTCCCCTTGATATCGTTCTTAATCCTTTGGGCGTACCTTCACGTATGAATATCGGTCAGGTTCTTGAGGTTAACTTGGGTTATGCCGCAAGTAAACTTGGCTGGAAGATTTGCACACCTGTATTTGACGGTGCTCACGAATCTGATATTATTCAGTCCTTTATTGATGCCGGCGTATGCCGTGACATAATGTTTAATCCCAACAGCAAGGCATTCCTTGAGCCTCTCGCAGGTAAGATTCTTGTAGAAGAAGTTACTTTGGAAGACGGTAAAAAGGACATCAGACGTATTGATGATGCCGTAAGAAACGATATGGATGCTCTTACCGAACTTGCTGTAGACGGAAAACTTAAGGTTGTTGACGGTAAGACCTTCCTTTATGACGGTCGTTCCGGTGAGCGTTTTGATAACCCTGTAACCGTTGGTTATATGTATTATCTTAAGCTCCATCACCTTGTTGACGATAAGATTCATGCACGTTCTACCGGTCCTTACTCACTCGTTACTCAGCAGCCTCTCGGCGGTAAAGCTCAGTTCGGTGGTCAGCGTTTCGGTGAAATGGAAGTTTGGGCTCTTGAAGCTTACGGTGCAGCATACACCCTTCAGGAAATCCTTACCGTTAAATCTGACGACGTTGTTGGACGTGTTAAGACCTATGAAGCTATCGTTAAGGGACAGAATGTTCCTAAAGCAGGTGTTCCCGAGTCCTTCAAGGTTCTTATTAAAGAACTTCAATCTCTTGCTCTTGACGTTAAGGTGCTTGATGCCGATAACAATGAAATTGACCTAAAGCAGACCTTTGAAGAGGATGAAGATATCGGATTACCCTTTGTTCCTGTGAGCGACGAAGCATTTGAAGAAGAGACAGTTCTTGAAGGTACTCCTGACGGATATACTCTTCAGGATGAAAACGGCGAAGAAATCACCGAGGAATTTTCTGAGGAAGATTTCACGCAGTTCGATGATGAAAATAACTAAGGGAGGAAACGCGAATGGATAACAATATTGAGTACGAGTCTATAAAAATAGGCCTTGCGTCTCCTGAACAAATCAGAAGCTGGTCTTACGGTGAGGTTACAAAGCCTGAGACCATTAACTACAGAACCCTTAAACCCGAACAGCAGGGACTTTACTGCGAACGCATTTTTGGACCCACTAAGGACTGGGAATGTCATTGCGGTAAATATAAGCGTATTCGTTATAAGGGTAAAATCTGTGAACGTTGCGGTGTTGAAGTAACACGTGCAAAGGTTCGTAGAGAACGTATGGGTACAATTGAGCTTGCAGCTCCTGTATCTCATATCTGGTATTTTAAAACTATTCCTTCCCGTATGGGACTTGCTTTGGACATTTCTCCCAAAGCACTTGAACAGGTACTTTACTTCTCTCAATATATCGTAACCGATCCCGGTAATACTCCTCTTGAGAAGAAACAGCTTCTCAATGAAAAGCAGTACCGCGATATGAGAGAAAAATATGAGGATGATTTCGTTGCTGAAATGGGCGCAGAGGCTATTAAAAAGCTTCTTTGCGAAATCGACCTTGAACAGTCTTGCGCTGAACTCCGTACTGAACTTGAAACTGCAAACGGTCAGAAGAGAGTACGTATCTTAAAGCGTCTTGAAGTTCTCGAGGCTTTCCGTCTTTCAGGCAACCGTCCTGAATGGATGATTCTCGACGTTCTTCCTGTAATTCCCCCTGATATTCGTCCTATGGTTCAGCTTGACGGCGGACGTTTTGCCACAAGTGACCTTAATGACCTTTATCGCCGTGTTATTAACCGTAATAACCGTCTTAAGCGTCTTCTCGAGCTCCACGCTCCTGATATTATCGTTCGTAATGAAAAGCGTATGCTTCAGGAAGCTGTTGACGCTCTTATTGATAACGGACGTCGCGGAAAGGCTGTTACAGGCGCTAATAACCGTGCTCTTAAGTCCCTTTCCGATATGCTTAAAGGTAAGCAGGGACGTTTCCGTCAGAACCTTCTCGGTAAGCGTGTTGACTATTCCGGACGTAGCGTTATCGTTGTAGGTCCTGAGCTTAAGATGTATCAGTGCGGTCTTCCTAAGGAAATGGCTCTTGAACTCTTCAAGCCCTTCGTTATGAAGCGTCTTGTTGAGGAAAAGAAGGTCCCCAATATCAAGGCTGCAAGAAAAGCAGTTGAACGTGCAAGCGGTGAAATCTGGGATGCGCTTGAAACCGTTATTAAAGAACATCCTGTTCTTCTTAACCGTGCTCCTACACTTCACAGACTTGGTATTCAGGCTTTCGAACCCGTTCTTGTTGAAGGTAAAGCGCTTAAGCTTCATCCTCTTGTATGTACTGCTTATAACGCCGACTTCGACGGTGACCAGATGGCTGTTCACGTACCTCTTTCTGCAGAGGCTCAGGCAGAAGCACGCTTCCTTATGCTTGCCGCTAATAACCTGCTTAAGCCTTCTGACGGTAAGCCTGTAGTAGTTCCTACTCAGGATATGGTGCTCGGTTCTTACTATCTTACTATCGTTAAGGCAGAAGAGCATGGCGCTAACAAGGTATTCCGTAATAAAGATGAAGCTGTTATGGCTTATTATAACGGCGACGTAGGACTTCATGCTCCTATCCGTGTACGTTATACCCGTGAAGACGGTTTAACACGTCTTGTATGGTGTACTGTTGGTTTCATTATGTTTAATGAATCCATTCCTCAGGATTTAGGCTTTGTTAAGCGTAACGTTGAGGGACATGAGCTTGACCTTGAATGGACCTTCTCACTTAAGGATGACAAGGCTACCTTCGTTCAGAGTAATGATGACATTATTCAGAATAAAGTAGGTAAGAAACAGCTTAGCAAAATTATTGACAGATGTATTGCTCTTAAGGGTACAAGTGATTCTTCCATTGTTCTTGATAATATCAAGGCAACAGGATTTAAGTATTCTACAAAGGGTGCAATTACCGTATCTGTATTCGATGCTGTAATCCCCGAGAGCAAAACTGATATTATGAAGGATGCCGAAACAGAAATTGATAAGGTGACCAAGAAGTACCGTCGTGGTTTTATGAGCAACGATGAACGCAGCCGTCACGTTATTGAAATCTGGAACAAGGCTACCGAAGATGTTGCAGATGCGCTTAAAGATAACCTTGATGAATTTAACCCCATCTTTATGATGGCTGACTCAGGCGCCCGTGGTTCTATGAGCCAGATTCGTCAGCTTGCAGGTATGCGTGGTCTTATTGCCAATACTGCAGGTAAGGTTATTGAAGTTCCGATTCGTGCTAACTACCGTGAAGGCCTTAACGTACTTGAGTACTTTATTTCTTCTCGTGGTGCTCGTAAAGGTCTTGCCGATACCGCTCTTCGTACCGCTGACTCCGGTTATCTTACCCGTCGTCTCGTTGACGTATCTCAGGATGTTATTATCCGTGAAGATGATTGCCAGACCGAAGAAGGCCTTGTTATCAGCGAAATTAAAGACGGTAACCTCGTAATTGAAACCTTAAACGAACGCCTTATTGGCAGATATTTGCTTAATGATTTCGTTGATGAAGCTA
>JAZSPU010000027.1:0-26405 GCA_045537575.1 Acutalibacteraceae bacterium
GTTTTTGCGCAATATTGGGATAAAAAGATTGCTTTTGAAGCGGATACTGTCTTATGACGCCCCGCCTCGGGTGCTTTTTTATCCCGATAATATGGCTGCAGGCCCTGCTTCCTACGGTATGACCGATACAATGGGAAGAATGCACGGCGACGCTCAGTTTGCAGGTTCGTCCTCCGTTCCTGCTCACGTTGAAATGATGGGTCTTATCGGTGCAGGTAACAACCCCATGGTTGGTATGACCGTTGCTTGCGCAGTTGCTATCGAAGAAGCTCTTAGAAAATAAGGATTTGTAAGGCTTTCTGAGACTTTCGGGCAAATGTAAAAGACCTGATTCAAAAATTTAACACTTAAAAAGTTGGACACATCATTTTTGAGTTTTCAAAGGTGATGTGTCCATATTTTTTTATATTAAAAAGAGGCATTACTTGGAAGATTTAAACCTGAAACTGCCATTTGTTATAAGTCAATCTTCCATCCTTACAGTGAACATAGATTATGCGCTTGCTTTCTATTAAAGAACCAGATAAGTACCACTCAACAACAGGAGAATTATAATAATCCTTCATTGTTCCGTCAAAGAAGATGTCTAATATTCCTTCAAAACAGGGGGCTGTAATTGGGGAACTATTAAGTAAAGAATTTTGCATATCATCCCAGTTGAAGGGAATCACACCAAATACAGTAGCATCTATGTCGATTTTGGCGTTTGGGAGGTATATAGTCTCAAGGTTTGTACAGTTTCTAAAACAATATTCTCCAATACTCTCGACACCTTTCTCAACTTTGAGTTCCACAAGGCCCGAACATCCGTCAAAGGCATATGCACTTACCCTATGGATATGCGCGGGGATCGTTACTTTCTTGAGTTTGGTCTGCCCACAAAAAGCAAATGGGCCTATCTCTTTTACATATTCCGGGATTTCAGTTTTATAACAACCAGCCAACAACACACCACTTATTTTGTCAATAATTGCATTACAGCCGTTTTTGCTTGTAAACCATCGGTTATTTTCATCTACCTCAATCGATTCAAGGTTCGGACACAAAGAAAATGCTTCGGCTCCTATAAAACGAACGTTTTTGCCTATGCGAATTTTCCTGATGCTTGAATTTCCTTTATGTGCTATTTCCGGTATTTTGACAGTATCAATAAATAAAATTCCGTTGTTATCCATACCTTCTCTTCTTTCTCTTATAGATTAATCATATTATAACACATTATTCTTAAAATGTTTAATGTTTTTTCTTATAAGTTTAATTACTTTTAAAAAGGCACATTTATAAATCAATGGAGGGTTTAAATATGAAGAAACTGAAAATGAATGCTACAAAAGGACTGACTTTTGAGGAAGGCTGTAATAAGTATCTTGAATACTGTCGGCAGAGAAATTTAAGACAAGGGACTATAAATCATTACAGACAGAGTTACGTTCAGTTTTTCAAGTTCTTTGAGCCCGACACGCTCATAGAAGAAATTGACGAGGACGCTTATAAAAGATATGTTCTTCACTTACGCTCGACTCTTAATAATGATGTCAGTATTAATTCGTATTTGCGTGATTTTATAACTACAATGCATTACTTAATGAATGAAGGTTACATTCAGAGTTTTAAGATGCAGTCAATAAAAGTTGATAAAAATCATATTGAGACTTATAATGAACAAGAGTTACAACTGCTGCTGAAAAAACCTAATATTAAGAAGTGTTCTTTTATAGAATATCAGGCTTGGGTTATGACTAATTTCTTGTTCTCGACAGCGGTGAGACAAAGAAGCCTGATGTTTATAAAAGTAAAGGATATTGATTTTGATAATAATGTCGTGTATGTAAATGTTACTAAAAACAGAAAGCCCCTGATCGTGCCGCTGAATCAGACTATGGTTAATATTTTAAGGGAGTATTTAAAGTATAGAAATCATAAGTCAGATGATGATTACTTGTTCTGTAATGTATTCGGTCAGCAGCTTGTAAAAAGTACTTGTTATCATATGCTTTATGAATATAATAAACGTCGGGGCGTAGAGACAACAGGGATTCATAGATATAGACATACATTTGCAAAACAGTGGATTTTAAGTGGTGGTAATGTAGTTTCATTATCTCAGTTGTTAGGACATTCGAGCTTGGAAATCACTCAGAATTATATTCATTTATTAGTAAGTGACGTGGCAAAACAGGTGGATGAAATTAATGTGTTAGATAAGTTTTACAGTCGGACACATATTTCGTTAAAGAAATAATTTGATATTTCGGGGCGTGCATTGAAGATAAAAAGAACTGATGATTTTTTAAGATCGTCAGTTCTTTTTTAGTGTAAATTATTATGATTTTTATGTGTTTGCAAGTGTCAGCTATTGTATATATAATAATTTATTTATTATTTTTTTATAAAAATTTTTTTATTATATAAATTTTCAAAAAATAATTATATTTAAATTTTTTACCCCCAATAGGTTTTTAAAAAATATTCAAAATTTAATTTTACACCTTTTGAAATCATTTCCGTAAATAACTTTTCACTATCAGCCCCCTGTCCCCATTCCTGACTATCTGAACCAGAAGAATAGAAACAATCATACACTTGCCATACCTTATGCCCCGCAGATAATAAATCATAGAGTGTCATAAGATACACACAAGACTCAACATAAAAAATATCACTACCATAAAGCTTTCCACCCTCAGCCTTAATAATGGCATTTCTGAATTCTGACATCTTATCACAAACATCTTCTCTATCTATACCATTTTGTTCCATAGTAAGCCAAGTATGATGTCCCACAGACTTATCTCCAGAATCAAAATAAGCTCTCATATGAAGTTTTTTAATTGCCTCACGTTTCTCCTTAGTAAACAAACCGGTGGGCTCTATAACACGATATATAAGCTCATACATATCTTGTGATTCATCAATCCAATGACCTGAATTTAAAGATAATGTCATACGGGGAACGGAAGCATTTATATCCTTTTCAAGTATGAAACCATATTCTTTTAAAACTTCTTTACGATTTTCCTTTTTTAAATTAGTTAAAGAATTTGTTGCCCGGATACCAATACCACTTACATATAATTCATCTTCAGACCAAGTAAAATTGGGCTGAAAGCGAATACGAAATTCAGGATAGTCTTTATAATATTTTTCATTAATTTCATTAGTTTTTACAATATGAAATCTTAGTGCTGGATAGTTCTCATATAAACATAAAGTGAGTTGTTTTTCAAATTCTGCCCTACTCAGTTCAATAGGTTTTATCAGTTTAAGTCTTGAAGCAAATCGAACCTTTGATTTATCAATGCCTGTATGTAATTTTTTAAGTTCAGACATATTGTAAACCTTATTTTTGACTATGAACATTTGAATGTCGTGGTCTTCACAATATTTTTTTAACTTATCTTCATTTTCTTTATAGTAACGGTAAGTCTTACTTTTATTATCCTTCTCATAATAAGCACCAAACTGATATTTATCACTTTCAACACTGATTAATCCAATTTCTATCATAAAGTCAATAGCTCTTGAAACACCTTTTTCATTTTGCCATATAGCCAGATTGTCTTTATTAGTTACACTTATGGGCATAACAGTACAACCTGTTTTAAAGCGCTTATGTTTTACCAAATCGATAAATGCTAAAACCTTACTTAACTTATTCTTTAGTTTTGTTTCGGCGCCCTTAGCCGAACTTTCTTTAATAGCAAAAGAGGGTAATACATAGTTGTCAACTTTTTGCGGTTCCCAACTCATTCTATTTACGGTGAAACTATAATCAGTTTTATCTTTAAGCCTACCAGCAATTTCTTCCAATGTAATCATAAAATATCCCCCGAACTATTAAACGTCTTATAATATTATAAAAATAAGCTAAATTAAATGAAGTTAAAAATACTTTGCCATAGATATACCAAAAACTAAGAACAGAAAGCGAACTTGTTATGGATGTAAACTCAAAATTTGAAAACGTTGCACGACGGTCATTATACAAAAATTTAAGCAAACTTACACCTATACAATTTAAATTCTTTTACTGCCTTTTTGTGCATTATTGGGCGGATTACAATTTGTTTATTGATAAACAAAATCTTTACAACCTGTGGTGCGAACTTAATCGAATGTGCCACGACTCAGATGAAAGTTTTCCGGACTGCTATGATAATTTCAAGGAAATAAAAGTCTTTTGTCAATCACAGCCATATTATTTTATCGATAAATTACCGCCAAAAATCATTGCCTGTCTATTTTCCGAATATGTTGACAACCGAATTGACATGCTTGTGTGCATAGCGAAGACGTTATACGAAAGTAATATAAGAGCTGCCTATGAATATGTAAATCAGACATTAGGTTTAAATGAGCCAATAGACATATTAGTTTCAGAAACACAAGAACATATAAAATATTTTTCATAATCCAAACTAGAACTTACTCTCCTTGAGATTGGTTCTAGTTTTTTTATTTTATATACTAAAATAATGGTTCCCTTAAGCAAACAGGAATATCATCGGTGAGAGCATCTTGCCAGGCAGGAAGATTGTCTCTATCTGCACCCGTCAAACAATATTTTACCATTGCAGTATAATTACGTTTAATCGGGTTTCTCGAATATTCAACACACACCGCACCGTTACTGCCAATCCACTTTTTATAGTTTTTAATTTCAAAGTCTTGGATTTGAAAAGAATCAAAGAACATAGCAAAATCTCTGTTGGTACGATCAGGATATTCAGGGTTATACCAAATATAATACCAAAGTTTATTATGATGCCCGGAAACTTTTAATGTGATTTCAAAACACTTTTTCTCAAATTTAAAGCGCTCAACTTTTACATTACAAATTCGAACCCTATGCTTTCCTTCAGGGATTTCAATAAAGTTATATTCCACATATGTGTTTGGATTGTTACCATAAAAACCCATCTTATATTACACCACCATATTGTAACTGTTTTAAATTAGAAATCAATCTTATACGGTCCTTCATCAACGTCCCAAAAGAGTGTTGTCAAAGAACGTAAATTAGCTTTTTCATATACAGTTTTTTGTAATCTTTTACCTTCGTTATATATTTTCTTTAGTGTCAGCCTGTCTTGTTCATCAATTTTATCTAAATCTTCCTCAAAAGAAAGATCTTTATATTCAAGAAAGTGAGAAAATATTTCAAACAAGAAAAACAGTTTGAGTTCATCTCCAAGATTACGGTATGTCTTTACCTCATATTCTCTATAAAGTTCTTCCCATGCTTTACGATATCCTCTTTTACTTGCTTCGATCCATAAACAGATTCCTCTATCATAGTTGATTTCTAACCCACCAGAATAACGATGACAAAACCCGATATCAAATAGTGCTCCTGGATTTCCAGCTTTAGCCATAGGTATTAAATTTTTAACTGATTGTTTAACATTTTTTCTACGACCTATTCCATAGAGAGTTCTTGACCAATACGACCACTCAACTAACGGCCATTTAAGAAACCAATCATCTTCAAGTACTTCCATCAAATTTTTATTTAAATCTTCTGGTAGTTTAACATTAATATGACCACGAATCAATGACAAAAGATATTCATCTAATGTGGTAGCATTAATTTGATCAACTTTATAAAAATCGGACTTGTCGGCTATTGGATAATATTCAGAGCCAAGATGATATTTCAGAAGTTCATTATATATAGAATCGAAATCCACACAGCTATAATTCATTTTATAGTATTCACCCTTTCAAGCGCCTGGTTTATAACAATGAAGTTTTATCATAAATTTTTATATAAATCCAGTATTAAAAGTAAGCTTTGCAAACATTGTACTAATTTTGAGGAAAAGGGGCTTACAAACAAGACAAAACACGACATAATATAAGTATCAAAAGTAAGTTTAGTTTGTTTCAATACCGAAGGGAGACATTACACAATGATTTATGGATATGCTCGTGTTTCAACCACACATCAAAGAATTGCAAGGCAAATTACAAATATCTTAGCTGTCTATCCAAACGCAACTATTATACGTGAGTTCTATACCGGCACCACTCAGAACCGACCGCATTGGGAAAAGTTCTTGACTCAGGTTACGAAGGGCGACACCATTGTCTTTGACAGCGTTTCACGTATGGCTCGCAACAGTGAAGAAGGCTTTAAGGATTATAAAACACTTTATAAGTCTGGGATAAATCTTGTTTTTCTCAATGAGCCCTTAATTAACAGTTGTGTTTTAGACGCAACAAAGAGTAAGTTACTTAATGTGAAAATCGAAACAGGTAACGCGGCAGTTGATTCATTCTTCAAGGGTAATATAGAACTCATTAATAACTTCATTTTAGCTATTGCAGAAGAACAAATAAAAGCAGCCTTCGATCAGGCAGAAAAAGAAGTTACCGATCTTCATTCACGTATTAGTCAAGGTATTAGAGAGGCAAAAAAGAACGGTACCAAAATAGGACTTACTAAAGGAACAACCTTGGTAACCAGTAAGTCTATTGAGTGCAAAGAAATAATAAAAAAGCATGCCGCCGATTTTGGTGGCACGCTTAACGATACAGAAGTAATGACACTTTGCAAGATTTCAAGAAATTCATATTACAAATATAAACGAGAATTGAAATCACAAACTGCCTGACATTTTATAAACTCTCTATAAACGCAATCAAAAGTTTCTTTTGTTTTGGCGTGAGCTTAGAAATCGCGATAGACAGTTCATCATTTCTTGTTTCTATATTAAAAAATTCTTGAAGTGAAATACCCATTGCGTCACACAGCAGTTGTAAGTGCCCCACAGTAATATCTGCTTGTCCAAGTTCAACTCTACGCAAATGTGTTTGAGATACACCGGCCTTGTCAGCTAAACCGTTTTGTGTGAGCCAACATCTATTTCTTAATTCAAGCAGTCTTTTACCAACATCCATATTACGACTCCCCAATTAGTCTTATAAGAATATTTTATCATAAAAATACTAAATATATTAGTTGTATAAGGTTGACTAATTAGTCTTATCGTGCTATAATATCACTAAGTAAGTTTTTTACTAAATACTAAACGCACTTAGTTGCGATTTTATTATTGAAAGGTTGGTTTTTTATGGGTTTGTTTGATAAGTTGAAAGAGGTTGTTGGAAATGCTATAGAATCAGGCATTAACGGTCCAATGAACGAAGAAGAAAAATGGTACTACGACATGATTCTTAATATGCTTTTATGCGTAAAGAATCTGCAAAAAGAACATATTAAAGTCTTCATTGAGAAAAAGGCTAACAAGGTTTGCGATGAAGCAACGTTGGACAAAGTGCTTGAAAAATTCGAATCTGAAGAAGATTCTGAAACCGACACCGTATGGTATAGACTCACTTCAACACAAAGCTCGCGGGCAGATTATAAAAACGGTGGGGCCTCTTGGTTTAAGAAAGAGGAATTCGAGTTTATATTTGACGGCTTTGCAGAGGAAATTCTTTCCAAATTTCAATCTGTATACGAGGTTGTCAGAGAAAATCCTACTGAAGATATTTTGAAACAAGGAATTTCAAAAATAACCGGCAAGCTTTCTACCGACAAGCCGGGAGAATATGATTTTTCTTACGCTCAAAAGGCAGACGAAATCATAGGAAAAGAAATTCATAGGCGATTTATGATCGGAGACGGATTTCTTTCGCAATATTTTATTGATAAAGTAATCGGCAGCTTGCAATATAATTTTGAACACGATCGCAAATACAAATATATTGATAAAATATACGCCTTTGCATTACATGCAATGCACTATGAAAAAGCAGATAAAACAGCAGAAAACTACGTTACACTCACAAAAGAAGAGTGTCTTGCTGCAGTAAACGCTTCTGAGTTATATCAAGACAGAATCAAGAAAAAGCCTTTTGATAAGGAAGAAATTATCGACTCGGCTGTTTACAGGATTTCAAAATGTTGTGTTCTTTTTGCTAGCGAACGCACTTGGGAAAGCGCAGCAATCGACGATAAATTAACGGATGCCGTTTGCTTCCAGGCTTGGCAAGAAATTGTTGATGCAATGGGCAAAAGCGCAGACAACATAGAAGACGCCGTCAACATAATACATGCGTACATCAGCAATGCATCGGATGGCGAATATGAAGAATCCGAAGGTCATACTTCTTACAACTATAACATGCTCTCTGATGAACAACGCGAAGGCCTTGGAGTTGTAGATAACGACTAAGAAGGAGGAAGCTATATGGCATTTTACGGAAAATGGGAAACCTGGAAAATTATTTACATACCCAAAGAAATGAATGGTGGCGTAAGAGGTGTCGCACTTGTGGAAGCCGGTGACAGACACCACGCTATGCAGACCTTTAGAGAACAATACTCAGGGCAGTATACTACTGTCGAGTCGTGTGAAAAACTTTTTAAATAATAGAAATAAATTCTATTAATAATAGTTATGGAGGAAAAGAAATGGAACACAAGTACACAGTAATGATGAACGACAATGGTCAGGGTGGTAAGTTTCACGCAAGAGTAGAAATGAGTATTTCTGCCAAAAGTGAAACCGAAGCAATAAACGAAGCAAAAAGAAGACACCCCAACCTTCAAGTTTGTTATATTGAACAGAAAAACTAAACATTAAAAAAGTAGCGGTTGAGTCAAATCAATCGCTACTTTTTTGTAATTATATCATACTGTCAAATACAGGTTTGGCTTCTTTCATTGATTCCGGACTGTAAGCGCAAACCTTTACATCTATTTGATAATCTGGATAATCAGATATAAATTTCTTGTAAGCCAACACACATTGCTTTACCGACTCGGCAACTGGGTTTTCCAAATCACCACCATATATCCCTGAACTGATTAACGGAAAAGAAATACTATGCAAAAGATACTCTTTAAGCACACATAATGAATTATAATAGGCGTCAAAAAGTTCTTTAAATGCCGTAGGCTTTTCACCAAAATCAGGGCCAACGGCGTGAATGATAAATCGAGCATTTTTTATTTGACAAGCCTTTGTGAGTACGGCGGAACCATCGGGCAGCGGTCTTTTAATATAAGAACAAGCTATCATCAAATCCACAATGTTTGCTCTTTTGAATATTTCACCACATACACCACCGCCGGGTGCTAAGTTTTTGTTAGCTGCATTGACAATGGCGTCAACGTTTTGATCGACACAGGACTCATTTAGTAAAACAATACTACTCATAATATCTCCATATTTATTATCGGATCATAAAAAACTCTTCAAGACTATCATTTTCAAAATCAAAAACAATGCCTTGGTTACTCGGTCCCTTAATTTCCAATTTTGGATATGCGGATTGATAATTTGAGTTCAAAAATCCATTTTCTAGCTCTTGAATAATACTGAATAATTTTTGATAATGGTCACAAATGGGTAATTCTTCTGCAACGGCAACTGCGGAAATATAAAAAAGGAATTCTTCCATAATCAACATTAGTTTACAAGTATTTTTCGGTACCAACGATTCATCTTTCAGTTCAGTTAAAACTTTGTAAGTAATACGAAGGACATTCTGTAATTCCGGTATTTTTGTTTTCTGCACACGCCTGATAGTATCATTTATACGATCCCATTCCTTTATAGTATTTTCAATTCTGTTTTCCATAATAGAACCCTCCTTGCATTTTCTATTATTATAACACATTATTCTTAAAATGTTTAACATTTTTTCTTATAAGTATAATTCTTTGAAATAAAAGCGCTTACAAACATATAAAAACGCGTTATAATGTGGTTAAGAAAACTTAAAACGATGTGTTTAGTAGGGCAAATTTTACAAACAAATAGTGTTAAAAAGCAAGTTATAACAAGGCTTTCGGGCTATGTTCTGAAAAGGTCTTTTATTTACTGATTCAGGGTTCGTTGAGATGATGGGTCTTATCGGTGCAGGTAACAACCCCATGGTTGGTATGACTGTTGCTTGTGCAGTTGCAGTTAACGAAGCACTTAACAAATAATCGCGAATTATTTGTAATGAAATGTGCCGTATCTTTTGATGCGGCACATTGTTTTAAAAAATATTTAGGCAAATTATCTATAAAATAAGAGTGTCGTAAGACACTCTTATTTTTATTATTGCAATTTTATGTCGTAGGTAAGGCTTCCCTTGGCTTCATATTCGCCCGAAAGCACGTTTAATCCTGCTTCTACAGCCGCAGGAGAGACACCGCCTATAATAATGCGGGGAACGTGCACAAAATCTTCAAGTGTAAAAGGATTACCGTAATGAAGTATTGTAGAAACACGGTTAGTAACCTGCAAGGCTTCTATAAGCGAATAAATTCTGGGAGCAAAGTTTTCGACACCAATGTATGCCTTGCAATCGGTATAGGTAACGAAAACAACGTCATCGAAAGACAGGTTATCTTCAACAATTCGTTGAATATCCTGTTGTGGAGGAAATTCCTTTATAACACGAATGGCAGAATCGGGATAAAGTTCTTTTAATCTTTCCACAATTCGTACAGGGTTATACCATTTATCCTGCATGGTAGCAACGCTGATTTCACCGTGTTTAACATCAACTTCATTGTCACACAAAACAACAAAGTAATGCTTTTTGTTTTTAGGTAAAGCAACCTCTACGCCTTCATCAGTTTTAGCATAAACACCGTCGGTATTGATTTTTTTATAGTTTGCTTTTTCCTCTTCACTGATTTCGGCAGAACGGTTGAGCAAAGTGACTTTATGCTGTGCAGCCAGTACATAAGAAACTGCGGAATCTAACATATCATCCGGAATTAAGCCGTCTTCATAGCACTTAAGCATAGAAGTAAAACCGACCTTACCGCTACCCCACACTAATGCTAAACTGTTGCCCCCTGCAATAGCCATACCGCGACACGGAACCCAACCAAATTTAGAAACTACACTTGCCATACAAAGTGCATCGGTAATAGTAAAACCGTTAAAGCCTAAATCTCTGAACACAGCGATATTTTTTTTGGACAGGCTGGTGGGGAAATCGGGGTCTATACTTGTAAGGCGGTAGTGTCCCGTCATAATACCGTCTAAAAGTCTTTTTTTATTAAGCTCTATGTACGGATACAAATAGTAATCAATCAATTCCTCTTTGGAAATGTCAGAACAATTTTCAGCCATATGAGGATCAATATGTGGGTTGCCTTTAACGCTGGGATAATGTTTAGCAACCGTCAAAACACCGCCGTCGTGCATACCTTGTGCTTCTGCTGCAGCAAGCTCGGCTACTCTGTATTTATTGCCACCCATACTTCTTATGGTAACGCCACAGGCACAGTTTTCATCAGTCATATCAAGAACAGGATTACAAATTACGTTATAGCCTGCTTTTCTGGCATTAACTGCAGTAACCTTACCAAAGGCATAAGCGCTCTCGGTTGTATTACAGGTTCCAATGGCATTATGTGCTCCAATGGTATCAAAACCTTCAGCACGAAAACCTCTTTCAGCATCGCAAATAATAAGAATAGGATAATCGGCAGCTTCTTTGATTCTTGCTATAACTTCATCTCGATTATTCAAATTCGGTTCAACCCAAATCGCACCTAAGCTATGGGTTTTAATCAAATTGATAATATACTGAATATTTTCTTCGGTCTGCTCTTCTGTTGCACAGTTATAAACAAGACTGCACAAACACATACCGAGCTTTTGCTCTACGGTAAGATCACTTAGTTTTAATTCTTTGATTTCCATAAATGCGCCTCACAAATATATTTTTATCTTTCAATCACAGTATTGTTTAATGCTTTGTCGATAACAAGACTGATTGCAGGAAGGGGGATTTTTTCAAAGCTAGGCTGAGTGGCAAGCTCGGTTAAAATTTTCGCCATATTTTCGGTGTAGTTTATTGTATTGCCAAGCTTTACAAAATCGGTTTGGGTATGGGTGGGAGTAAGCTCTATAAACGCCTTTAGCTTAGGAACGTATTCCTTTATAAGCTGAGCAGCGGCGCTAAAACCGTCGGCAAATTCAAGAACCAGCGCTTTTGCTTCTTGCGTATTGTCAAACTGTTTATTTGCCGCAATCTTGTATAGCTTTCCGTATGCCGCAAAGGCATCATAAAGACCAAATGAAGCTTTAATTAAGGCAACGATAGAAACAAGGTATGCGTGGCAACGCTTTTCAAACTCTCCTTCGGCAGTCCAGTCATTAAGCAGTTTTTCGATTTTCTTTACGGGCTCAACAGTTTCCTTTGCGATCTCAGGCTTATCACGGGCAGTATCCTTCAAAATTTTTGAATAGCGTTGCTTATTAAACAGAAAATCTCTAAAAATTAAACCGTGGCAGGGGTGTATAAAGAGCGTTTGAATTTCATCCTGAATGATATGCATAATCTGAGTATAGGGTGTTACTCTTCCAAAAATTGCCATTTCCAGAGTTTCATCATTACAGGGCTTATTATCAAATTTACCCTGCATAAAATAGCCCGAACGAGCAAATGCCGACCATTGTCCCCAAAGGTCGCGCCCCTCTGTGTCTTCCCAGTGGGTGTGAAGTCCCATAAGGTTTTCGGGGTCACCCTCGCGAATTGCATCGGCAAATAAGGCTTCAACCTCATCGGGAGCAACGGGAGTATGGTCTTCCTCTTCAACCCACGGGCGCATTGCTTGATGACCTATAAACCCTTGCCAAGAATTGTCGCACGGGCAGGGAATTACCTTTTTAAAGCCAAGCTCTCTAAAGAATTTAATGCTTTCCGGACGGTGTCCGTTATAGAACCAATCAAATATTTCTACGTCTCGGCTGAAGGTGTCGCAAAGCTCCTTGTGGCTCCAAAGCATATCGTTCCAGATAGCAGGAGTTATGCCGCGAGCAAGTAGTTTATTGCAAATTCCTGATAAAAACTCAGCGTAAAGAGGACGTGTCTTATCGGTTAAAGGCACTTCGTCTCCACCAACGTGAATGTAGTTGGTGTCAAAAGCTTCTATGTATTCTGAAAGAATTTTCATTGCAAACTCTTCGGCTTCGGGACCGGTGAAATTTAAAGCATAGAGATCGTCGTCGGCGCAAAGGTGCGCAAATCTTTCTTGACGAAGGAAATGCTCCATATGTCCTACTACGTTGGTCATCGGAAAAAGGGTTATTCCAAGAGCAGCGCATTTTTCTTTTGCCCAGACAGCATCATCACGTGTCATAACGCCTTCGCGCAGGATTCCTTCGCCAATGCTTTTAAGTTCAAAAGCGCCCTCTAAATATAAACCGATACCGTTAAATCCAAGCTCTGAAAGTTTAGTTGCAACCATAATAAATTCTTCTCGGTCAAAACGGCGCTGACGGGCAAAGTCCCACATAAACCAACGTCTTTTAAAAACAGCCATACTATTATTCTCCTTTGTCAAAAATTTTGAATTAATTGTGCAAAGCCGATACAATCGGCTTGTTGAAGCGCTTTTTGGCGTTTCGACGAACTATAGTCATTGTAACACATTATTCTTAAAACACAAGCCTTTTTCTGCGTTTTTTAACATTCATTTATTGTTTTGATGTTGCAAATTAAAAATCAGTATAGTATAATGAGGGCAAACATAAGTTTTAGGAGGCAAAATATGAAATTTTCTATGTTTGCGGATTTTCATCATGCGCCGGGACGTTTTATGCGCGGAGGCTTTGAGGATTTAGATTTTATTTTTGAACGCGCTGAAAAAGAAAATGTAGATTTTATTATCCACGCAGGTGATCTTACCCACGGTCCTTCAAAACATCTTGATTTTATGGAAAAGTATAATAACTTCCATATCCCGACTTATAATTGTCTTGGAAATCACGATGCAGACGGTACTCCGTATGAAGAAACGCTAAAGCTTTATAATATGGAAAACGGTTACTACTATTTCGACAACGGCGGTTACCGTATAATTGTTGTGGATCCTAACTATTTCATAAAAGATGGCGAGTATATCCATTATAGTATGGGTAATCAGTATTCTACACTTGAAACTTGCGACTGGATTCCGCCCGAGCAAATTGAATGGTTGAAGCAAACAATAGATACCGCCCCCGGACCTTGCATTGTAATTGCGCACGAAAGTTTCGAACGTGAGGCATATTGTGTGAAAAATACGGATGAAGTGCGTAAAATTTTCAACGAAGCAAATGCTAAAAAACCTCATAGCGTTCTTATGGTAATTAACGGCCACCATCACCGCGATTTTGTTCGCATACTTGACGGTATAATCTATTTTGAGATAAATTCGTCCAATTATGACTGGGTGGCAAAACAGCATAACTGTTATCCTGAAGAACTGATGCAGCAGTATTACGGACTCAAAAACTCTGTATCGTACGAAGATCCCATTCATGCGATAATAACTGTTGAAGGAACTACCGTTACCTGTGAGGGTATGCAGAGCAAAATGTTTATGGGTGTTAAGCGTGAGGATACGGGAAACAGTAAGTTCGACAGTTCAGGCCGTGAAGTAACTCCTACCGTTCAATCCTTTAAAATTACGTTGGGATAAACTTTTTTTAGAAGACTATAGGCGCGAAGATTATATTGTACTAAAAGCAAAAATAAAAGGACTTGGAATTCCAAGTCCTTTTATTTATTAAATTGTGCCTTCTACAATAAGTGTAGCAATACCGGGGGTAAGAATAAATTCGCCTGTAGTTTCATCCTGAGTATAGGTTGCCGCAGGAACGGTGATGTTAGAGGGAATGGTTGTAAATAAACCGGTCACTTCATTATAGTTGTAGTTTACGCCTTCTGTCCAACTTTGTCCGTTGAAGGTAACAATAAGGTCGGTTAAAATCGGATTAAAGGTATCACTTATAACCGCATCATCGGTAGCTACTATTGCCTCATTTCCTGTGTTCTGTATAGTGAAGGTATAGGTTACACGGTCATTATCCACTACCTGAGAGGGTGTTATAGATTTCGAAATTGAAAGCTGAGCGGAGCTCTCGGATTCAATAGTGTCTGTTGCAGTCGCGGGAGTATTTATACCGTCGCCGCTTACAGTAACGGTATTGGTGATTGTACCGTCTTCTTGTGGGTTGGCAAAATTGTTGACAACAGCCTGATAAATAATAATCGCGTTACTGTCGGAAGGAATGTTTATTCCCGTAATGCTAAGGGGCGGACCTGCCGTGACGGTGGGAGCAGGCACAAGTACACCGTTTACATAGTATAAAAGAGAGTCTTGGGCATAGGTCAGGGGATAAACGGTAGCGTCATCAAAATCATAACCGCCTAAATCGTCTGTTAAAGTAAGACCGTTAAGGGTAGTGTTACCTGTATTGCGAAGCGCCACAACGTAGGTTACCCTATCGCCTATAGAATAATTTTCTTCAACCGAGGTCTTGGTCGCTGTTAGTACGTCCAGTATTTCTCCTACTGCAATATTGGAATTTGTGCTTATTCCGTTATAGGTTAAGGTTGCCTGATTAGTAAAGATAGCCATAATATTCCTCCTTTTTAATATATTACCGATTTAAAGTCGGTAGTATATTTTATGAAGGAAGGTAAAGACTTGTCACAAAAGCTTTTAGAAAGCAATTTTAAACTTCTGATTTTTAAGATTGCATGGTTTTTAAATTGTAAAATTCGCCTTTTTTAGCCATAAGTTCTTCATAGTTGCCGAATTCTACACATCTACCCTCGCGAATAACCGCAATTTTATCGGCATTTTTAATAGTGGATAGTCGATGAGCAACAATAAAGGTGGTTCGGTCTTTGGTAAGATGCTCTATTGCTTTCTGAATTTCCGCTTCCGATACGCTGTCCAGTGCGCTGGTGGCTTCGTCAAAAATAATTACTTTAGGATCGCGGATAATAGCTCTTGCTATGGCAATTCTTTGCTTTTGTCCACCCGAAAGCTTATCTCCGTGTTCACCTACACTTGTGTTAACCCCTTTGGGCAACTTTTCAATAACACTAGTAAGCTGAGCGGCTTCGATAACCTCGTTAAGCCTTTCCTTTGAAATTCTTGGATTGCCGTAGGTAATATTTTCTTTTACGGTTCCCGAGAACAGAATGGTTTTTTGAGGAACTACTGACAAAAAGCGGCGGTAACTGTGAAGGTCAATGTTTTTTACATTTTCTCCGTCAATAAATATATCGCCGCGAGAAACGTTGTAAAAACCTGTAACAAGGCTTATTATAGTGCTTTTTCCCGAACCTGATTCTCCCACAAGAGCTATAGTTTCGCCTTTTTTAATCTTAAGATTAAGTCCGTTTAAAACGGGAGACTGGTCATCATATTTAAAGAATACGTTTTTGAATTCGTATTCTCCGTCAAGCTTTTTGAGTTTAAGCTTTCCTTTGTTGTTTTCCACATCTCCGGCAGAAAGAATTTCACCGATAGAATTTACCGATTCAAGTCCTTTTGAAAGAATTGGTAGAATCGAAATAATGCTGTTGACATGACCTAAAAGGGTGGTGAAATATGATTGGTACAAAGTGATGTCACCGATGTTTTTTATTACGCCTTTAAAGGCAAGATAACCGGTGAAGAATAGACATACAATTTGGGCAAGTGACATAAATACCCATACTACAGAACCGAAAAGACTTTGAATAAAGTCAAGGTTATAGCCCTTTTGTGCGGCATCGGTTACCTCGTTGGTGATTTTCTTTATTTCCTTGTCTTCCAGCGCATGAGCGCGGGTTACGGGTACGAGCTCAAGCATATCAATAACGCTTGAACTTGTACTTTCCATCGTTTTTCTGAATTCAGAGTTTTTCTCTCTCATAGGCTTTTTGAATTTTGCAATAAGAAAAGCAAAGAAGGGAACGCAAACAAGGAACATCAAAAATACGGGAATGCTTTTATTAAGTATAATGATAAGGGTGATGCTCATATCTAAAATAATGCGAAGGATTACGTTGAAAATCTGAGAAGAAAGGGCTTCGACACCTTCAACGTCACGCATTACCTTGGACTGAATTTTACCGGTTGGCATATCTTTGTGAAAACCGATAGAGAGCTGTTGAAGCTTTCGTACCATAGCGCCTCTGAGTATTGCCTCGACCTTTCGCTTCGCTTTACTGAAAAAGTGCGAGTGAATCATATGAGTGGGAATATTCTGCACAAGCACGATAAACGCTATAACAAAATCTACAATGAGGTGCCGCATAGCATTAGGCGGCATAGATATAATGGTGTTGATAACGTCAGCAGTAATAAGCGGTATTACCCATACGGGCAATTGCTTTACAGCAAAAAAGAAAGACGAGATCAACAGATTTTTGTAGTCACCTTTATAAATTCCGAAAAGGATGCGAAGTCCTTTACCGTTATGCTGTCGGTAACATTCAATAATCTGTTCTTCCCGTCGTAGAATCTCTGTACTGCTTAAAATTTTCTTTGATTTGTTTGTTTTCTTACTCATACAAATCACACTCCTGTGTAGGAAAAAAGAGGCTATTAAATTTTATGATCCTATAAAATGAAGAAACTTTAATTTATCTTCAAGGACTTTATAACACAATGAAAATTAAAAGTCAATATGTTTTTTAAAAAAATAAAGGATTTTGCGTAATGCAAAATCCTAAATTAATTTTCTATAGATTTTTTTATTGCCCTAAGGGTAGTATCGCTTATATCGTGTTCGATTTTACAGGCGTCTTCTGCTGCCGTTTCCTTATCTACACCCAGCTTTACGAGAAACTTGGTAATTACGGTGTGTCTTTCATATATCTTTTCGGCGATGGCTTTTCCTTCTTCTGTAAGGGATAAATAGCCTTCGCTATCCATCTCAACAAAGCCGCCGTTTTTTAAAAGTCCTACCGCACGGCTTACGCTTGGCTTTGAGAAACCTCTGTATTCAACCACATCAATAGAACGAACTTTTTTAAGTTTTTTTGAAAGGATATAAATAGATTCAAGATACATTTCTCCCGATTCTTTCAGGTTCATAACTTCCCTCCGTTCTTTCTTCTTTTAATATTACCACATTTTAATAAAAAAAGCAAGAAAAGGCATTTTAAAAAAATATTAATTTGCGAATGCAAGGAGACAATAAAAAAAGAGGTTATACTAAATCTGTGTAAAAAGTCGATTTTTACCACAATATGTAATAAAATGTGCGGGTTTTAGATAAATATAATTTGACAAAGATAGTGCCTGGGTGTATAATAGCCTTTGGAGTAGTGTTTCTTTTGCTGCTTCAATTTTAAAACGTTACCATTTAAAATGTGAAAATAAACGGAGAGAAATCAGTGGAAAAGTATGTTATAGAGGGCGGTAAAGCTTTAAAGGGCGAAGTACATATAAGCGGCGCAAAAAATGCTGCCGTAGCAATACTCCCTGCGGTTTTACTGGCTGATGAACCCTGCATAGTTGAAAATCTCCCCGACATTTCTGATGTCAGTTTGTTACTTAGAAGTATGACTACCCTTGGCGCAAAGGTTGAGATGATTGATGCAAATACCGCAAAAATCGATCCAACCGGTGTTAAATCTCATATTGTAACAAAGGATATGAGTAGCGGTATGCGTGCTTCCAGTTATTTTCTGGGTGCTCTTTTGGGCCGTTTCGGTAAAGCAAAGGTGGCGCCTCCCGGCGGTTGCGACTTCGGTGTAAGACCTATTGATCAGCACATAAAAGGCTTTGAAGCTATGGGCGCCAAAGTGGTGTGCGAAAATGATATGGTGGTTTGCCGAGCCGATGAATTAAAGGGCAATTATATTTATCTTGATATGGTTACCGTAGGTGCTACCATCAATATTATGCTTGCCGCTGCTAAAGCAAAGGGTATGACTGTCATTGAAAATGCCGCAAGAGAGCCTCATATAGTTGACCTTGCCAACTTCCTTAACTCAATGGGCGCAAATATTATGGGCGCAGGTACTAACGTTATTAAAATACGCGGTGTTGAAAAACTTAAAGGCGTTACTTATAGTATAATTCCCGATCAGATTGAAGCAGGCACTTATCTTGTTGCCGCTGCAGCAACGGGCGGTGACGTTACTATCACCAACGTAACCCCGAAGCACCTTGAATCCATAGTTGCAAAGCTTATTGAAGCAGGTGCAACCGTTGAACAGTTTGACGAAGCGGTTCGCGTAAAAATGGAAAGACGTCCCCGTCGCTGTCAGGTTAAAACAATGCCTCATCCGGGATTTCCTACCGATATGCAGCCTCAAATGGCAACCTTGCTTACCATTGCCGAGGGCGAAAGTACTGTAATTGAAGGCGTGTGGGACAATCGTTTCCGCTATATTGATGAGCTTAAGAAAATGGGCGCTGACGTTCGTGTTGAAGGTAAACGCGCTATTATAAACGGGAAAGATTCACTTATTCCTGCCGTGGTAAATGCTACTGATTTAAGAGCAGGCGCTGCGATGGTTATTGCAGGACTTATGGCTCCGGGAAAAACTGTGGTGCAGAATATTGAGTATATTGACCGCGGATATGAGGATCTTGTAGAGAAAATGATGAGTCTCGGCGGTGTTATCCGCAGAATTTCAGAATAATTTAAAGGGAGGTTTTTCCTCCCTTTATTATATATATGTAAGAAGGGAATGAAAAAAATTGGCGAAACTTTGCCCGCTTTTTAGTGGGAGTAAGGCTAACTGCACATATATTTCGGGAAATGACGGCGCATTGCTTATAGATGCAGGCGCTTCTTGCTCTGCTATACTTAAATCCTTAGATGCAATCGGTGAAAATCTTGAAAGAATACGTGCCATACTTATTACCCATGAGCACACCGACCATATAAGAGGTCTTAAAACCCTTCTTAAAAAACTAAACATTCCCGTTATGGCTTCTAAAGAAACCCTTGAAGCTCTGGTTAATATGAACGTTTTGAGTGATGACAATAAAATCGTTGCTCTTGACAATGGTATTTACGAAAGTGAAGTTGGTAAAATAATAAGATTTGAAACCATGCACGATTGCGAAGGCTCCAGCGGATACAGAATTGAATTAGGCGCAGAGAGTACGGCGGCGGTGTGTACCGACCTCGGTGTTGTAACGCCGTCGGTAAGAGAAGTTCTTCAAGGTTGCAGTACGGTGCTTTTGGAATCAAATCATGATTTAAGAATGTTGCAAAGCGGCCCATATCCTCCTGAACTGAAAATAAGAATTGCAGGGGAAAGGGGACATCTTTCCAATGCCGCGGCTGCTTGCGAGCTTGTTTCTCTTTTAAAAAGCGGAACAAAACGTTTTGTGCTTGGACATCTTAGCGAAAATAATAATCTTCCTGCTCTCGCATTAAGAACAAGTGAATCGGCTCTTATTGATGCAGGGGCAAAAAAAGGCGTTGATTATACCTTGTTTTGCGCGTTAAGAGAAAACGGGGAAGCGGTATATTTTTAAAAAATTTCAATTATTGAAAAAAAGGCTTGACCGAGTGTACATTTTGTGTTATAATTGCTGTACCTCTAAGGAGTCTTTTTTTTTGTTTGGACTCTATTCTGTAAAGGTCTTCGTCTTTCGGAGTGCTTGCTTTTCGTATGGCGACATAATACGAAAGGACCGTGGCGTGACTTAACTGAGGGAGGCGTTTACTGCGTATTCGCAGCAAAAAAATATTTCCGTAAAGCGGGAGGTGCCGTTATGAGAGTAAAAATCACACTCGCTTGTACTGAGTGCAAGCAGCGCAATTACAACACAATGAAAAACAAGAAGAACGATCCGGATAGACTTGAGATGAACAAGTATTGCAAGTTCTGCAGAAAGCACACCGTTCATAAGGAAACCAAATAAGGAGAGCTGAATATGATGAAAATTGTCAATAAGGCTTGTCAGGTTTTAGCTACTGTTTGCGGTATTGCCGCATTGGTTTTCTTCTTCTTTAATTTCGCCAGTCTCACCACAAATGATGCAGGCGTTTTATCCGTAAGCGGTCTTCAAATGGGATTCGGTTCTGAAGTAATCGAAGGAACAAAAATCGCTAAAAGCGCAGATGTTCTTTTCTGTTTTCTTCTTTCCATCCTTGGCGTAGCTCTTTCGGTATTCACATTCTTTTCTAAATCTAAAGGCTTAAAGTATTTTGCTTCCGGCATTAATGCTACGGTTGCAATATATATGCTTGTTATTGCCCTTAGCAATCCTTGGAAGTTTGTTGATACCCGTCCGTTCGTTGCAACCGGCGTAGAGTACACTCCTTTCGTTCTTATAGTTTCCTTGGTTATGTTTGCCGCACTTATTTTCAGTGTTGCTCATTTCCTCGTTGACGACTATATTGAAGTTCTTGAATCTAAAGGCTCTAAGAAGTTCCTTTTAAAGAGAATTCTTCAGTTCTTCAAAGATTATAAGAGCGAATGTAAGAAGATTGTTTGGCCCGGACTCAAAGAAGTTCTTAAAAACACCGGTATAGTATTGGTTATGTTTATCGTAATCGGTGCGATAATTTGGCTCGTTGACTTTGGTCTTGGTACTTTACTTGAAAGTATCTGGAAATAAGGAGAACCAATATGTCTGAACAAGCAAAATGGTATGTAATACAGACCATGTCGGGTTACGAAAATAAGGTTGCTACCGACCTTGCAACTATGGTTGAAAACCGTAAAATGCAGGATTTAATCGTGGATATTAAAATCCCTACCGAAAAGGTAACAGAGGTTAAGGATGATAAGGTACGCGAGGTAGAACGCAAGATTTTCCCCGGTTATGTTCTTATTAAAATGATCGTTACTAACGATTCCTGGTACGTAGTACGTAATATTCACGGCTGTACCGGATTTGTAGGTCCCGAAGCTAAACCCGTACCCCTCACTGAAGAGGAGGTTGCAGCCCTCGGCGTTGAGAAGCACAGCGTAGAGGTTGGTTACAATGTGGGTGACCGCGTTGTTATTGTCAGCGGACCTCTTAAAGACTTCGCAGGCGTTGTTAAAGAAATTAATGTCGCAGATAACAGCGTTAGCGTAGGAATTGATGCGTTCGGCAGAGAAACACTTGCCGAGCTTGAGCTGGATCAGATTGTTCTGGCTGACTAATTAAGGTAATAATACGGTTTTTCCGTTTATTATGCGGCTGTCTCGCCGCGGACACCTTGTTGGTGTCGCAAGTGGGAGGAGCATAAATTCTTTTAAGATGCTCCGCCAAGTGTAAATAAACACTGTTACCACAATTTTGGAGGTGCAAAAAATGGCTCAAAAAATTATAGGCTACATTAAATTGCAGATCCCCGCAGGTAAAGCAACTCCTGCCCCCCCGGTAGGTCCTGCTCTGGGTCAGCACGGTGTAAACATTATGGCTTTCACCAAGGAGTTCAATGAACGCACAAAGAATGATATGGGACTTATTATCCCTGTTGTAATCACTGTTTACGCAGACCATTCTTTCAGCTTCATTACAAAGACTCCTCCTGCCGCTGTTCTTATTAAGAAGGCTTGCGGTATTGAATCCGCATCCGGCACACCTAACAAAACTAAGGTTGCCAAAATCACCAGCGAGCAGATTAGAAAAATCGCAGAAACAAAAATGCCCGACCTTAATGCTGCAAGCATTGAATCCGCTATGAGTATGATAGCTGGTACCGCACGTAGCATGGGCGTAGAAGTAGTCGATTGATTCTCTCTCGTGGGAGGAAATTTCCGATTTAACCACTTATTGGGAGGTAAAATAAAGTGAAACACGGTAAAAAATATTTAGCCAGCGCACAGCTTATTGAACCCGGTAAGCTTTATGACGCTGAAGAAGCAGCTGCAATCGTTGTAAAAACTGCTGCTGCAAAATTTGATGAAACAGTAGAAATCCACGTACGTCTCGGTGTTGACTCTCGTCACGCTGATCAGCAGGTTCGCGGTGCAGTAGTTCTTCCTAACGGCACCGGTAAGACTGTACGCGCTCTTGTTCTTGCTAAGGGCGACAAGGCTGACGCTGCTCTTGCTGCAGGCGCAGACTTTGTTGGTGCAGAAGATATGGTTACAAAAATCCAGAGCGAAAACTGGTTGGATTTTGACGTAGTAATTGCAACACCCGATATGATGGGCCTTGTAGGTCGTCTTGGTAAGGTTCTCGGCCCCCGTGGCTTGATGCCTTCTCCTAAGGCTGGTACCGTTACTCCTGACGTTGCTAAGGCTGTTACCGAAGCAAAAGCAGGTAAAATTGAGTACCGTCTTGATAAGACCAACATCATCCATTGTCCCATCGGTAAGGTTTCCTTCGGTGCTGAAAAGCTTCAGGAAAACTTCGATGCTCTTATGGGTGCTATCATTAAGGCTAAGCCTGAGGCTGCTAAAGGTCAGTACATCAAATCTTGTGTACTTGCTACCACTATGGGCCCTGGCATAAAGCTTAACGTTGCTAAGTTTGGTAACTAATAGTTTAAAAAGCCGTCGTTAGACGGCTTTTATTATTTATTTTTTAAAAAATTCAAAAAAGTATTGACAAAACAGAATTCCTTTAGTATAATACTTTTGTTGCATTACTTGAGACAGTAGGTTCCTGTAAAGGAGTAAGCTTTGCGCCTGCCGAGGTAAGCGAAACATTATGTTAATTTACTTTAATGTTTTGGTCTGTTCCTCGTCTCAGGGAACAGACTTTTTTACTATTTTTTACGGAGGTGAAATTAATGCCTAATGCAAAAGTTTTAGAGGAAAAGAAAGCGATAGTTGCTTCCCTTGCTGAAAAACTTCAGAATTCCGTAGCCGGCGTTCTCGTTGACTATACCGGTACTTCTGTTGCAGATGATACAGCTCTTCGTAAGGAGCTTCGTGAGGCCGGCGTTGATTATTTCGTAGTTAAGAATACTCTTCTTGCCCGCGCTATCGAAGGTACCGACCTCGAGGGTATGAAGGAAGTTCTTGAAGGAACCACCGCTCTTGCAATCTCTAAAGAAGACCACGTTTGCGCTGCTCGTATTCTTTGCAAGTTCGCAGAAACCCACGAAAGCTTCAAGGTTAAGTCCGGTTATCTTGACGGTAAAGTTATCGACGCCGCAATGATTGAAAGCCTTGCAAAACTCCCCAGCAGAGAAGTTCTTCTCGCTACAGTTCTCAGTGCTTTCCAGGCTCCCGTTGCTGCATTTGCTCGTGCCGTACAGGCTATCGTTGACAAAGACGGCGAAGGCGAAGCTGCTGCTGAATAATTCAGCTTATTAAAAATTAAAAACAAACAAAAATTATAATTAAACAAATTGGAGGAAATTAAAATGGCATCCGAAAAAATTACTGCTATTATTGAAGAATTAAAAGTACTTACAGTTCTCGAGCTTTCTGAGCTTGTTAAGGCTGTAGAAGAAGAGTTTGGCGTATCTGCTGCTGCAGCTGTAGCTGTTGCTGCTCCTGCTGCCGGTGGCGCTGCTGCTGCTGAAGAAAAGACCGAATTTGACGTTATCCTTGCTAACGCAGGCGCTAACAAGATTCAGGTTATCAAGGCTGTTCGTGAAATCACCGGTCTTGGTCTTGCTGAAGCTAAGGCTCTCGTTGACGGCGCTCCTAAGACTCTTAAAGAGGCTGCTTCCAAGGAAGATGCTGACGCTATCAAAGCTAAGCTCGAAGAAGCTGGCGCAACCATCGAAATTAAGTAATTTAAGATTAGATAAAACAAAAGACTCTGCTTTATGCAGAGTCTTTTTTTGTATAAGGAAAACCGAACCAAAGAGTTAAAACTCTAAGGTTCGGTTTTGTTTTTAAACTATATTACTGTCCGTCTTTAAATACTTTAATAATATTAAAATCGTTATCGCAAATAACGATATCTGCGGCTTTTCCAATGTCAAGGGAGCCGATTTTATCGTTTACGTTAAGCATTGTGGCGGTGTTAATGGTTGCGGCGTTTACTACTTCGTGTAGTGGGATTTTACTGTTTTTAGCTACGTTATTTATGCCTGTGTTAAGGTCGATTATGCTACCTGCGATAGTGCCGTCTGGAAGTCTGCATTCAAAACCTTTTTTGGTAACGGTGAAACCACCACAACTGTACTCACCATCAGGCATTCCTGCAGGACGGATAGAGTCGGTAATAAGAATAAGCTTATCATTTTTAAGAGTGTAAATCATATCATAAAGGGCTGGATGTACGTGGAATTTATCACATATAAGCTCTGTATAAATTCTGTCATCAGTAAGTACGGCGCCGGGTAGCCCAGGTTCTCTGTGAGAAAGGGGAGAGGTGGCGTTAAAAAGATGGGTTGTATCGGTTGCGCCTGCATCAATAGCTTTTTTGGTTTGCTCATAGGTGGCATTACTGTGACCGACAGCAACACGTACACCTTCCTTAGTAACTGCTTTTATAAAGTCAATTGCGCCGTCAAGCTCGGGAGCACAAATAACAAGTTTTATTATATCTTTGTTTTTAATTATCAAATCAGCGTCGGGGGCTTTAAGCCAGTCTTCTCTGTGGGCTCCGCGTTTTTCTTTGCTTAAGAAAATTCCCTCAAGATGAAGTCCTATAATTTTAGCGCCGCGGTTTTGCGCTTTTGCGCTTCTTACGGCATTTAATACGTTATCAAGTTTTTCTGTTTCGATAGTAGCAAGGGTAGGGCACCAAGAAGTTACGCCTGTTTTTAAAAGATATTCACTCATAGAGTTTAAAGCATCCACACTGCCATCTTCGGTATCAAAGCCGTTAACACCGTGGATATGAGGGCTAATAAATCCTGCTGTAACTAAATTTCCCTTTGCATCTATAATTTCTGCGTCCTTTGGCGCGTTATTGCATATATCTAAAATTTTATCGCCGAAAACAAGAACCTTGTTTTCTAAAACTTCGTTTTTAAGTACTATTTTACCGTTAATTATCGCTTTCATAAAGTCAACACAACTCCTTTTGGGAAAATTATAGCATATTAATAAAAAAAAGTCCATATTTTACTTGAAACTATAAAAAAATATGGTAAAATAAAAGAGTAAAAAATACAAATAGAAGGAAGTATTTGCTATGAAAAAATCAGTTTTAGTAGAAATTTCTGCTCATCACGTTCACGTTAGTGAAAAAGACCTTGAAATCCTTTTCGGTAAAGGCCATCAGCTTACCAACAAAAAGGACCTTTCTCAGCCCGGTCAGTTCGCTTGTGAAGAAAGAGTTACCGTTGTAGGCCCCAAGAGAGAAATTAAAGGCGTATCTATTTTAGGTCCCTGCCGTCCTCAGACTCAGGTTGAAATTTCTCTTACCGAAGCAAGAAGTATCGGTGTAACCGCTCCTATCCGTGAGTCAGGCGACCTTGCAGGAAGCCCCGGATGTAAGCTTGTTGGTCCTTGCGGCGAGGTGGAAATTACCGAAGGTGTTATCGCCGCTAAGCGTCATATACATATGACAACCGCAGACGCTGAGGTTTTCGGCGTTAAGGACAAGGAAATAGTTGGCGTTAAGCTTGATACCGCTCGTCCTCTTATTTTCGGTGACGTAGTAGTCAGAGTAAGCGATAGCTACGCTCTTGCTATGCATATCGATACCGACGAGTCAAATGCCGCTTGCGCTTTCGGCGCCGTTTACGGAGAAATAGTTAAATAAAATGAAAAAAATAAAAATTTTGTTTCAAGGCGACAGCATAACCGACGCAGGTAGAGATAAAAGAAATTATCACGACGTTGGTCCC
>JAZSPU010000054.1:0-19141 GCA_045537575.1 Acutalibacteraceae bacterium
CATTGACGAAATGATAAGTCTTACCGCCGAACACGCTTTCAGCGATATTGAGTTTGACGTACTTCGTCAGATGCTGGGCGTTTTCAAAAACACTATTGATGATATGTCCTACGAACAAAAGAGAGCCGCCATTCAAAGTATCGTGCGCCGTGTAATTTGGGATGGCGAAAATGCACACGTTATTTTATTTGGTTCGCAGGATGGTGATATCGAGCTACCCGATATCACACCTTACATAAAACACATTGAAATAGACACAGATGATGACGAAGAACTCATAGAGTTTTCGGACGTAGATTACGACGAAGATACTACTGAGGATTTTCGTTCAGAGACTAAAACCGATTTGTGTGAGGATAGCAAACGAAATTCTTATGCATTTCAGAAGCCTTAAAAAAACCGCGCAGGACGTTTCCTTTTCCGATTCTATTGATACCGACAAGGACGGCAACACCCTCACCCTAGGTGATATAATTGCCGTTGACAGCGATATTGCCGAGGAAATTGACACAAAATTTAAAATTAAAAGGCTATCTCAAGTATTTCCAAAGGTTCTTGACGAAAGGGAAAAGCAAATACTCATTTTCCGTTTTGGGCTATACGGAGAAGAGGAGCTTACACAACAGCAAATTGCAAATAAGCTTGGAATTTCCCGTTCCTACGTTTCCAGAATAGAAAAGGCCGCACTAAAAAAATTAAGACCGTACTTTTGATGTACGGTCTTTTTTATTATTTGCAAAATTCATACATTGCTTTATAGCACATATACACGTCGAATTTAGAGGTGGTTTCAAAGGGAGCGTGCATTGAAAGTACGGGAACACCGAGGTCAACTACGTCAACACCGAGATTTGCAATATACATAGCAACCGTTCCGCCGCCGCCAAGGTCAACTCTGCCAAGCTCACCTGTCTGCCAAGTGATTTGTGCCTTATCAAGCATATTTCTTATTTCGGCAACGTATTCGGCACTTGCGTCACTTGTGCCCGATTTACCGCGTGCGCCTGTGTATTTAGTTACGCATACACCTCTGTTTATCTGAGAAGCATTACGCTTTTCCATTACGTCCTGAAATGTAGGATCAAGAGCCGCATTAACGTCAGCAGAAAGACATCTTGAATTCCTGAGCGCTAAGGTTACGTCACCGCCCTGCATCTTTGCAAGATCACCTATAACATACTTAAGGAAGGCAGAATTAAGTCCCGTATTTCCGTCTGAACCGATTTCTTCCTTATCAGCAAGTACGCAAACAGCAGTTTTCTCGGGAATTTCTACGTCGCAAATTGCTCTGAGCGCAGGATATGCGCAAACTCTGTCATCCTGACCGTAAGCGCCTATCATAGAACGGTCAAAGCCTATATCGCAAGCCTTTGCGGCAGGTACACATTCAAGCTCAGCCGATAAAAAGTCTGCTTCGGTAACACCGTATTTTTCATAAAGAATATTAAGAATATTAAGCTTAACAAGTTCACTTGCTTTATCGTCCTTAAAGGGCATACTGCCAACCAAAACGTTTAATTCTTCACCTCTTATGCCGTCACTAAGGGTGCGTTTGCTCTGTTCCTGAGCAAGATGAGGCAGAAGGTCATTTACAACAAATTTAGGCTCGTCATCATTTTCGCCGATTTTAACCTTAACAACACTTCCGTCAGCTTTAACAAAAACACCGTGGAGAGACATAGGAACAGCAGTCCATTGATATTTCTTTATACCGCCGTAATAATGAGTTTTGAAAAGCGCCATATCAACATCTTCATAAAGAGGGTTAGGCTTTAAGTCAAGTCTTGGAGCATCAATATGCGCCGCAGTAATGTTTGTGCCCTTTTCAACCAATTCTTTACCGATTACGGCAAAAGCAACCGCTTTACCTCTGTTATTAAAATAAACTCTATCCCCTGCTTTATAGCTCTTTCCTGTTTCAAAGGGAACAAAGCCGCACTTTTCGGCAAATTCTATAGAAACCTCATTAGCTTCTCTTTCGGTTTTAGCATCATCAAGGAATTTTTTATAATCTTCACAAAAAGCGTAAGCCTTTTCTATAGTTTCGTCACTTGCGTCTTTTAAACCGCTTTGACGCTTTAAGGTAAGCTTTTCTTTTAAAAGTTCTGCTTTGCTTTTTTCACTCATTCTACTTTTCCTCCAGTAATATATTTAGTATTTCTTCACTTTTGCTTAAAAATTCCGTCTGGGTGGAATTATTATATATTATGTGTTTTGTTTTTTCTAAATAAAAATCATCATTTTTACCTGCATTAAGACGAAGTTGTGCCTGTTCTTCGGTAAGACCGTCCCGTTTTATTATACGCTCTTTACGGATTTCTTTGTCACTAAGTACCGCTACAACATCTCCGCAAAGCTCATTAATACCGCTTTCAAAAAGGGTGGGGGCGTCAAGAAGTATTATTTTCTTTTCGCTTTTTTCAATTTTTTCCAAAACCGAACTGAGTATAAAGGGGAAAATTATATCTTCAAGAAGCTGTTTTTTGTCTTTCTCGGAAAATGCGCGGGCTGCCAGAAGTTTTCTGTCAAGTTGGCCGTCTTTTATTATATCTTCTCCAAATGCATCAGCAAGTTTAATAAGACATTCGCTTCCCTTTTCGGTCACCTGTCTTGAAATCTTGTCGCAGTCTATAACGTAAATGCCCCTCTTTTCAGCAAGGAGGGAAAAACTGCTTTTGCCCGAACCCGTAGGGCCCGTAAGACCTATAATATATTTCATAAATCAATCACCCTGAAGGCGCAGGCTCTGATTAATCGGTTATATACCGCAAGACCTACACCCTGTTTTTTAGGAGCGTGAACGTACGCTTTTTCAATTTTTTCTTTATCAAGCTCTCTGAGTACTGCAAAAATGCTTTGAGCCATACCCTCTTCATTTTCTTCCTCGCCGTAAATAAAGGTTCTGCCCTTTATATTCTGCGCTTCTTCCTTAAAGCATACTGCAATACAGCCTTCATTATTAACAAAATCACAAAAGTCCTTGCTGTCGCCGTTTACAAGATAAAGCGAGGTTTTAGGAGCATAATGCTTATATTTCATACCGGGGGAAGCTACCTTTTCATCACTTTTCGGTTCGCTAAGTATTGCCTTATCAACCGCTATATCGGGGAAAATTTCCTTAAGCATTTCAAGGGTAACAGCGCCGGGGCGAAGTAATCTTGCCCCCTCATTTGTTACCGAAATTACGGTAGATTCCACACCCACCTGACAGTTTTCTCCCATTATAACAGCATCTATTTTGCCGTCAAGGTCGTCTAACACGTGATAGGGCGAAGTAGGACTGGGGGAGCCCGAAGCATTTGCCGAAGGGGCTGCAAGGGGCAAACCGCTAAACTTTATTATTTTTCTTGCAATTTCGTCAGAGGGCATACGGATAGCCACCGTACTAAGCCCTGCAGAAACCTGACTGCTGACGTATCCGCTGCTCTCAAGCACCATAGTAAGTGGACCGGGCCAAAATTTTTCGGCGCACAAAAAAACCTTTTCAGGAATATTTTTTGCGATTTTTTCCAGCATTTCAAGGCTGTCTATATGAACTATAAGCGGATTATCCTGAGGTCTGCCTTTAGCCTTAAAAACCTTTGTTATAGCTTTTTGGTCAAGGGCAGAGGCGGCAAGACCGTAAACCGTTTCGGTGGGAATAGCCACTATTCCGCCCTTTTTAAGTATATCGGCGGCTGAACTTAAGCTGTTTTCATCAAGGTTAAGCCTTTTTGTTTCCATTAGCTTTGTTCCTCGTTTTTGAGCATTTCAGCTCTGTAATAGGTAATAAGGGCATCTACAACCTCGTCAATATCACCGTTCATAATCTGCTCGATTTTATAAAGAGTAAGACCGATTCTGTGGTCGGTAACTCTGCCTTGGGGGAAGTTGTAGGTTCTTATTCTTTCGCTTCTGTCTCCCGTACCAACCTGAGATTTTCTGTCACTTGCAATGGCTTCTTCCTGCTCTCTTTGAGCCTGTTCAAAAAGGCGTGAACGAAGAACCCTTAATGCCTTATCCTTATTTTTGTGCTGACTTCTTTCATCCTGACATTCAACTACCATTCCCGTAGGCAAATGGGTAACACGAATAGCAGATGAAGTTTTATTAATATGCTGTCCGCCTGCGCCGCTGCTTCGATAGGTGTCAATCTTCAAATCCTTGGGATCAAGTTCAAATTCAACCTCTTCGGCTTCGGGAAGTACCGCAACGGTGGTTGTAGAGGTATGAATACGTCCCTGTGTTTCGGTATCGGGCACACGCTGAACGCGGTGAACACCGCTTTCGTACTTCATACGTGAATAAGCGCCTGCGCCGTCAATACTAAAGGAAATTTCTTTAAAGCCGCCAAGCTCGGTTTCGCTTTCGTTGATAACCTCAATATTCCAGCCCTTTTTCTCGGCATACATAGTATACATTCTGTAAAGAGAACCTGCAAACAGCGCCGATTCCTCACCGCCGGCTCCTGCTCTTATTTCCACAATTACGTTTTTATCGTCATTGGGATCCTTAGGCAAAAGGAGAATTTTAAGTTCTTCAGAAAAGATTTTTATATTTTCACTTGCCGCTTTAAACTCTTCCTCAACAAGTTCTTTAAAATCCTTATCAAGACCGCCTGCATCAAGAAGCTCCCTTGCTTCCTTTTCGGCATTTACGGCATCTCTGTACTCTCTGTACTTTTCAACGATAGGAGTCATACTGCTATACTCTTTGCTCAGCTTTGTATATTGAGCATTATCGTTTATAATTTCGGGGCGTGTAAGCTGTACGCCTATTTCTTCATATCTTTGTTCTGCAGATTCAAGTTTATCAAACATCAGTTTTCTTCCTCACGAATAATTTTTTTAATATTCTTTTCACAGGTTGCGCGGGGGAGCATAACTTCCCTTGAACATTCGGTACATTTAATACGAAAATCCATACCTATTCTAAGCACCAGAAATTTATTGTTTCCGCAAGGGTGCTTTTTCTTCATTTCAAGAATATCATTAAGCCTTACGTCCATATTCCTCTCCCCTGTTCATATTCTATTTTATTATACTATAACTGCAAAAATATATCAACAAAAAAGATTTATATTTAATACTAGTAGGATATGAAAATTCAAAATTATTAATTGCCTTTATATAAAAATAATAGTATAATAGATACATAATATTAATTAGGAGAAGTTTTATGAACACAATCCGTATTCTTCATACTGCCGATTTACATATCGGCGCCGAATGTTCTTATCTTGGAACTGAGGCTTCAAAAAGACAGTACGAAGTGCTTTTGACAATGGAAAAAATAATTTCAATGTGCAATGAAAATGCCATTGATTTACTGCTTATTGCAGGAGATTTACTTGACAGCAATCATATAGACTCAGCTTTGGAAGAGGGCGTTTTTAAGGCTTTTGAGAAGCTTATTAACACCCGCGTCGTAATAGCGCTGGGCAATCACGACCCCTTTACTGCCGATTCTCCCTTTAAAACCCGAACACTTAATGAAAAGGTTTTTGTTTTACCCTGTGAAGACAGTGTCATAGCCTTTGACGATTTACGCGTAAGAGTATATGGTTCTTCCTTTGACGGAGTATATAATTCGGGCAAAAACCGTTTTGAACTTACCGCGCCGCAGGACGATTATTTTAATCTTTGCCTACTGCACGGCGAAACACGAAGCGATTTAAACGGAAATTACCGTCCCATTACACCCGAATACGTTAAAAACAGCGGTATGGACTATATTGCCCTCGGCCACGTTCATACAAAAAGCCAGATTCAGTTTGTTGGTACAACGGCTCTTGCTTATTGCGGCTGTCCCGAAGGACAAGGCTTTGACGAAAGCGGTGAAAAGGGCGTTTATATGGGCGAAGTTTCAAAGGGCAACATAAATCTTGAATTTATACCTACCGCCTATCGCACTCATATAAGACTTGATGTTGACATTACCGATAAAGAGGATATCTGTGAAGCCATACTTTGCGCCATTAAGGAGACGGGCGACGACTACGGCAAAAATTATTTCAGAATAACCCTTAAGGGTAAGAGAAAAAGCGAAGCGGGAATTGACATAAACTCTCTTATTGCCCGTATTTCACCCCTTGTGTCCTTTGTTAAAATAAAGGACAAGACTTCCCTTGGCGCCGACCTTTTAAGCCTTGCGGGAGAAAAAAATCTTAAAGGCTACTTTACTTCCATAATGCTTTCTAAAATAGAAAGCGCAAACGAAAATGAAAAGGAAAAATTAAGACACGCCCTTGAACTCGGGCTTAAAGCCTTTAATGAGGAGGTTGCCTTTAATGAAGATTAATTCTGTTTATATTTCCGCTTTTGGAAAATTCGAAGACAAAACCTTTGATTTTAATGACGGACTCAACGTTATTTACGGTGAAAACGAGGATGGCAAAACCACGCTTATGACCTTTATGAGTATGATGTTTTACGGAAGCCAGGGAAAAAGCAATGATGAGCTTATTAAAAATCCCCGTAAAAAATATGCCCCTAGAAACGAAAAGGCAATGGCGGGAAGAATTGACTTTGAGGTTGAGGGCAAAAAGTACAGAATAGAGCGCATTTTCAAAACAAGCAATTCCACCGACAAAATTGCCGTTACCAACCTTTTAAGCGGCGAAAGAGAAACCTTTACGGGAAAAGAGGACCTTGGCAAACGCTTTTTAGGACTTTCCTTTGAAGCCGCCCAAAAGAGTGTATTTTTAAGCGACCATACGGTACTTAGTAAAAACAGCAGTGCCGACGGCGAACTTAACTCCCGTCTTTCAAATCTTGCAGGAACGGGCGAAGAGGACGTTTCGGCAGATGAAATTCTTGCAAAAATCGAAAAAGCAAAAAGCGTTCTTTTAACAAAAACGGGACGCGGCGGTAAAATAGCCAAAGACACCGAAGAGCTTGAAGCATTAAAAGCAAAGCTAAACGATGCCCGTCGCACAGAGCAGGCGCGAAAAGAATGTGATTTAAGGCTGGAAAACGAAAAGCTCCGTTTAAATTCTATCAAAACCGAAATTGACCGACTCACCGCCCATATCAAATCGGCTGAAGGCGGAAAGCGTTTTGCAAAGCTCAAAGAATACTGTGACAGCGTTACCGCCCTTAACTCTGTAAACAAAAAGCTTATTAAAGAAGACGGAAAAAGCATTACCGTTTCCCTTTTAAGCGACGGCGAAAACGCGCTGAACGAATATAAACTTCTAGCCGAAAGACTGCCTTCCCTTACCGAAAAGGAAGCCCTATATAAAGAGCAAACCGATGAGGCTAAAGCAAAGCTTTCCTTGGAAGAATCCTCTGAAGAAATCGGGGTAAAACTCAAAGAAAAGCAAAATGAGTTTGAAAAGATTTCAAAGGAAATAGAAAATCTTACAAAAGAGGCTGACTCTCTTTCTCAAAAAGCCTATGAAGCAGAAAATCAAAAGAAGAAAATACGTCCTGTATTTTTAATTCTTGCCCTTGTTGGCATTATCGCTCTTGCCCTTTCCTTTGTATTTACTTCTTATAAAAACATCCTTTTAATAGGCGGCGGACTCTTCGCTGTTATAGGTCTTTTGCTTACCTTAACGGTACGTAAAAAGAGCAAAACCAATCCCAAAGAAATAAGAGAACAGGAAGCGAATTGCCGACAGAAAATTGCAAATAATCAAGCAATTTATAACGAGCTTATAAGTCTTATAAGTAATCTTACCGCAAAAGAAGCGGTAGCGCGGCAAAAGGAGCTTACTTTAGGCGAAGCCTTTACCCAGAAGTTTGAACTGTTAAAGGGTGTAAGAGAAGAGCTTGAGAAAATAAACGCACGTTTAAACAGCGCAAAAGAATTGCTTTTGAGTTTAAGTGTTGGCTCAATGAAGGAATTTTCACCAAAGGGTATGGAAATAATCCTTTATTCCCACAAAACAAATCTTCAAAAGAAAGAAAACTTAGAAGTAAAAATCGCTTTACTCAAAAAGGATTTAGATAATATTTCCTTTGAAGAAGCCGAGAAAGAGCTGTCCGTTATTCCCGAGGGCGCAATTTCGGTAGGCGACCTTGACGACCTTAACGAGCGTCTTATATTTAAGAAAAAGGAACTTGAAACACTTCGTCAAAATATTGCCGACGATTTAGCAAGTGCTAAAAACGATTTCCGTTTTGCTGTTCATCCCACAGTTCTTGAGCAAAAAATCAAGGAAATGGAAGAATTACTGGCTAAAGAATATCACTTCTGTGAATGTGCTGATATAGCCTATGAAGCCCTGAGTGATGCCTTTAGTAGAGTGCGTGAAACCTTTGGAAGTGTTCTGGGAGAGAGAACAAGCGAAATCTTCAACGCTCTGACAAACGGAAAATATTCATCTGTCAGCGTTTCTAAAAACTTTGATATCGCAGTTGAAGAAAAGGATATTTTCGGCACAAACGATTGGCAAACCCTTTCAGACGGCACCATTGACCAAGCCTATTTTGCATTGAGACTGACCGTCAGCGAGCTTCTTTCTAACGACGGTCAAAGACTGCCTTTAATTTTAGACGATCCCTTTGACCGCTATGATGACATAAGAAGCAAAAAAGCAATGCAGTTTTTGGAGGACTACTCCAAAGACAGCCAGACTCTCCTTTTCACCTGCCATAAGCAGTTCACCGAAAATAGAGATTATATGACGCTTAAATAAAAGTAAAGCGGGTAAAAATATGGATAATTATAACTTGATTTTAGAATATGCCAAGAAAAATTATAAAAAAATGTTCCGTGAACCTGATGGTATTTTGGCTCACAAGTTTATAGTGCCCGGTGCAGCTTACTCAAACAGCCTTTGGGACTGGGATTGTTGGCTTACAAATATTGCGCTGCGTGATTTTGTAACCGATGATATATTGGAATATGAAAAGGGTTGCGTTATTAACTTTCTTGAGCATATGGATGAAAGCGGAAAAATGCCCATATATATCACTCCCAAACTCGAGTGGTATAACTACCAAAGCAGTGATATAACCAACATACATAAACCTTGTATTGCACAGCACGCCGCATTTATTGCACAAACCAATAACGATGCCCAATGGCTACGTCCTTATTTTGACAAAATACTCAAATTCATCGACTATTATTATAATAATCAGCGTCACGTTTGCGGTCTTTATTATTGGATAAACGACTGTGCAATCGGTGTTGATAACGATCCCTCGACCTACTATCGCCCCGCAAACAGTTCAGCATCCATTTATCTTAATTGCTTAATGTATAAGGAATTAAAGGCTGTTTGCTGTCTAGGTAACCTTTTAGGCGTCGATATTGACTTTTATAAAAACGAAGCTGAGAATCTTCTTAAAACAGTCAGAGACCTTTGCTTCGATGAAAAGGACGGCTTATATTACAGTGCCGATCTTAACTTATTACCCATTGACCCTAACAGCACTCTACACTCCGGAGCTCCTCGTCATTGGGACAGTCTTATTCAGCGAATAGGCTGTTGGTCCGGCTTTATGGCGATGTGGGCGGGAATTGCCACTGGCGAGCAAGCAGAAAGAATGGTTAAAGAAAACCTACTTGATGAAAAGGCTTTTTGGGCACCATACGGTGTACGAACTCTTTCAAAATACGAAAAAATGTACTCTATTAAAAAAACAGGCAACCCGTCTTGTTGGTTAGGGCCTGTTTGGGGCATTTCCAATTATATGGTATTTGACGGCCTTGTTAAATACGGCTTTATTAAGGAAGCAAGGGAACTTGCCGAAAAAACACTTAAATTGTTTGGAGAAGATATTGCAAAAACCGGCGAACTGCACGAATACTATGATCCCGAAAGCGGTGAACCTGTTAATAATCCGGGTTTCCAAAACTGGAACCTATTATCAATAAAAATGGGACAATGGCTTAAGGAAACTCAATAAATAAAGACTTTAAACACATTAAAAGAGGCCGCCTCACTTCATTAGTGAGACAGCCTCTTTTTATACACTTTTATTATTCGTGAAGTACTGCAGATTTAGTAAATATAATCCAAACTGCAGTGCCGATTCCTACAAGAATTATATTAAAGAAGGTTAAAGAGAAAGAATAAATAATATATTTTAGCGGCGCTCCTTGAATAATTACACTTATTGTGCTGCCGAAATTCTTTATTACGGAAAATGTGGCAGAAAATATAAAATAAACAATAGAAATTATAAAAACTACCGTTTTATTATTCATAGCCTTGAGTATGTATAAAAGCGCAAATATGAAAACGGCAACGCCAAAGAAGTTAGATAGCAGGGATACTGCATTTCTTAAGATAAACTCGCCTACTGCGCCGTACTTAACATAGTTTACACCGTTTGACAGTATATTTATAATACTTCTGCCATACAGCAATAGCTTTAAGGCAATAATTATAATAAGCATTAATTTACCCTTTTCTTTATCTCCAAAAGCAAAGGAATAAACTGCTATAAGTATATATGGCGCTAACGATATAAGCCAGTTTAAAAGTGCAACAGGGTTTATGGGTCCCACAGAGTTAAAGCCTTCAAATACAGCAATAACAAGACCGCTTAAAATTGAAATTGCGCAATAGACTATAGAAAAAATACTTAAAACTGTTTTTGAGTTATTCATATACCTTCTCCTTAAAAGCAAACTGAGAGCTCTTCGTTAAGAGCTCTCAGTTTAAGAATTTAATTATTCAGCGGCTTCCTCTGCCACAGCTTCTTCTACTGCTTCTTCTACAGGAGCAGCTTCCTCTTCGGGAAGGAGAGCGCGGATAGAAAGGCTAACACGCTTTTTCTCATAGTCAACAGCAATAATCTTTGCTTCAACTTCCTGACCAACGCTAAGTTCGTCCTGAGGTTTAGCAACGTGCTTGTTGGCAATCTGAGAAATATGAATAAGACCGTCAATACCGGGGATAATACGAGCGAATGCACCGTAAGAAGTCATGCTAACAACGGTAGCCTTAACGGTTTCGTCAACAGCAAAGTTCTTTTCGAAAATTACCCACGGATTTTCTTCGGGCTTCTTATAGCCTAAGGAAATCTTCTTCTTTTCAGTGTCGATAGCCTTAACGTAAACTTCGATTTCATCACCTACGAGAACAACCTCGCTGGGATTCTTGATTCTCTGCCAAGAGAGTTCAGAAATGTGAACCATTCCGTCAACACCGCCGATATCAACGAATGCGCCGTAGCTGGTTAAGGACTTAACCTTACCGGTAAAGCGTTCGCCAACAGCGATATTCTCCCAAAGCTCGGCAGCTGCTGCCTTCTTTTCTTCGCGAAGAACGTTACGGATAGAACCGATTGCTCTTCTGCCTCTGCCGATTTCGATGATACGGAAACGTACCTCTTTGCCCTTTAAATCTTCAATAGGCTCACTCTTGGTAAGTGTTGCCTGAGAAGCAGGAATGAAAATACGGATACCGTTTGCGAAAACGGTTACGCCACCCTTAATGATATCTTTAACGACACCGGTAAGAATCTCGCCGCTGTCCTTGGCTGCAACAATATTGTCCCAACCGGCAATAGCATCGAAACGACGCTTAGAGAGCATTACGGTTCCTTCCTGATCATTTGTGCGCATAATGATAAGATTCATAGTATCGCCTACGCTTACTTCCTTTAAGATATCAGCGTTAGCATCTGCAGAGTATTCCTCCTTAGTAATGTAGCCGGCAAGACCTCTGCCAATGTCCACCTGAATCTCGTTCTCACTTACTGCAAGAACTGTACCGATAACCTTCTGGTCTCCGGTTAATGCGCTGAGGGATGCCTCGAATGCTTCTTCATCAGTCATTTCCTCAAAGCTTTTTTGAACAGCATCTTCTACCTGTTCAACCGATTGTAAATTTTCCGACATGGTTTTAATAACCTCCTTAATGATATGCGCCGGCGTAGATGCTCCGGCGACAACTCCGATGTTCTCTTTATCATGGTACCACTCTTTTTTTAATTCATCGGCGGTAGAGACTAAATAAGTATGCAAACAATTAGCTGAGCAAACGTCTTTTAACTTTGCTGTGTTTGAACTGTGCTGTCCTCCTACAACGATCATAAGATCGCTGATTTTAGACAGCTCCTCAGCTTCCTGTTGGCGCATCGCAGTCGCATTACATATTGTATCAAAAATAAAAGCATTTGTATAGCCTTTTTTTAAAATTTTTTGACATTTCCCCCAAATTTCTGCATTAAAAGTTGTCTGTGACACCGCTGTGACGGTATTATCGGCAATTGATGGGTGATTTTCCATTATTTTTTGCAGTTCTTCTTCATTTGAGAAAACGTAAATTTCTGTATTCAGAGCATTTCCGCAAATCCCTTTTACTTCGGAATGTTCCTTATCCCCCGCTATTAAAATAACGTGACCTTTTTCTGCGGCTTCTCTTACAATACTGTGAATTTTAGAAACAAAGGGGCAGGTTGCATCCACTACCTTTGCCCCTGTTTTTTTACTTCTTTCAAAAATTTCGGCAGATACTCCGTGGGAACGGATAACAAGGGTATCTTCTTTCCCTGCTTCTTCAGGAGACGCAATAACCCTTACGCCCTTAGCCTCAAGTTCTTTTACAAGCTGTTCATTATGTATTATAGGCCCTAAGGTGCAAACCTTTTCGCCCTTGTTTGCCAGTTCCTCAACCATACTTACCGCTCTGTTTACACCGAAACAAAAGCCTGCAGTTTTAGCAAGTGTTATCTTCAATGCTTCATCTCCCAAAGCTCAGTGATTTTTTCGCTAATAAGTCCGCTAACCCTTCTTATTGCGGCTTTGCCCGTATCCTCGCCTGCATACTCATCATAATATATAGGCGCTCCGAAACGGAAGGTTGCCTTTTGGAAGGGTTTAACCTTACCTGTATCTCGATATACTGCACAGGGAAGAATGGGAGCTTTTGTAGCAAGTGCAAGCATAGCTGTACCCGCTTTTGCCTTGCGGGGCGCACCGCCGTCGGTATAACGGGTGCCTTCGGGGAAAATGCCGAGAATTTTTCCATCAAGCAAAAGCTCTTCTGCCTTGTTTATGGCGCCCTTATCCCCTGTTCTGCGGTTAACCGAAAAAGCACCCAGCTTTTTTAGAATAAAGGCAAGTATTTTATTTTTGAAAAGTTCGTCCTTGCCCATAAAATAAATTTGACGGGGGCAAAGAATACCCATAAAGAGAATATCGCTTATCGAAGTATGGTTACAGCAGAGTATAACCGCACCCTCTTTAGGAATATTATGTACTCCGTATTTTTTAATACGGAAGAAAATATGAGTAAAAAACGAAACAATCGCCCTCATCACTTTATAAAAGAGTGTCATTTAATATTCTCCTTTATGATACGTAAAAGCATAACCATAGACTCTTCAACGTTTTTGCCCGTTGTATCGGCAATCACTGCATCCTCTGCAGGTTTTAAGGGGGCAATAGCGCGGTGGGAATCGTTATAATCCCTCTGACGCATATCGCTGAGCACCTCTTCAAAGGTAGAGGTATCACCCTTCTCCTTAAGCTCTTTATAGCGGCGCATTGCTCTTTCTTCATCACTGGCGGTAAGGAAAATTTTAAGGTCGGCATTTGGAAGCACAACGGTACCTATATCTCTGCCGTCCATAATGCAGTTGTATTTTTTTGCAAAATCTCGCTGCATATCAAGAAGCTTTGCCCTAACCTCAGGCTTTGCAGAAACGGCAGATGCCATCATAGAAGCAATGGGAGTTCTGATTTCCTCACTTACGTCGGTTTGACCTAAAAATACGTGCTGAACACCGTCAATAAAACGGATATCAATAGTAATATCTTTAAGCTCTTCGCCTATATTACAGTCAAGGGCTGTATCATAGCCTTTTTTTGAAAAAGCAAGACCTATTGCACGGTAAAGTGCGCCCGTATCTACGTAAATATAATCAAGTTCCTTTGCAAGTGCTTTAGCAAGGGAGCTTTTTCCCGCACCTGCAGGGCCGTCAATGGCAATTGCTATAGTTTTATTTTCCATCTTTTTTTCTTCCTTAAACTTTATTTCCTGCAAGAAAGCCGGTTGAAAAGGCTATCTGCAAATTAAAATTGCCTGTATAAGCATCTACGTCAATTATTTCCCCCGCAAAATAAAGTCCTTCTATCAGTTTAGACTCCATTGTTGCGCTGTTTATTTCCTTAACGTTTATTCCGCCGCCCGTAATTACCGCTTCCTCTATGGGACGAAGGCAGTCAACGGTCATTTTAAGTCCTTTTAAAAGATTAACAAATTGAGCGCGTTGTTCCTTGCTTATCTGATTAACCTTTGTTTCGGCAGGAATACAGCTTATTCCCACTATAATGGGAATAAGCATACGGGGAAGTAAGCTGTCAAGAGAATTTCTGAAATTTTTATTGGAGTTTTCAAGAAAATCCCTGCACAAACGTTTATCAAGCTGAAGGGTGTCCATACCGGGTTTTAAATCAATTTCGCATACATATTCGGTTTTATTCATATCCTTAAGATGCGCCGAAGCGCTAAGGGCTAAAGGACCGCTTATGCCGAAATGGGTAAACATCATTTCCCCTAGTTCACTGAATATGGGTTTTTTCTTTTGTTTATCATAAACCGTAAGCTTTACGTTTTTAAGGGACAGCCCCATTAGTTTTGACACAAATCCTTCTTTTATACAGATAGGAACCAAAGATGCTCTCAGCGGTGTTACGGTATGGCCGAGCTTTGAGGCCATTTTATAGCCATCTCCCGTAGAGCCTGTGGCAGAATAAGAAAGACCGCCTGTTGCAAGTATTACCTTTTCGGCAAAAACAGTCTCGCCGTCTTCCAGCTTAACGCCCGTCACCACAGAATTTTCTTCTGTTATCTCGGTTACTCTGCCCGTTTTAAAGGAAACTCCGCTTTTTTTAGCGGCTAAAACAAGGGCATCCGCTATATCCATCGCCTTATCGGAAACGGGAAAAACTCTGTTTCCCCTTTCGGTTTTCAGCGGCACCGAAAGGCTCTCGAAAAACTCCATTGTATCTTGACTGGAAAAAGCATTAAAGGCAGAATATAAAAATCTTCCGTTAGCAGTAACGTTTGCCATAAGCTCTTCTATACTGCAGTTATTGGTAACGTTACATCTTCCCTTGCCCGTTACAAGAATTTTTCTTGCGGGGCGGGAATTTCTTTCAATTACCGTAACTTTATGTCCGTTATTAGCCGCGCTTGTAGCCGCCATAAGTCCTGCGGCACCGCCGCCGATTACAATTACTTTCAAACCTTTTCCCCACTTAAAATTTAAGTATTTTTTTAACCCTTTGATGAAGCCTTGATATATAAAGGGCACAAAGTCTTGATATACATATATCGTAAATTATAAAGGCAAAATTTCCCATAATATAAAGGATTAAAACAGAATATTTACCAAAGTCGCCTATTCCTTCAACCTCTATCATAAAAAGCTTTGCAAAAACCATATAAACAAGAGTAACAGCTCCGTTAAAGGAGGCAAGTTTTAATAGGTACTCTATAAAGCGAAGCCTTATTTTTTCTAAAACCGCCTTAAGTACGGGATAAAAACCGAAAAAGCAAACATACATAAGCTTTGCTTCAGGTTCCGCAAAAAGCAATACAAGTAAAGAAGACACAATATAGGTTGCAAGAGCATAACCCTTTCCCGCTTCCGCTAAAGGAATTATAATAAGCGCCCCCGCAACAGCAGGTACGGCATAGGTTAAAAACGGGAAATACGACGAAAGCATAACCGCAGTAATAAGCGCCGCAGTTATTGCGCTTAAGGTTAGATACGCAGTTTGTTTTTTCATATTAACAACATCTTAAAAGGTCGCCGCCCATACACTCACAGCAGCAGTCGGCGCAAATAAGTCCCTGACAGCAGTCGCAGGCAGACAACCCGCCCATATTACTGCTTGTTCTATAGGGATTACCGCCAAAGCCACCGTTTGTTTTACGCTGAATGTTACTGAATGCCTGAGCATATTCGGGATTACTTGGATCCATTCTGCAGGCAGTTGCAAAGGCAGAATAAGCCGTATCGTATCTGCCGCGTCTAAATTGCACCATACCGCTTAAAAAATACCATTCGGCATTTCTTTTATTCAGAGGTACTCCGTCAAGCACCACCATAGCCTGTTCTATTTGTCCTTTATTTATCATATCGCGAACATCTTTAAAATCGCTTGGCGCGGTATAACCGTTGGCGCCACCTGTAGAAGAACCGCGTCGTTCATTCATAATGGCATCGTATGCTTCGTTTATCTCCTTCATCTTTTCTGCCGCAAGCTCGCTTAAAGGATTGTCGGCATAATGGTCGGGATGATATTTTCTGGCAAGTTCTCGGTATGCCTTTTTAATTTCTTCATCGGTAGCGTTTTTATTAACGCCTAAAATAGAATACGGATCGTTCATTTATTTTTCTCCAGTCTGTTAATTTCACTCAGCATAGTGTCTTCAAGACCTACGTAAATTATATTGCCTAAAATGTTTTTAAAACGTTTTATATTTAGAAGCTCAAAGGTGTTTTTCGCCTCATTTATTACTATATAAAGCTGTGCTTTAATTTTTTCCTTTGCCTCTTTTTCATCCATTTCACTCAGCGGATTAAAGGAGCCTTTTTTTATATCTCTTTGTCTGTCAACAAGGCAGTCAAGCAAATATATGTATCTGCCCATAAGCCTTCCTAAAAATGACAGCACCTTTTTATCCTTTTCATCCCTTGCGCACATAGGCAAAAGTTTTTCCAGCATAATACTGCTTGGTTCAGCCGCATCGTCAAGGGTTGTTTTCTCATTTTTTTCCGCTTTTTGTTGATTAAAAAAATATTCCTTTGAAATATCATCTATTTCGGGGAAAGCTTTTTTAGCCTTTTTGTACGGATTATTAAAAAGCAATTTTTTAAATTTTGCAGAAAGCTTATTAAAACCCTTTTCATCCTTTATATCATCTTGAATTTTATAATATCCCAAGATGATAAGCGCTGCAGAGGAAAGGGCGAAATGCTCGTCATTTACACAGTAGCTGCATTTCTTAAAGGGATTAAAGGTACAGCTTTTGCGTTTTACTCCGCAAAAACTGTCGGCAAGAGCAAGTTCGATAAGCGCAGTAAAGGTAAAATCATAGCTTAATGCAAAGCGGGAAAAAATCCCGTAATCCTTACCCAGTCTTTTACAAAGGCTGCAGTAAACCGCCTTATACATTTCAAATTCTTTTATTTTAAGTTCAGGCTTCCCTACACGTATATAACCGAACAAATCTTCACCCCTTTTTCCATATATTAACATATATTTTTAGTCTCTTAGTTAATAATATGTGAACTAAAGAATTTTTTTAAGATATTTTCCCGTAAAGGAAGAGGTACACTCGCTAACCTTTTCGGGAGTACCTGTAGCCACTACAGTTCCGCCACCGTCTCCGCCTTCGGGACCTAAATCTATAATATGGTCTGCAGTTTTTATTACGTCAAGATTATGCTCAATAACAAGCACTGTATTTCCTATATCAACAAGCCTTGAGAGTACCTCTAAAAGACGGTGAACGTCGGCTGTATGAAGTCCCGTTGTAGGCTCGTCGAGAATATAAATGGTCTTTCCCGTACTGCGCTTTGAAAGCTCGGTTGCAAGTTTTACACGCTGAGCCTCACCGCCGGAAAGGGTAGTTGCAGGCTGACCGAGTTTTACGTAGCCAAGACCTACTTCGTAAAGAGTTTTTATTTTTCTATGAATCTTCGGAATACTTTCAAAGAAGTACATAGCCTCTTCAACCGTCATTTCAAGGACTTCATAAATATTTTTACCCTTATATTTTACTGACAGAGTTTCCTCGTTATACCGCGTTCCGCCGCATACCTCACAGGGAACGTAAACGTCGGGTAAAAACTGCATTTCTATCTTTATAATTCCGTCGCCCTGACAGGCTTCACAGCGTCCTCCCTTTACGTTGAAGGAAAATCTACCCGGCGCAAAGCCCTTCATTTTTGCATCCTTTGTAACGGCGAATAAATCACGTATATCATTAAATACGCCTGTATAGGTTGCAGGGTTTGAACGGGGAGTTCTGCCTATAGGCGACTGGTCAATGTCAATAACCTTGTCCAAATGTTCAAGTCCATCCACGCTTGTGTATTTACCGGGGATCATTTTAGCTTTATTAAGCTTTGCGGCAAGTAGTTTATAGATAACATCGTTTACAAGGGATGATTTTCCCGAACCCGAAACGCCCGTTACACAGGTAAAGGTGCCAAGGGGAATTTTTGCGGTAATGCCTTTAAGATTATTTTCTCCCGCGCCCTTAACGGTAAGGAAGCTTCCGTTACCTTTTCTTCTCACCTTTGGAACGGGAATGCTTTTTCTTCCCGTAAGATAATCGCTTGTCACAGAATTTTCGCATTTATAAAGACCTTCAAGGTCGCCCGAATATATAACCTCACCGCCGTGAATACCGGCGCCTGGGCCTATATCAACTATATAATCTGCTTCGCGCATGGTATCCTCATCATGTTCAACAACAATAAGCGTATTACCTAAATCACGAAGTCTTTTAAGGGCTTCTAAAAGGCGGTCATTGTCCCTTTGATGAAGTCCTATACTGGGTTCGTCAAGTATATAAAGCACACCCGTAAGTCCTGAACCGATTTGGGTAGCAAGTCTTATTCGCTGACTTTCTCCGCCCGAAAGTGTACCCGACGAACGTGCCAAATCCAAGTAGCTGAGTCCTACGCCGTTAAGGAAGGAAAGACGCTCCTTTATCTCCTTTAAAATAGGACGGGCTATGGTTTCATTTTGTTTAGAAAAGCTAAGAGTATCAAGAAATGCGAGTTCCTCGGTAATAGGCATTCGGGAAAATTCTTCAATATTTTTTCCGCCTACTGTAACAGCCAAAGGTTCAGGCTTTAAACGTGCCCCTGAACAAACAGGGCAAATGCTTTCACTCATATAGCCTTCAATTTCGTTTTTCGTATAATCGGAATCGCTTTCCTTATATCTTCTTTCAAGATTGTTTACAACGCCTTCAAAGGCGGCTTTGTATATTCCGCCACCCCATTCGGCAAACTTTATAAAATCAATTTTTTCTCCCCCTGTGCCATAAAAAAGAATATCCTGATGCTCTTTTTTAAGCTCCTTAAAGGGTATATCAAGAGAAAATCCGTAATGACGGGCAAGGCCTTCGAAATACATCTTTGCAAAGCTGCCTCTAAAGCTTCCCTTAATATTCCAGCCTGAACAACGGAATGCGCCCTCATTAATACTTAAATCTTCTTCAACC
>JAZSPU010000018.1:0-102525 GCA_045537575.1 Acutalibacteraceae bacterium
GCTTTAATTGCTTCGATTATTTCTTCTTTACGTTCTTCGGAATCAGTCAAGTCGCAAACAATATCATTGAGGTCATACGGGCCGTTACGGAAGTGACCGACCGATGCACCGTGAAATTCTCCGTCAATCAGAAGATACTGCAAAGGCTCGTGATCGTACTCAAGGTTTTCTACAAGTGGTTTTATCCACTCTTTTAGCATTTGTTCATTTGCTTTATAGAGAAAATCGTTCCTATGTATTGCGTAAACAAAGTTCATAGGCTTAGGCTCATACTCATTTAATACTTCCATATCGCTTTGAAGTATGTAGCCACAATCAACCGACACAAGAATACCGACCTTTTCAAGCTCCGCAACGGCAAGTTTTATCTCTTTTTCGGGTATCTTATAGAAAGACTTTGCCATTGCAGTATCAAACCATACAAGGCGATATGCAAATCTTTGAAGAACTATTTTAAGAGCTTCAAGTCGTGTATATTTTTCTGTATTTACATCAGGAAAAATCTCTCTAAACTTATACCAACCTCTGTCCCATTCGCCGTCATACTGATCTTCATAAATCAAAAAGGCTTCCTGCAGTCGATGAAGGATGGGGGTAATCTCTTTTACGAGCAGTCCTGTTTCTTCTTTTATTTGCTGAATGTTAAAAGGTCCCGCATTTTCAATTAGTTCAAGTAATTTGAGTTGCAGTTCAGTAGGTTTTGTCAGCGGCTTACGATAAAGAGCTACAAACAGTTCAAGATCTTCAGGCATAATCCAACCCAAATTTCCGCCTGCGAAACGACCTTTTATCAGTTTGCGATCTTTTTGTCTGTCACGATTAAACTCAATATCATTGAAGCCTGAACGAAATGTGAGCGTAGGTGGCTGACCAAAGCCATTCCAATAAACATTTTGTCCAGGCTGAGTATCTCTATATAATTCTATGTACTCAGCTTCATCCGCTTTGTTTATGAAGCATTGACGTTCCATACGGAGAGAAATGATTTTCGTGTTATCCATTATGTATTGCTCTCTTTCCATTTCTTGCATTGTTCAATTCTTGCTCCTTGAGGGGTATCGCCGTGTTCAGGATCACAAGAATACTGAGTTAGCAATTTGCAAGGAATATCAGGACATTCTCCGCAATGAACGAACCCTTTACTTTGACAACAAACTGCTACCGGACATTCACCGTGAAAAGGGTGTCCGTTTGTTTCTATACAACCACCGCATCCGCAGGTTTCTTTGTAGTCACAACTAATACAATGAAGTCCACAACGAGTATCAATTATCTCGTTTCTCCATTCTTTTAGATTAGATAGCCGATCAGGGTTATGACCGTTTTCTATAAATTCGGTTAAATCTTTACAAGGGAGTTCCTTGCATTCTCCACAATGCCGAAAACCTTTTGCAGTTGCACATTTATAAATGTCACACTCTCCCCAAAAGATCTTACCTTCTTGTTTGTTACAACCATCACAGTTGAATTTTTCTTTGAACTGACAAGTGCTGCAGTTTGTTCCGCATTTACCTTTAATAATCTCCATTGCTATCACTTCCGCTTCTTATATACTATGATTTCTGGATCAGAACCGTTGTCGCCATATTCACAAACTAAAAGATAGTTTTCATCGGCAGTCAAGCCATAACAACGGTTGCTATTCTCCTTGCAAATTTGATTGCCCAAATAGATTTTGTCATCTTCCCAAAACTTAATCGTCTGTCCGCTTGCAAGAGTATATTCAAGGTTGACAAAGGAGCCTTTTAGAGCATAAAGGTCTTTAACCATTTTCATATCGGCAATACCAAGTGCATTAAATTCATCGATTAACTGCTTTTTAAGTCCGCAGGGACTACTTGAACAGTTATCGCAATGCTCGTGACCTCTGGTTTTGCAACACACCGCAATCATACATTCACTACCAGACGGATGCCCATTGGTTGCAGCACAACCTCCACAGTTTTCCTTATAACTACATCCACTACAGTCAATACCACATATTGTTTTGCTCATACTAACCCTCCTTGCTTACTTGGTTACAAAATAACAGTAATCAAGAATTATATTTCCGTTTTCATCGGGTGTGGTATAACGGGGACACAAACAATTTTCAAATGACCAAACTGCACCATTTTCATCTTGCCATATTTCCATACCGACCTCTGCAAGTTTCTGTTTGCAGGCACTTGTATCGTGAACTTCATTCTCTTTTCCGTAGATCCAACAAGTTCCCAAGCTCAAATCTTTGAAATCAATGCTGACATATCCGTAAGGAACGGGCGTGTTTTCAGGAGTGAGCATACCTATGTAATATTCAAAAGGTTCTCCTTCGGCTCGTCTTTCAACACCGATATAACCGCCGCCATTTTCCCAAATGGCAAGGATTTTGTCTGTACCGCCCATAGTCTGCTCAAGAAGATCAAACCAACCGTTTTGCCACCATTCACCCCAGTGTCCAAAATTGTCGTACTTCTTTCCGATAAATCTCAATGTGGGGATATTTTCTCTAAATACCTTAATAATTTCAGCCATAATTAGCCCTCCTGAATTTGATTGCATTTATTTACATATTTTATTTGATAGTCCCCCAGCATATCGCAAGGATATTTGGGACACAGATTGCAAGAGCTGATATTTCGCTGGATACAACATTTTCTAAAAGGACAGTCCTGACAGAGTTCAAATACATTATCAGTTCTGCCGCCACAACAGTTAAATTTCTCTAAAGGAATATCTATTCCAAATTGCTCTTTATAAAAGCTCTGTGACTGTTCTCGCAAAGAATCATCATCGGTTTGGGTTGCAATATATGTAACGCACCTTGAGCAATCGTGACCGCAATAACACATTTTGTTCCTGTGCTTCTGCATTAAGCTCACCACCTTGTTTTTTGCCGGAATTCTATATACCAATCATTGTTTCCTTGCACCATGTAAATAACAAAGCAAATGCTTCGTCAAAGTCAAATTCAGTTCCGTCACTTAAAGAAATTGCAGTCTCCAAAACAAGTCTGTCCTTACCGGATAACATCTCTCTAAGTTCCTTTTTAGTACCAACAAATTTGCCGCTGTACAAATAATATAAGTTCTGTAGGATAAAGAATACCGACCTATATGTAAACGGCAGCTTGGAAACGTTCTTTTCTTTTGGAGCGTGAATATATCGATGACAGATTTCGTGATATAAGTTCCCTAAACTCATTTTCACAAAATTGCGCACATCGGTTTCTGTGTATTCAGGAACCAGTTTTTCTAACGTTCCATAGTAATCCTTCGTTGTATGAAGAATATGACATATCTCAAGAGGATTCCAGTTTTTGAGTTCTTCTATTCCGCAAATGAACCCACACGATTTATCATAATCTTCGAGGGAAGAGATTGTTTCTCTATACTTGGCAAGATCAGCAACACTAATATTGCTGATCACAACCATGATATCAATATCACTATTCTCCGTTGCTTCACCTCTTAAATAACTGCCCTGAAGTCCAACAAAAAGGAGGCGTTCTTGATATGCAGTTTTTAGTAGCTCTATCAAAGATGATATGTATTCATCTACCTTAAACATTTCTTTATCCTTTCTGCGCAACAATATATAATTTGCTATATCGTTAATTTAGATTTCCTTCTCATTAATAACCTTTTGTACTTCTTTTGAATTATGTAACCAGACGGTTTTTTCAGGATACTTTGAAAGTATCTTTCTGATTTCAAGCATATTTTCATTTTGGAATGTATCAGTCCATTTCAGCAGGTTATAAACCGATTTTAAAGATTCTTTTTTGCCTTTTTCAAGGCCTAGTTTCCTTTTAATGGCACGCTTTATGATTCTATAGGTATAAACTCGTTTAGGTATATCAAGCACATAGATTTTATCAGCAACCTCAAAGCACTTTCCAACCCAAGCGTAATACACACCCTCGATTATCCAACTATCATTTTTAAGAATATCATTCAGTAATTCAGTGCGTTTTTCCACAGGCATTTTAACACCATAACCGTCTGCATTGTTATCCCACTGAATATCATCCAAATCAAAGTGCGGAATATTATACTTTTCGCTTAGTGCCTTGGCTAAATATGTCTTGCCAGAGCCACTGCACCCGATTATGTGTATTTTCATTTTAATACCTCTACATAGGTTTTGTAGTAAGCATTATAATTTTTTAAATAACGCTTGACCTGTTTTCTGCTTTTAAATATTACTACATTTTTATTCTTTTGTTCTCCCAAAAGTTTTTTATACTTCTTTCTATGAGTTCGGTTAAACGAGAGAATAGCTTTATATAAACTTATTTTTTGCTTATCAAAATGCTCTGGACAATTACCACCCATATCATCCCTTGTTTTACCATAGTTTTTAAAAACACGAAGAGTAGAGCCCCACAAACAAGTTATAGTTGGTAAATCAAAATAAAAAACTGTATCAGCATATTTTAACCTATGCGAAATTGTTCTGCTAAAATTACCGTCAATTATCCACTCGCTTTTCTCTAACTCACCCTGTAATAGTTTGTCAAACTCATCGCGTGAGATATGCTCCCATTCACCACACCAAAATAATTTATCTAAATGAATAAGTGGTAGCTGTGTCTTTTCGGCAAGCGCTTTAGCAAATGTAGTTTTACCACTACCTGCATTGCCGATTATAAGTATCTTTTTCATTTAATTATACCTTTTGAAGACTATTGTTTTATTAAAAGCACTTCACTTGGAAGTGCTTTTGTTTAAAATTTTTCTTTAATTTTATAAGCTGCTTTATAAATGTCGCCGCCGCCCATTGTGATAACCAAATCGCCTTCCTTAGCCGTTTCAACGATATAATCAGCTATATTCTCAAATCCGTCTATAACCTTAGCATTCGGGAGTTTTTCAGCAATTTGCTCAGAAGAAATACCGTAGGTATTAACTTCGCGTGAGCCCATAATTGAAGTAAGTACAACTTCATCGGCAAGACTTAATGCTTCAATAAATTCATCCTTTAAAAGAGCGGTACGAGAAAAAGTAAAGGGTTGGAAAATGCAGGTAACCTTTTTGTATGGAAGCGCTTTAGCGGCAGATAAAGTAGCTTTAATTTCTGTAGGATGATGAGCATAATCATCTGCCAACATAAAACCACCATACTCGCCAAGAAATTCAAAGCGTCTGCCCGCACCTGTAAACTGTTCAAGCGCTTCTTTGATACCCAAAGCATCTATGCCCTGTTCATAGCACACAGCAAAGGCGGCAAGTCCGTTATAAACATTATGTTTTCCGGGGATAGACATATCAATGCGTCCAATTTTTTCGCCATTATGAATAACGTCAAAGGAGTAACCTTTTTTGCCCGCAACAATATTTTTGGCAATATAATCATTATTTTCATTCATACCAAAGGTAACGACTTTACCGTCAATACCGTCACTAGCTTTTAAAGCAAGAGCATCATCGCCATTAACATAAGCTATTTTAGACATACCAAGAAATTTATGGAAGGAAAGAACAAGATTATCCATAGTTTTGAAATAATCAAGATGGTCATTATCCACATTTAATAAAACGCTTATATCGGGAGACATCTGTAAGAAGGTATCTACAAACTCACAAGCTTCACAGACCATAGTTTCGCTTTTGCCTATTCTTCCGTTAGAATTTATTATAGGAAGCTTTCCTCCGATAACTGCTGTTATATCTATCTTGTTTAAATAGAGAATTTGTGTTATCATAGAAGTAACAGAGGTTTTTCCATGAGTTCCGCACACACCGATAACATTATCGTAATAACGAGTAAGGGCGCCTAAAAGATGTGAACGCTCCATAGTAGGAATGGAAAGTCTGTCTGCTTCCATCAATTCAGGATTATCCTTAGAAATAGCGGCAGAATATACTACAAGCTCACACTCTCTTACATTTTCTGCAAAATGCCCCATAGTAACCTTAATGCCAAGCGCTTTTACTCTGTTTAAAGGATCGCTTTCGTTATTATCGGAACCGGTTACGGTATAACCCTTATCATGAAGAATATGAGCAAGAGGACACATTCCGCTGCCGCCTATGCCTATCATATGAATTTTTTTAACCTGTGATAAAATTTTATCTTCTGTTCTTAATTCTTTCATTTCAGTCACCAATTATAATTTATTTCTTATATTATATTGCTTTTTAGTAAAAAAATAAACACTTTTTTTCAATTTTGAGGTGAAATATGGATTTTTCTTTAAAAAACAGCGTAAAAACCCTAATTGATACCATAGAAAATGTCGGCGGAGAAGCATATATTGTAGGGGGATGCGTGAGAGATATACTTTTATCCCGTACCCCTGAGGATTTTGACGTTACCACTTCCCTGCTTCCTGAAGAAATACTTTCTATTTTTCCAAAAACTGTAGCTACAGGACTTAAGCACGGAACCGTAACAGTAATTATTGATAAGGAAAACATCGAAGTCACTACTTATCGTACCGATGGCACTTATTCTGACAGCCGCCATCCCGAAAACGTCAATTTTGTTAAAAACATCAACGAAGACCTTGCAAGAAGAGATTTTACAATAAATGCAATGGCATACAACGACAGTATCGGTCTTATTGACCTTTTTGGCGGTCAAGAAGATATCAAAAATAAAATTCTTCGTACTGTGGGAAATCCCGAAAAGCGTTTTAAAGAGGATGCACTAAGGATTTTACGACTCTTTCGCTTCTCAGCGCAATTAGATTTTCAAATTGAAGAACACACCCTAAAAACTGCACTTAAGATGGCTGATTCTTTAAAAAACATCAGCCGTGAAAGAATTGCTACAGAGCTTTTTAAAGCGCTATGCTCTGACCATCCCACAAGAATAAATCCGCTTTTAAAAATTGGTGCTCTACAATTTTGCGGAATTAAAAGCGGTGAAATAACAGATGATATTGCTTTATTGCCCAAGGAAAGAAATATAAGATTTTATAAATTCGCTAATCAACTAAGCAGCGATCATACTTTAATAGCCCAGCAACTTAAGACAGATAAAAAATTGTCTTTAATTTGTAATGAAATAGACGATATAATCAATAAACCGCCCATCAGTATTACCGACTGCAAATTACTTTTAAAGGATTATTCAATTGAAGCTGTTAGATCCGCACTTATACTTAACGGCAAAAGCGACGAAATAGTAACTAACACTATAAATTTATGTGAGCCGTATCAATTAAGTCAGTTAGATATTAACGGTGATGACCTAAAAAAGCTAGGTATCAGCGGAAAATTAATTGGAAAAACACTTGAAAAACTTTTACTGTTCGTTATCCACCACCCCGAAAAAAACACCAAAGCTGAGCTGATTGAATTCATAAGTAACAAATCATAAAAATTGCCATAGAATGTATTAGCAAACATTCTATGGTACTTTTTTTAGGTGATATTTATGTTAAGAATAATATTTCTGGGTAACGACGCAAGAAGCACAAGAACTGCAGAGATTATAAGGGAAAAATACAGAAATTTAACCGCAACAATTTTAGGAAATGAAAATCAATTAATTGAACACTATGACGTATATGTATTTCCAATTCCTATAAGCTTAGATGGGAAAACGCTCAATAACAGCAACGTTCGGTTGAATACTGACAAAATCATCAAAAATATTCCTGAAAGCGCTTTAGTGCTAACGGGAGGTAAAACAGTAAACGGCAGTATAGATATAGTAAACAGAGATGATTTTTCCTATAAAAACGCTGTTCCTACTGCTGAAGGAGCAATTGCTCTAGCAATGAATTCCACTGACATTACACTTGCGGACAGTAAAATTCTTATCACCGGATTCGGAAGAGTTTCTAAAATTCTGCTACAAAAACTGCAAGGACTTTGCAGTAATATCACTGTTGCTTTAAGGAATAAATCCGATATGGAACTTATAGAAACTTTAGGAATAAAAGCGATACCTATAGAAAAAATTGCTGATAATATAAAAAGTTATAATATAATATTTAATACTATACCACATAAAATTTTTCAAAGAGAAATTTTATTAAAAGCTGATAATAAAAATTTATTTATAGAATTAGCCTCCAACCAACTGGGATTTGACATTGAGGCAATAAAAGAACTTAATATTAACTATATAAATGCACCGGGACTACCAAACAAAGTAGCACCGATAACCGCTGCGTACATCTTGGCGGAAACGATAATGAATATTTTAGAAGAAAAAAATCTAATTTAAGGGGATAAATATGAAAGACATCACAGCAGGATATGCGATGTGCGGTTCTTTTTGTACTATATCAGATTCAATAGATGCCTTAAGGGTGTTAGCATCAACAGGTATAAATATAATCCCGATTATGTCACCTGTTGTTTTTAATACCGACACTCGTTTTACAGAGCATATATCCTTACAAAAAAGGGTCAAAGAGATTACCGGCAATGACATTATCCATACAATAGACGGCGCAGAACCTATAGGACCGAAAAAATTGCTGGATATACTTATAGTTGCACCCTGCACGGGAAATACTATAGGTAAGCTTGCAAACGGAATAACCGACACAAGTGTCACTATGGCGGTTAAAGCTAATTTAAGAAACAACAAACCTGTTGTATTAGCGGTTGCAACAAATGATGCACTCTCTTGTTCAGCTAAAAACATCGGTGTTTTGATGAATACCAAGAATATATATTTTGTGCCATTTTCACAGGACAACGCCTTTTCTAAACCCACTTCGATGATTGCGGATTTTACCAAAATACCCGAAACTATTAAATACGCGCTTAAGGGAGAACAAATTCAGCCTATTTTAAAAATATGACAAAAAACACTATTTATTGACATTTTTCGACAAATGCTATAAAATATAATTATTAAAAAAAGAAAAGCCACAAAGTGACTTTTCTTTTTTGGTGCTGAAGATGGGATTCGAACCCACGACCTATTGATTACGAATCAATTGCGCTACCAGCTACGCCACTTCAGCAAAGTTACTTAGTGATTATAACAAGTTTTATCTAAATAGTCAAGTACAGATTGGAGAATTATTATGGCATTAGACGAAAACAGCAGTAAGAAAATTGTTAGAGCAAAAGTCCCATTATACAGAAAGAGAATTGGTCTTACCCAAGGCGATGTTGCAAAGAAACTCAATATTTCTCGCAGCACATATGCATATTATGAATCTAAAGCGCCAAAAATTCCTGCAGATATTTTAAATCAACTTGCTGTTATTTTTAAAATCGAGCCAGAAGATTTTTTGCCTAACGAACCCCCTTCATCAATCCTTAAATTTGAATCATCTCATTCAGAATATCTTAATTCAAACAAAAACGTTGATGAAAATATGGTTCTTATGATATACAGAAAACTAAATGATGATGATAAATCTAAATATTTAAAACAGCTTGTAGATCGCTATAAAGAATTAGTTGAATCGGGAGAAATTTCGGAAGATATCATATAAAACAAAGCGCCACCGACATAAATTTCGGTGGTGCTTCTTTTTTTAAAAAAAGAGGCTGAACAATATGTTCAGCCTCTTAAAATTAACCGGTAATACCAACTCTGTCAATACTCTTAACAAACTTACGCTGTAAAATAATGTACATCAAAAGCATTGGTAATACGAATAGAATACAACAAGCACTTTGGGTAGCAAGTTGCTTATCACCGCCCCATACGTTAAATAACGTTGTCATAATGTCACCGACGTTTGAAAGTCGTACCGCAAGCGGCATAGATTCGGGGGCATTCATATACATTATAGCAAGGTAATAATCGTTCCAGTGCCAGATTATCGAGAAAATAGATACAGTTGTGATTACTACGCCGGAAGAAGGAAGCGCAATTTTAGTATAGGTTTTGAAAAGACCTGCACCGTCAATCCAAGCAGCTTCTTCAAGCTCTCTGGGGAGACCTTTATAGAACTGTATGTAAATGTAGATAATAATACCTGAACGAAGACCAACAGCAAATAATGAAGGAAGATAGAAAACAAAACCGGTATTTAAAATATTGATTCTGATTCCCGCACTTGTTAATTTATTAATAGCAGAAATTATTCCGAGGAAGTCAAGATTTGAAAAGTTCATCATTTTAGGAATAATGATCATTTGGTCAGGAACAAGAATAGTAAGAATAAGCATAAACATAAGAATATTCTTACCTCTAAACTTGAATCGTGCAAGACCGTAAGCTACCAATGAACAAGAAATAATTTCAAGGAATGCAGCCACCATTTCATAAAGAACGGTATTCTTTAGTGAAACAAAGAAATTAAGAGACTGCAAAGCCCAATCATACCACAAAAGAGTAAAATGCTTAGGAATCCAGAATACGTTAGGATCCATATAGTCAACGTAATCCTTAAAGGAATTGGAAATCATAAAGAACAAGGGATAAAGAACTACGTAACTTACTGAAATAAGTAAAGCATATCTAAAAAGCGATACTATAACAGATGTAGATGTTTTCTTGATTTTATAGGGTGAAATTTTGGAACCCAAAGAGGAATTTTTAATTTTATCAAACATATCTACCCCTCCTTATTCCCACTTCTTAGCACAGAAATGATTGAATGCGAACAGAATTGTTCCAAGAATAGCACCGATAATGCAGAAGTAAACCCAAAGCATAGCAGAGCTTTCACCAAACATCTGAGAACTAATAAGGTTATACGCCTGAGCCATAACTTTATCGGTCTGAGAAGTCATCAATTCAACCATCGTAAATACTGTAACCAAGGTAATAACTCTGGAAAGAGACGGGAAAGTAATAAACCAGAACTCTTCCCAACCGGTTGCGCCTTCAACCTTAGAAACCTCATAATAAAGGTCAGGAATAGACTGCATACCGGCAATAAATAGAATTATCTGAACACCGCATTTCCATACAAGGTTCATAATTGCATTTATTGCAGATTCAAAATAGTCACCTATTTTTTCCGGTAAACCGGTCCATTCAACAATTTCGCTAACGTTAATCATATTAGCGGCAACAGCTTCATCCGCACCACTTGAACTAACAGTTTTATCACCGATAATAGTACCAAGAATAACACCGCTGGCAATAATAACGGGAAGGAAGTAAATAGCACGGAAGAATACTCTACCCCTAAACTTTTGATTAAGCATAAGTGCAAGAATCATACTAAGTACCAAAATAATCGGGAAAGAGTAAGCGAACTGAATTACACCCATTGTCAGATTATCTGTATATTTTGCATCAACTGCGAAAATATATTTAATGTTTTCAAGGCCAATCCATGTAGTCTGAAGGTCACCAGCAACAAGTCTTACCTTACAGAAGGTAAAGAAAATGGACTGAAAAATAGGAATTATAAAAAATATAACCAAACCTACCACCCATATAGAAACGCAGGTCCAACCATAGCGCTCTTTAAGAGCTTCAATACCTCTTGCATGAATACTCTTCTTGGGTTTCTTTATAGCTTTTTCACTAGCCATTATTCACTTACCTCCTTTCCGTAAATATAAGAGCCTGCTTTAACAGTGCCCATATCGGACTCGTAATCCTTAGTACCGTAGTTTACGTAAACTGTAACACCGTTATCATAAACAACTTTACGTACATCGCGGTTAAGGCAAACGTGTTCAACAACGTGCGCATCTGCTATTGCATTAAAGTAATCAGCGTTACTGTTAACAACTGAAACTATTTCTTCTTTATTATCATCATATACCAAAGAGTTGAAGATCTGAATACGTGAAGTCAAAAGATCATTATCATAGTTCTTCATAACTGTAAATTTAAGGTTAGAACCACCTTCAATGCAACGAAGAATTGCATCGTTATGATCAGTAGTAGTGTTAATAGCCACACCGTACATAGGAACATAACCCTTAAATACTAACTGATAGAACGGAACATCGTAATCAAAAACGGTATATTTATTAGAAGAAACAGGAACATCTATAATTGCATCTGAATTAACAGCGGCATAATCATTTGCCTGATTACCGAGAACCTTAAGGCCTGAAGCATTAATTTTCTTCATAATCTCAGCAACATCATTACTCATATTTGCTTTCGCGATGCTTCTGTTATAGGCGTAATCAGAGTAAGCTCTGGAAGTAATTTTTCTAAAGGAAATACCTTGAACATCCATAGACTTAGTATGCTCTGCTGCTTTATCAGCAAGAACAGGAAGCTCTTTACGACCCACCAAATAACAGTGAGGAGCTGATGTACTGGTGCCAAGTTCAAAAGAATACCATCTTGTATAAATGTGACCGGGGCCCTTAGCAGAACCGCCCTTAGTAATAGTAAGATCTACACCGTCACTGGTAAAGTGAAGTAAATCATAATCGAAATAAAGATCAATACCAAGTTCTTTACATTTAGCGGATAAAGTTTTAATTTGTCCCTCGTTGCCAATAGTTTTAGCAATTTCAAGATTACCGGCAGGTTTTCCTGCATCGACACCAGAAGAACCAAAACCATAAAGGTCAGCAATCATAGGAACCTTAAGCTGACCGTTAAGGTCAGTAAGAATAGCCTCGGCATCTTTTACGGTAGTAGTTGCAAAAACCTCAGTTTTAGGCATACCAAGGAAAGAAGTATCAAGCTTAGTACCACCCACAAGAGAAATACTAGCGCCTGCTTTTTCCTCTTTATCAGTCATACCCTTTTCTTCAAGTAAGAATTTACGATAACGATTAGCCATACCTACGTAACTAGCTTCTTCACCATCTAAGGGATAGAAGTTAACAGACATAGGAGTGTAGGCAAACTGTTCAGAGTACTGAAGACCGTTAGCTACCTTACTTGCAGTATTGCTACCTCTTATTTTAAAGGTTGCATATACACCGGAATAACCTATAGTAGCATTACCAATATCTGCGTTAATAATAGCAGTGTCAGCGCCTTCTGAAATAACAGCGAGCATACCTTCGTCACCGTTTTTACTACCAAACACAGGAAGTCTTACAGTTTCAGATGCTGTCCAAGAAACTTTCATAAACTCGCCTTCAAGCGCATCTTTGCCATACACTTCATCAGCAAGGTAGGTACTGATTTCGTTACTGTTATTAGCTTCAATAATAGCGCCGGAGCCCGAAGGATAGAAAAGATAAGCATCATCATCAATATTAGGCACTGAACAGAAGAAAGGAGCAATAGAAATCTTGCTGATAGTATTATCCTCTGTCTCGGTTATTTCTTCAGGAACAATAGTCATCTTAAGACCGTCATCCAAAAGCGAATAGATTACAGGAACAGATATAGCTGCTCTATCAAAATAGTAAATAAGTTTAAATCCGTTACCATCGGCAGTCTTTTCAATTGAATAGGTATTATATTTTAAAGACTGAACATAACCATTTGCAGTTTTTGTAACGGAGTTATTGAGTTTGTCTATATACTCAATGGTAATATTACCTTCCAATTTAGGATGGTTATTAATAGGAAATCCGTTATCATCAGTTCTGTCTTCTAAAAGATTAGAAGGAGTTACAGAACTTATTCTGCCGGTTTCCTTATTAACAAGCAAAATTCTGTATTTCTCGGCATCCCAACGAAGCTCATAGGCTGACTTATCATTGGTAATGACAAAGGAATCGGAAGTATTGTTTTTATGATTCTCATCAAAAGCGATAGGATCAACAAGTTCATCTTTATTTTTCTTAGAACATGCAGAAAGCGAGAGAACCATTACTAAACAAAGAAGAATTATTAAACTTTTCTTTAATAAGCTTTTCATTTTCAGTTCTCTCCTTTCATCGATACATAAATTCACGATAAACAGTTCCTAAGAATAAGAATAACTGCTGAACGAGAATAACAATAACAATAGCTAAGAATATTACAATAAGTATTCCAAGAACAGACATAATTGTTGTTCCGACAAACTTACCGAAAGTATAGTCGTGAATAATCATTGTACCCATAATCAATATAAATGCAGTAAGTAAAGTCATTACTGTTACGAAAATTTCAAGGAATGCAGCTTCACTTTCGAGAATAGCATTGGATGCGATTATGTAAACAATGTTAGAAATGATTAGCGGAACAATACTGTAAGAAGCTACTATAAAGATTTCGCGAAGCTTACCTTTACCATCCTGTAAAGTACAGATTGCCCAGTTACATATTGTCCAAAGAACAACAAGACCAAGAGACTGTAAAAGAACAAGCAGAGAATTAAAGCTTGTGTTAGAAGGCGATTTAAAGAGGAAACCGCTTTCGGTCTCTTTAAGGGTTGCTGTAATATAGTAAATAACTATAAGAATAAGTCCGATAAGAACCGATCCGCGTTTCTTTTCCTTTATTTCGGTAAATACTTCACCGGGATGGAGAACAGAACGTGACAGCAATTGAAGTTCGCGATTCTTTACGAGAACAAAATTTTTCTTCTTCTTAAAGTACATATACACAGCTACTACAGCTACAAAAGCTAAAATAATACCTGCGAAAAGATAAATCTTATCTTCAATAATATTACGGCGAACAAATTCGAAAGCTAGTGAATAAGTATGATAGTCATATCCTATCTGAGCATACTTCATAGCATTTTCGTAATCGCCTGCAGCATAATAGGTTCTTGCAAGTCCGGAGTATGCTACCTGACAGTTACGATCTCTTTTAATAACTTCTAACCACAAAGGACGAGCAGCATCATAATCACCGTTACGAGTGAGCACGCTTGCATCGAAAAGTAATTGACCGTATTCATTAATCTTAAAGACAGTAAAACATTTTTTAACACTATCAAGAACGATAATATCGTTGTTTGAATTTACTTCAATAGCAGATACCATCATAAAAGTACCGTCCTGATCCCCTGCATTAGCGGAACCTCCGGCAAAAGTGTTAAGCATTTTGCTATCACTGTCGAAAACAGAAACGCAACCTGAACTACTATCATAAGTAAATATGAAATTATCTGAGTTAACAGCAAGACCTGCAACGTCAGGATAACGAGCATCATTACGAAGAGGAATGCTCTTTCTTACGCCGAAAGTAACGTCCTCAGCTTTAAGAATATCAATACCACCAGGGCTTAATCTTTTAATTTGTCCTCTTTCGATAGTCTTATTTGTACGACCTGTAGCGGTATATACAAAATCCTGAGCATCAACATAAAGGTCGGTAAACTGGAAAGGAAGCTTACGAATCTGCTGAGCGTATTTTGCATCAGTCATTGTTAATCTGTTCCACAAACTAACAATAGCGCTTAGCAAGGTGGTCTTTACAGTATTGGCACCAAAGAATCCAAGGAATTCTCCTGAAGGAGAATAAAGAATAGCGCCGTAGAAAGAACCATCACTCAATACATAGATATAATCGCTTGAGTCAACAGTAATTTTTTCAGGTTTATAATCAAAATCTTCGGGAATAAGATTAGATTTAGGAAGCAAAAGCGGTTCGCCTTGAAGCTTTCCGTCCTTATCACAAATGAGAACACGTTTATTATTTGTGTCACAAATATAAATAGTTCCTTTTGCAGAAATATAAAGTCCCTGAGCGCCTGTATAATCATACTCGGTTCCATCCACTGCAACAATTTTGCCAATTGTCTTAACAAATTCATAATCTTTGTTAAAAATATGAACCGAAGAAGTAGCATCATCAAGAATATATACATTATCATCCTTATCAACAGAAACGTCTGTGTAGGAACCAATATTTACATTTTCAAAATCTTCATTAAAGAAGACATCATAATAATCGAACATACCGGTTGCACGTACAGCATAGGTAGAAGCTACGTTTGCATTATCCCAATATGTAAATGTGTCGTAAGGTACGTCACCTGTTTCCTTGATAAAACCTGTAGCACTTGCAGGAATGCTAAGCACTACAAAGAGAGCAAGGAGAACTGAAATAAAACGAACAAATTTGTTTTTCATAATTTTCCTCCTTAACCCTTAATACCTGCACTGCTCATTGATTCCTTAATACTGCTCTGTGAAATCATATACACAATAATCGGAGGAATCATCATAATAACAGTAACTGCCATCGCACTACCTGAACGAGCGATACCGCCTGAGGTAATCTGTCCCATAATGGTAGGCAATGTTTTGAGTGTTTCACTGAACACGGTACCGTCAGGAATGGCAGCCCATACATCACGGAAACCGAAAAGTGTAAGAGTAAGCAAACAGGGTTTAACTATAGGTAATACGATCTGCCAGAAAATTCTGAACGGACCTGCACCGTCAATTCGCGCAGCTTCGAGCAAAGCAACCGGTACCGCACCTTCCATATACTGCTTCATAAGGAATACACCCATGGTAGATGCAATATGAGGAAGAATCATAACCCAGTATGTATCAATCATTCCCGTATAGGAATAAATGAGATAACGCGGAATACCAAGTGTATAAGCGTTAAACAAAAGAGCGAACTGAACTAGAAGGAATATTACTTTCTTACCCTTAATTTCACTTCTTGCAAGAACAAATGCAGCCATTGTAGCCACAACTACAAAAAGGAATGTAGAAATAATTGATACAAACAAACTGTTGAAAATGTATCTTGAAAGCGGAACACGAAGGTTAGAAAGAAGTCCCGGCAAAGCGAGATAGTTTTCCGGAGTAGGACGGGAAACCAAGAATCTCGGAGGGAAAATCAAAAGTTCATCAAGAGGCTTAAATGATGTAGCAATACAGTAAACCAAAGGAAGAACAGAGAAAGCACCGAATGCCACAAGGAAAAGTATGTAGAAAAAGTTACCAACCTTAGAACGTGTATAACGTTTAGCTTGATTCTTTTTCGTTACTTTCATAAAAACTCGCTTACCGGCAGAGTTGTATTCTTTAGCACGAAACATTCAATTTCCTCCTTTCTTAATCATTACCGAGGCTATTAATAGCCTTCTTAATGAGCGATCTTGATAACGCCATCATAATAAACAGAATTACGGACATCGCAGACGCATAACCCATTTCATAACGTGTACCACCAACATCGGACAGATAGGAAACAATTGTATCTACACAATAGTTAACGGAAGGATAACCTGCCATCTGTACCGCGATAGCACTTACAGAGAAAGCACCTGCAATCTGCATAACAGCACTAAAGAGAAGCATATGCTGCATAGCGGGAAGAGTTATGTACCAAAGTTCCTGCCAACGAGTTCTGATACCGTCAATAGCGCCTGCTTCATAAAGCTCACCATTAACGTTCTGCAAACCTGAAATGTTTGAAAGGAAGGATACACCCATACTCTGCCATAACTGAACAATAATGATAATGGGCATAAGGTACTGCTCGTTAGAAAGCCAATAAATAGGTTCTTGTATAAAGCCCATCGAAAGCAAAGCACTGTTTATGTAACCGTAACTATCACTACTGAAAGCTACCTGCCAAATAAAGTATGCATTACCTACAAGTGAAGGACAATAGAACATAAATGAAAGCAAGGTTCTGATAAAAGGAGAAAATTCATTAATGAACCAAGCAAGAACGAAGGATAAAAGAAATCCTAAAGGTCCTGTGATAACCGCAAACACAAGAGTGTTTTTAACGGTTGTCATAAATATTTCATCATTGATAAGCAGACGAACATAGTTATCAAGTCCGTTAAACTGTAAAGTCTTGATCATATCAAAGTTAAAGAAACTTAAAACCAATGATGCAAGAATGGGTAAAACAGTAAACAAAATAAACATCAAAAGGAAGGGAGCTATAAGCAGGTAATAAGGAGCACTTTCCCTAAAGCTCATCTGTTTACTTTCAATTTTTTTAACTTTTGCCATAATTACGCCCCTCTCCTTTCTCAACTATATTCAGCGATTTTACGCTCAATTTCATTATTAGCCTCAAGATTCCATCTGGTCAAAGCATCTTTAGGAGTGCTCTCGCTATTGATAACATTCCAATAAGCCTGGTCAACGGAACGAGATACGTAATAACTACCGGGAACTTCGGGAACTTCTACAATCCACTTACGCTGATCAAGAAGTATTTCGAGGTCGCCACGCTCCCAAGACATCATTTCGAATGCTTCAAGGTTAGCTGTAGTAACACGGGAAATAGTACCGATAATAGATTCAACGTTAGTGTTGTATCTGGACTGAGTATCAGCAGAAGTCCACCATTTAATAAATGTCCATGCTTCTACAGGATTCTCGGATGTCTCAAGGATAGAGCAACCTGTACCGGAACCGGAAATAGTACGATTAATAGTACCATCCTCAGCTTCAACACCGGGAATAAGAGCTATGCTCCAACGTCCTGTAATTTCAGGAGCTGCTTCAGCAAATGTTGTGTACTGAGTATAAGCCATAATACCTATAGGAATAGTACCAACTCTGAAACGGTTATAGAAGCTTGCTTCGGTAGGAATCTTGTACTTAGTGTACATATCAGTCCAGTAGCTGAAAGCCTTAAGCGCTGTGGGAGAATCAAGCATACAACGATTTCTTTCAGCGTTATAAAGATTTCCTTCTTCGCCATGCTGCATAAGTACAGAACAGAAAAGATTAAGACCGCCAACACCGGTGTTTACAGTAGCAGCACTGGTAATCTTGGTATAGGGTAAATATGAATTCATATTGTTACGCTGAAGAACAGCGGTAACTGCAAGGAATTCATCCCAAGTTTGAGGAACTTCAAGACCGAGCTGTTCAAAAATATCATGACGATAGAACATTATATAGAAGGACTGCTGATCAGGTAAAGCATAAAGACCGCCATTGTATTCATACGGAATTGCAGCACTTTCACCAAATCTGCCCATAACTTCTTCAAATGTTTCATATTCTTCGGTATCCTCGTGATTCTTATCAAGTTCTTTAAACTGATTTAAGTCAACGAGCGCACCACGAAGAGCAAGGTTAACAGGTTGTGAACGCGCCATATGTAATGAAAGGTCAGGTGCGTTACCTGAAAGCATACCTTTAATAATATCAGCATTAACAAGTTCAAGGTTAACACTCACAGAATAGCCTAATTCCTTTTCAGCATAAGGAACAAATGATTCGTTTATAAGATTATTAAGTACCTGAGCCTGATCACGTCCCCAGTTTACCCAAATCTTAATGGTCTTGCTTCCTTCTTTGGCTACGGAAACGCGACTGTAAGCTTCATCAAAGGAAGCAAAGAAACGCTTTGTACCGAAAGCAATGTTTTTAAAGAAACCTGACTCTTTAAAATCGAACTCGGAACCTGAGGTTATAACCTGAATTCTATCGATAGAAAGAGGCATCTTCTGCATTTCGTATAACCAAGAACTAAGAGTGGTGTACTGATTATAGAAATCGCCGATATAAAGATGTGACTGATACTTATCTTCACGCATAGAATCAAGAACACGAGCCATATTGTTTATAGCTGCAATGTAACTACTACCGCTTTCGCCGGAAAGTAATTCCATCTCATCAACAAGTGCGCGAAGTTCATCAGAAAACTGCTGTAAACGCTCATTAAACTGAGGAACGGTTCTGAAAAGCTCGTAGTCACGGTTTCTATCAGGAGATTCACTGGTAATCATAACTACTTCAATATAGAAAGAACCGATTTCAGAAGTAATGGTTTTTAATTTATAATATGAGGGGGCAAGATTACCCATAGTTCCCGCAAGAGAAATTTCATGGGTGCCTTTAGTAAGATAAAAATCATAAAGTCCGTTTTCATTACCGAACTTAAGATTCTGCCAATTTGTATCATAGTTAAACTGAACATTGGTACACTCTTCAAAAGGAGTTACACCGTCAACTTTAAGATGACGATAAGAGAAACCGTTAACAACCTGATCCTGCTTGAAGGTAATACCGAGATTATAAAGTCCGTCTTCGGGAACTTCGATAGTCCAAGTTATTTCTTCATTAGGTAATGCCCAGTTAACGCCACCTATGTAGTTAAGCTGTGAAATGGTAGCACTGGAAGGAGTTACTAGGTTTGAAGAGTTATCAGCATAAGGAACAAGTGAACGTGTGCTCTTGATGCTTGCTCTTTCACCTTCAACAACAATAGGAGCAACAGAAACGCTCTTATAACCCTTTGCCGCATATTCCTTAGAAACTTCTGCATAGGTAAGTACATCAGACTCCGGAACTGTTAACGCTATATTAGCGATAACAAGAGACTCTGAATTATTATTAACAACCGTAACGGTGTGCTTACCCTTAGAGAACTTAAATTCCATAGGATATACAGATGCGCCCGAAACATCAAACAAAGCCTTTTTTACAAAACCTTCGTAGGTAGTCTGTTCAGGAGCGAACTGATTACCGATATCATCAACACGGAAATCAGCAGCATCTGTCCACATACGCGGAAGTTCAAGACCGTCAGCACCGTAGAATGGATATTCTCCATCAATTTTGATACCAAGATCAAGATCGCGTTCGGAAGAATCGAGTAACACATACTCAAATTCAATGTTGTAAACAGCATCTTCAGGAATATCAAAGGTATAAGTTACGCTACCCTTTGCACTTTCCCAGAGAAGTACATCTGTTTTTCCGAACTTCTCACCTGCCTTAACTTCACTTCCATCTTCAGAAGTATAGTTAACTGCAGGTATCACGATATCTTCTTTAGCAACAGGTGTATCAGCGTTAGAATTCTTATACATAGTATAATCGAAATCTGTACCGGTAGATACAACGGGCTCCAAAGAAGAATCGGGAGCGACTGCAACAGCATCATCATTGTTATCTTCGGGAGCTGCCATTACAGAAACAGAAGCAACCGAGAACAACATAACTAATGCTAACAGCCAAGCTAACATACGTAGTGATTTCTTTTTCATTTTGCCACCCTCGTTTTTAGATTTAATATCAATACAGTATAAACTGTAAATATTACTAATTTAAAATTTAAACCGGATCGGTCCAAACATTAGGATCATTATAATCGATTCCTGAAGAACTTTGAGAATTGGAAGAATCCGAAGTGTTTGAATCATTCGATGAATCAGATGAACTCGAACCACTTGACGAATCAGAAGAATTTACATCACCCGAAGAATCCGACGAACTCGAAGGATTAGATGAACTAGCATCAGTGGAAGAAAAAATATCAGAGATATCAAGATGGGCATCATCACCGCTACCTCCATTATCAGTGGAGCCGGTTATAACAGACAGAGTCTCTTTGCTACCGGAAGAAGTATCATCCGAGCCTGAATTGTCAGGATTTTTTTTCCCTTTACAAGCAGTTAAAGAAAAAATTAAAAGCAAAGAAATAACAAAAATAATACCAATTTTAAATACAAAACGCATAATATCGCTCCGTTTAATAAAAATGTCAACATATTGGCAAGAAAATTGTCGTATTTAACGAAAAAAATCGCAAAAAGGCAAATTAAACCCAATAATGCAGAATAGTTCTTATATAGAATACTATGTTTTGAGCAATAAATCTACAAATATATACCGAATTTCATAAACTATCTTACGAATTTTAAACTAAAATTTGTAGCATTTGTGAATTTAATTGACATTTTATTAAACGAATAGTATAATTTTAATGGAATTTGATGTAAATATTGCACAATAGCAATGCTAAAATCACCAAATACATGATGTAGCGAATCATAAAATATTTTAAAATTCTAATATTCATACAATATTTTTTCAAGAAAACAGGAGTTTTTATGTATCCATTTAAAGTTATTGACGAATTTATTTACAACAAAAAGAAGGATATTGCGCTAAAACTTATTAGTAAAACTATTTTTTCAGGCGACAATATATATAATGTAAGCAAGTACCCCTATTTTGAGGTGTGGTTACTCCAGTCTCCGCATTGCACCATAATATTGCCGGATAATAAATTTGAACTCTATGAAGGCGACGTTCTTGTTTTCTCGGAAAATGACAGCAAAGATATAATCGCATCAGACAGCAATGCTGTTTTTTTAACCCTACAGATAGACTCTTCCGCCTTCACCGAAATATTGCCGTACAATTCTCTTTTAGATGAGTATAATTTCTTCCAAAGTCACTCGCGTCACTTTAAAAACAAAATTCCCGCTGTTAATCCTACGGCAAAAACCATAAAAAACATCATTTACAGAATGATAGATGCATTTTCCGTAAAACGTCAGGGTTACGAAATCGAAGTACTGCAACTCAGTCTGGATGTACTGTTAACTATTGCTCGCGAAACCAATTATCATACAAGCAGTGAGAACTTCAACTCAGCCTCTATATTTTCAAAAACACACAAATCCTTAAAAAAGGCAATCGACTACATCGACTCTCACCTAAGCGAAGAATTATCTCTTGAAAAAATTTCTTCAATAGCCGAACTCAGTCCTAACTATTTTTCTAATATATTCCGTGAACAGACAGGCGTTAAACTGTGGGATTACATAGGAGAAAAACGTATAATTTTAGCAACACAGCTACTTATTGAATATCCTAACGATTCAATTATTTCGGTGGCTTTGAAATGCGGATTTAATAATTGTCCTAATTTCAATCGTGCTTTTAAGAAATTTACGGGACAAACTCCAAAAAAATATAAAACATCTATGCTAAGACAGGAGGAAAACTTGTGATGAACGAGGAAAAATCAACGCGTATTCGATATCTAGTTGAATATCTTAATAAATGCGCAGATGAATATTACAATAAAAACTCCCCCTCTATTTCCGACGCACAGTATGATGCGCTTTTCGATGAGCTTACAGCACTTGAAAAAGAAACAGGAATAATTCTTGCCACCTCCCCTACCCAAAAGGTCGGCGCCGAGGTTTTAAGTGAACTTCCCAAGGTTATTCATAATATTCCTCTGTTAAGTCTTGCAAAAACAAAATCCGCCGATGATATTAAGGATATGCTTAATAAAAACGACGGATATCTTGCGCTAAAAATTGACGGACTTACCGTTGAACTGTTATTTGAAAACGGTATTTTAACAGAAGCCTCTACCCGAGGTGACGGAACCGAGGGCGAACTTATAACTCATAATGCAAAGGTATTTAAGGACATTCCCCGTGTCATTCCCTTTAAAGAAAAATTAAGAATCACGGGCGAAGCTTATATTGATATACAGACCTTTAATTCTATTAATGAAAAAATTGAAAATGACGAAGACAAATATTCGACTCCGCGAAATTTAGCGGCAGGTTCGGTTCGTCAGTTAGATTCTGCTATTTGTAAAGAGCGTGAAGTTTGTTTTATGCCCTTTAACGTTTTGGAAGGAATGGAAGATATTATTTCAAGAACCGAAAGGCTCAACACACTTTCTTCCTACGGTTTTTCTCGCATACCTTCCTTTAATTTAAAGATTGATGATTCAACCAAAACTATAGAAGAAAACATTTTTAAACTAAAAAATGCGGCCTTCGAAAAAGGTCTTCCCATAGACGGAATTGTATTCTTTTATAATGATGCTGTATTTTCATCATCTCTCGGCAGAACAGCTCACCATTTCCGTGACGGTATTGCTTATAAATTCGGTGATCCTCACTTTGAAACCGAGTTAAAAGAAATACAGTGGAATATTTCGAGAACAGGTCAGTTAACCCCTGTTGCAATTTTTAATCCTGTTGAAATTGATAATACAATTGTTGAGCGAGCTTCACTTCACAATATGACTTTTGTCAAAGATTTGAAACTGAAAATCGGCGACTCTATTATGGTGTCAAAGCGAAATATGATAATTCCTCACGTAGAGGAAAACTTAAGCATTGATAATAGTCAGGAATACTCTCTCGACTTCCCCCTCGTTTGTCCCGTTTGCAGTAAAAATACCCAAATACAAACGACAGAAAACAGTGACCGCGTTATCGAAGTGCTTTACTGCAAAAACCCTGATTGCGCTGGAAAGAATATCAAAAAATTCACACACTTTGTAAGTAAACAGGCCCTTAATATCGACGGTCTTTCCGAACAGACTGTAGAAAAATTCATTAAAAACGGATGGCTGACTAAAGTAAGCGATATTTTCACTTTAGATAAATTCAAAGGTGAAATAATTTCACTTGAAGGCTTCGGGGAAAAATCATATAACAATTTAATAATTGCTATTGAAAATGCAAAAACCACTTCCCTATCAAATTTGTTAGTTGCAATGAACATTGATTTAATAGGCAAAAGCGGCGCTAAGCTTATTGAAGAATATTTCGGCGGGGATGCTGATAGGCTGTTGAGTGAAATAGACAGCGGCTTTGATTTTACCGCTATTGAAGGCTTTGGGGAAATTATGAGCAACAGTATAATAGAGTGGTTTAAAAATAGCGAAAACAGAAACGAATTTTTAAATGTACTCGCTCACTTAACCCTTAAAAAACCCGAAAATAAAACAAATACCCAGTCAAAATTCTTTGGCAAAAAAATAGTTATTACAGGCACCTTTGAAAGCTTTACAAGAGACGAGCTCAGTGAAAAGCTCACCGGCCTCGGCGCAAAGGTTTCCGGCTCGGTATCAAGCAAAACCGACTTTCTTCTCTGCGGAGAGAGTGCCGGCAGTAAGCTTAATAAAGCAAAAGCGCTGTCAGTTACAATACTGAATGAAGAAGAAATTCTAAACGAATTGAACAAATAAAAAAAGCTCCTAACGGAGCTTATTTTTTATTACTTAATGAGAAGTTCTGCGATTTGAATTGCGTTGGTAGCGGCGCCTTTTCTTACCTGATCGCCACAGCACCAAATGTTAAGACCGTTTTCATCAGTAAGGTCGGGACGAATACGTCCTACAAATACGATATCCTGATCACTTGTTTCAAGAGGCATAGGATAAATTTCATTATCCATATCTTCAACATATTTACAACCGGGAGCATTAGAAATAATCTCTTTAGCCTTTTCTACACCGATAGGCTCTTCGGTACGAACGAGTACGGAAATGGAGTGTGAGCGAAGAACGGGAACTCTGATACAGGTACAACTAACCTTAAGCTCGGGAAGGTGCATAATTTTAGCGCCCTCGTTCTGCATTTTCATTTCTTCGGAAGTATATCCTTCAGTGGTTACGCCGCCAATTTTGGGGATTACGTTATAAGCTATCTGATGAGCAAATACGCTATGCTCTACCTCTTCGCCCTTCATAATTGCTTCAGTCTGATTAAGAAGTTCTACAGGACCGCCTGCACCTGCTCCCGAAACTGCCTGATAGGTACTAGCAATCATACTCTTAATTTTACTTGCTTTATTAAGCGCATTAACTGCGGTCAAAGTGATAATTGTAGAACAGTTAGGATTAGAAATAATACCATTATGCTTTTTAACGTCTTCAGGGTTGATTTCAGGAACAACAAGAGGAACGTCATCACACATACGGAATGCGCTGGAGTTATCAACTAAAACCGCACCTGCAGCCTTAATGTGAGGGGCAAGTTCTTTAGCAAGAGCATTACTTGCAGCGCCAAGAACAATATCAACACCGCCAAAAGAATCCTTAGTAGCTTCTTCAACCTTATAGACATTGCCTTTAAATTCAATTTCCTTACCAACACTTCTTGCACTTGCTAAAAGCTTAAGGTCGCCTACAGGAAAATCTCTTTCAGCCAAAACCTTTAACATTTCACGTCCAACGGCACCTGTAGCGCCGAGTATTGCTAAATTATACTTTTTCATAGGTTTACTCTCCTTATTTCTTAACGAAACTGCTGTAAAGTACACGTACAGCCTTTTCGAAGTCTTCATTACTTACGCCTGCAATAATATTAAGTTCTTCACAACTTTGCGAAATCATACGAATGTTAATTTTGCTTTCGCCTAAAGCTGCAAAGAGTCTGCCCGACATACCGGGTTTATAAGCCATCTTTCTGCCTACAACAGCAACAATAGCGATATCTTCGGTCACGTTAATGCTATCGGGTTTAACAGATTTCTGTAAATCTCCCATAATAGCATATAAACAATCACTAACACCCTTCGAAGCAACAACAACCGAAACACTATCAATTCCCGAAGGAACATATTCAACGCTTACGCCGTATTTTTCGAATACTTCAAGAACCTTACGTAAAAATCCTACCTCGGAAGACATACCGCTCTTTGCAACGGTAACGATAGAGAAGTTTTTCTTACCGGTAATACCTGTAATAAACTGCTTATCGTTCTCGTCATCGGGGAACTTTTCCATAATAAGACTTCCTGCATCCTCAGGAGCATTGGTATTACGGATATTAAGAGGAATATTTTTTTGTCTTACAGGGAAAATTGTACCCTCGTGAAGCACCTGAGCGCCCATATGAGAAAGTTCTCTAAGTTCTTCATAGGTAATATATTTGATAGGCTCGGGATTTTCAACAATTCTCGGGTCAGCCATCAAAATACCGGAAACGTCGGTCCAGTTTTCATAAACATCAGCATCTAAAGCAGCAGCAGCAAGAGCTCCTGTAATATCAGAACCGCCTCTGCTCATTATACGTATAGCACCGTTAGGCATTGTGCCGTAGAAACCGGGGATAACAACCTTTCTGCCATCAGCCAGTTCGCGAAGAAGCTCATAAGACTTCTCGGTATCAATAGTACCGTCAAGTTTAAAACGTACCCAACGGGCAGAGTCAACAAAATCAAAGCCGAGATAATCAGCCATAAGACGAGCAGAAAGATATTCGCCACGAGAAACGAGTTCGTCCTTACTAATGCCCGTTTTAAGCTTTTCAGCAATTTTATCAAGCTCGGACTCAATATCGGTTTTAAGACCGCAATCATTACGTATTTCAATATAACGCTTTGCTATCATATCAAACACGCCTTCACTGGAAACGCCGTACTTTACATGAGCGTGGCAAAGCAAAAGAAGGTCCGTAATTTTATGGTCTTCGGAAAAACGCTTACCAGCAGCAGAAACAACAACTACTCTGCGTGAAGGATCACTTTCTACAATTGATTTAACCTTAGCGAACTGATTGGCATCAGCCATTGAAGTACCGCCGAATTTAAGAACTTTTAACATTTTAATACCCCTTTATATTTCAGTAATACCTGCGATAAAGCAATCTTTACCGTTACTAAGAGCTTCTTTGCAGAACTTGTGCATTTCTTCTACAGAAACCTCTTCGGTAATCATACCTTTACCACATTCAGCTTTTGAAAGACCGTTAAACCAATCATTATTATAATCGGTTCTGACATAATATTTGTGAACACAATCGGAATTATTTATAACACAGTCATTCATAATGTCGTTATAGGCTTTTTTTACGCCCAAACTAACGTCAATACAATCTTCAACTACAGTATATGCAGTAGGATATCTTCCTGCGCCATATCCGTAAAAACTTTCTCTGCCCACGTGTTCGGCTTCAAATGTGATAAGATTCAGATTAGAATGAATTGATGCCTCAAGAGCTTTATTGCTGACAAACGTAGGTTCAACGAAAACAGACAAATGGTCATTTCTATCATAAGCAACACCCATTAATTTACAGGTGCGTTCCATCTCTTCACACGCCGAAATATCCACATCTTTTATATAACGAATACCGGCGACATCTACATTAGTTTTATCAATAGCAATAGAAAAAGCAATATTCGCTGACAAAACAACCTTACACAGAGTATCTATTCCGTCAATATCGGCACTTGGATCTCTTTCGGCATAGCCTAAATCCTGAGCGGTTTTAAGACACTCGGAAAAGTCAGCCTTATCGGTATGCATTGCATCAAGAATAAAGTTGGAAGTACCGTTCATAATACCGCTGACTTCACACACCTTAGCGCAACGTGATACACGTTCAAGGTTTACAAGCCAAGGAATACCGCCGCCTACAGCAGCGGTGTATCTCAAAGCAACTTTATTTTCCTTTGCAAGAGAAGTAAGTTCCTCATAATACGAGCTTAAAAGTAGTTTATTTGCGGTTATAACATTCTTCCCCTTTTTAAGAGAAGCAGTTATAAACTCATAAGCAGGATGGAGACCGCCAATAACCTCAACAACGGTATCAACTGAATCATCATTTAATATTTCGTAAAAATCAGTAGTAGAAATTGCAGAAATATCATCGTGCTTTACTATATCAAGCACGTACTTAACTTCAATTTCTTTTCTGTCAGCTAATATATCATAGACACCTACGCCGACAGTACCAAAACCAAGAATTGCTACTTTCATATTATACCTCTTTCATATTTGTACGCCACTCACGTACAAATATAGGATTTCTTTCAAATGATTAATTTAATATAATTTAACATATTCAGCTTAAAAATGCAATATTAAAAATATAATATCGGCAATTTGCATAAAATTTTCGTATTAATTTTATTTAATTAATGCGAAACATAAATAAAACTGTACGCGAATGAAACACACTCAACCAATCTTGCTTTAATTATCCATATTTCTAAGTTTTGCCAAATATTTTTTAGGGGTAAAGCCCACTTCCCTTTTAAAGCATCTTATCATATTACAAGCATCAGTAAAGCCGCATTTTTCAGCTACTGTCTGTTCTGTTTCGCCCTCTTTCATCATTGCAACAGCATTCTTAAGCCTACTACGGATAATATACTCATTAAGAGTAACACCTGTATATTTTTTAAATGCAGTCATAATGGTAGTTCTGCCAACTCCAAGCATTTCAGAAAGTTCCGCTGCTACTATTTTTCTGCTATAATTAGAAGAAATATATGTAAGGCACTCGTTCATAAACGGCGGCATTTTAGAAAAGTCACCGCTTTGCTTCATATTCTCCGAAATGATTGAAATTAAATAAAGTAGTAAAAGTCTTCTTCTGAAAGCGTCGGTTTCGGAATTTATTTGATTTGCCAGTTCAACGTACCGTTCGCATTGTTCTGCGTTTATTTTCAGCACCGTACCCTTTGGACCGAATACCTGTAATAATAATTCCTGAACCTGCGATAACTCACCAATATATTCGGTTTTAAAATTAACATTAACTCTGTTATAAAGCACATCAGTTTCGCAGTAAATATAGTGAGGAGTATGAGGTCGAAGCAAAACAATTTTAGATGAAGTACTATGCTCCATTGAATCAGTAAGTAAAACGTTAACGTTACCGGAAATTATTATACTCATTTCATAATAGTTATGCATATGATAATCAGTCATTCGCGGAGTATAACCCTTATATTCATCGACCTTTATATCAGCAGAATTTTCATCAATGCCATAACTAACGTATTGAATCGACATGCATATCACACCTTTCTATAAAATATTATCATATTGTTCGATATTTTGCAACAAAAAAACAACCAAAAAGCTTTTGGTTGTTTTTTAGTACAGATATTACAGTTGTTTAAGCAGATTTAAAAGATAATCATATACCCTATTAACAGAAGCCACCGATAATTTTTCGCGAGGAGTATGAATATCCTTCATATCAGGTCCTATTGACACAGCATCAAGATCAGCAATCTTTTCACTTAACAAGCCGCATTCAAGACCTGCGTGTATTGCAACCACTTCGGGTTCATAACCGTACATCTCTTTATATACGCGTACCATACTATCTCGAAGTTCTGATTCTTTTTTATATTCCCAAGCAGGATAATGTCCTTCTGCAAACATCTTGCCGCCAAAAGAATTAACGTATTTTTCGAGATTATCCAGCAATATAAGTTTATCCGCATTAACGCTGCTTCTGACAGCAAAGGAAGCGCTAATATAGTTTTTCTCGGTTTTAAGAACGCCAAGGTTAAGGCTTGTCTCAACCAGACCTTCAATATCACTACTCCATTTTATAATACCGTTAGGAACATCTTTTAGAAAATCAATAACAGTCTTAGAGGATTTTGCAGTTAAAGCGCAATTATGCATATCCGTCTTTACAACAGATATAGAAAGCCCTAAATCGCTGTCAACACGATTATTGGCAACAAATTCAGTAATCTTACTATGAAAATTTTCATTACTAGCCACTATAATTTGTGAATGTGCAGGAATGGCATTATCTTTAAGACCGCCGTTAATCGAGACAATACGAACGTCACCCAAAACAGAAAGAAAATCTGCTGCAACCTTATTAGCATTAAGTCTGCCCTTATGAATTTCTACACCCGAATGTCCGCCCTGCAGTCCTTCAACCACAATTTTATAGCACGGCAACTGATTTTCTTCAAACTCTATTGGAACCGTAAGTTCAGCGCGTACTCCGCCTGCACAGCTTACCGTAAATACTCCTTCATCCTCTGAATCAATATTGATAAGTCTTTTGCCGTCAAAGAGAGAACCATCCAGCGCCGCCGCGCCATACATACCGGTTTCTTCATCAACAGTGAAAAGCACCTCAAGTGCCGGATGTACTATTTCGTCACTCTCAAGGATAGCCAAAGCCATTGCTACCGCTATTCCGTCGTCGCCGCCCAAAGTAGTGCCATTAGCAAAAACAAATTCACCGTCAGTATCCACTTCAATAAAGTCTTTTAAGAAATCAAATTCAACCTCAGGATTTTTTTCACACACCATATCAAGATGTCCTTGAATAATAACAGCCGGAGAATCTTCCTTGCCCTTAGTAGCAGGTTTTTTAATAATAATATTTCCTATCTCTTCGCGAACGTACTCAAGATTGTGCTCAACAGCAAATTTTTCACAAAAATCGCTGATTTTTGAAGTGTCACCTGAACCGTGCGGAATCTTGCATATTTCCTCAAAATAATAAAAAACTCTCTCAGGAGTCAGTTTTTCTAATTTGCTCATATTTTCACCTTATAATTATTTTCTTATATTATATATCACTCTGCAAAAATTTTCAAGAAGCAATGATGATTGCACCTACGGCGATGATATACCAAGCCTACGGCTTGAATAATAAAGAAAGAAGTTTTGTATCATAAAACAACGCTCTTTTCAATGAAATCGCGCAAGGCGCGATGAAATCCTCACTGCGTTCGGATGAAATCTGCTTCGCAGATGAAATTAAATCCGTCCTTTCCCGACGAAGTCGGATTTCATCACGAAGTGATTTCATCCCACGAAAGTGGGATTTATCCCACCCGATAGGGTGGATTTAGTTAAAAAGAAACAACCTTTGTCCATTAGACAAAGGTTGTTTCTTTTCTGCGAAAGAGCAACATAACGGTGCATAAATGTGGGTAAGAAAAGCGATTAGGTGCGCAATTTATCGCATAGTATCGCTATGGATAAATTCTGTATTTTCTTTCAATTGAAAAAATTCGTTATCGCCGTTATCAATCAAAATCAATGTTTTGGAGTCTTTTATTTCAAAGACAAAAGTTGAAATTTGTGTTGTTGCTACCAAGGAGTTCCCCTCAATACTAAAAGAGCCTTGTGCCTGGAAGGAAACGATACTTCCTGCTCCCATTGCAAAACCACCATCTTCAAGAGAAAGTGATACATAAGGCGTTAATCCTTCATCAAAGTCTCCCGACATATAATAAGTTCCCGAGATCAAATCTTCTTCAGTTTTGATAGAATTGCAGCCGACGAATGAAAGTGCTACAATTAAGCAAATCAAACAGCAAATAATATGTTTCATTTCGCACTCTCCTTTGCGGTGTTGATGGATGAGATGAGCATAACTCGAATACTTGTGCAAGCGGAGTCAAGGGATTTATATTCTTCTTCGGATATGTAATTCGTTTTGAACAGCAGTTCTAACCAATACCCGGTTTCGCTGGATTCTTTAAGGGCAATTTGCAATTTTGCGATAAAGTCCGCCTTGCCGTGAGCATACTGTGCTTCACGGATATTGGCTCCAATGGATGTGCCACTCCTGCCGATTTGGTTGGAGATGATGGACTCGCGTTTTTCTTTTAGATATTTAACAAGGTTAATGATGGATACTGCGAAATCCATAGACTGCGTTCTCAATTTGCTTTCTGACATAGTGGCACCCCTATTCGAACATATTATATCATAAACATCTGCAATAGACAACATTCAGTGAAGTTTGGGCTGCGCCCAAGTGAAGTTATGCCTACGGCATAGTGAAATATTGCGACTTTGCCGCAAAGTGAAGTTAAGTGCGCCACAACACTTGCGAAGCAAACTTCACTGCGCAGCAACTTCACGATGCAAAGCATCACTTCACGCGCCGATAGGCGCACTTAGTTCGAAAAAAGAGTCTTTTGTCTAGTAGACAAAAGACTCTTTTTTCGTGGTGCGGATAATGGGACTTGAACCCATACGTCGGTTGACACACGCCCCTCAAACGTGCCTGTCTGCCTATTCCAGCACATCCGCATTTGCGACTTTATTATATTACCACAAGAGGTTTTATTTGTCAACAATAAATTTTGCTTTTTTATAAATATTTTTAAAATAGTGAAAACCGTCGGTTTTCCGACGGTTTTCAGACTTAAATTAATACATACCGCCTTGAGCAGCAGCGGCTGCAGCAGCCGCATTAGCAGCTTGTGCATCCTCTTTTTTATCTGCAACCAAAGTTTCGGTTGTAAGAACCATAGATGCAACGGATGCAGCATTCTGAAGCGCAGAACGAGTAACCTTAGTAGGATCAACTATACCTGCCTCGATCATATCGGTATATACTTCTCTGTATGCATCAAAGCCGTAATTTGCTTTTCCCGCAGATACTATCTTATCAACAATCACAGAGCCTTCAAGACCTGCATTAGCGGCAATTTGACGAATAGGTGCTTCAAGTGACTTAAGAACAATAGCAACACCTGTCTTTTCATCACCTTCTAAGGTTGCAAGAAGTTCCTTAACAGAACCTATAGCATTAACAAGTGCAACGCCACCGCCTGCTACGATACCTTCCTCAACAGCAGCTTTAGTAGCAGAAAGTGCATCTTCGATACGAAGCTTCTTTTCTTTCATTTCAATTTCAGTTGCGGCGCCAACCTTAACAACTGCAACACCGCCTGCAAGTTTAGCAAGACGTTCCTGAAGTTTTTCTCTATCAAAATCAGAAGTAGTAACTTCTATCTGGCTCTTTATCTGACCGATACGGTCATTAATAAGGTTTTTATCACCTGCACCGCCAACAATAACGGTAGTCTCTTTACCAACCTTAACCTGAGCGGCACGTCCCAACATATCTACTGTGGTTTCCTTTAAGTCAAGACCAAGTTCTTCAGTAATTACTTCGCCACCGGTAAGAATAGCTATATCGCGGAGCATTTCTTTTCTTCTGTCACCAAATCCGGGAGCCTTTACACCAACGCAAGTAAATACGCCGCGAAGCTTATTGATAATAAGGTTAGAAAGAGCATCTCCCTCTATATCTTCAGCAATAATAACAAGTTTTTTACCTGTCTGTACGATTTGTTCAAGAAGAGGAAGAATTTCCTGAATTGATGATATTTTCTTATCGGTAATAAGAACGAGAGCATCATCAATTATTGCTTCCATCTTATCGGTATCGGTAGCCATATAAGGAGTGATATATCCTCTGTCAAACTGCATACCTTCTACAACGTCGATATATGTTTCAGCAGTTTTAGATTCTTCTACTGTAATAACACCGTCAGCGGTAACCTTTTCCATAGCCTGCGCAATAAGATTACCGATAGTTTCATCCCCTGCAGAAACAGTAGCAACTCTAGCAATATCTTCACTGCAGGTAACTTTTTTAGAGTTGGAAATTACGGTTGCAACAGCGGTATCTACAGCCTTGGCAATACCCTTTTTAAGAACCATAGGATTTGCGCCTGCGGCAACGTTCTTCATTCCTTCTAAAATAAGAGCCTGTGCAAGAACAGTAGCGGTAGTAGTACCATCCCCTGCTGCATCGTTAGTCTTTACGGATACTTCTTTTACAAGCTGAGCGCCCATATTTTCAAAAGGATCATCAAGCTCGATATCCTTAGCGATAGTAACACCGTCATTTGTTATAAGAGGAGAACCGTACTTTTTATCAAGTACAACGTTTCTTCCCTTTGGTCCTAAAGTAACCTTAACAGCATTTGCAAGTTGGTCAACGCCTGATTGCAATGCTTTTCTGGCTTCTTCTCCAAAAATAATTTGCTTTGCCATATCTAAAATCTCCTTAAATTATTCTACAATAGCCAAAATATCCGCAAGAGAAACAATACTGTAGTCTTCTCCGTCAAGTTTAACTTCAGTACCGGAATATTTTGCTACTAAAACTTTATCTCCAACCTTTACGGTCATAGGAATAAGATTTCCGTTTTTATCGTAAGCACCGGGGCCTACTGCTACAACCTCAGCAACAGAAGGTTTCTCTTTAGCAGCAGCAGTAAGAATAATACCGCTTTTAGTTGTTTCTTCAGCTTCTGTCATACGGGTAACAACTTTGTCTGATAAAGGTTTGATAGTCATATTAAATACCTCCATTTAATGATATGCGCTAATTTGCGCTTACATAACATATGTTCTGAAATATATTTTAACCCTTTTTATGCAAAAATCAAGGGCTTTTGGTAATTTTTTTCATTTTTAATCAAAGTATTAACCAGAGAAGCAGGAATTAAAAATTTCACAGCGCTCTTTACTATTTCAAAGTCCATTGAGTTAGCCTCAAAAATTTCACCGTCAAGATTAATAGGCACTTTTATATCGGATTTAATAGAAAATTTTTCTCCTGTACTACTATGAACAAAATTAAGTCCTTTTACATCGCCTTTTTTATATTTACCGATAAAGCGAAGTATTTTAAGTTTACCAATGCCGTCAACAACAGTAAAATTTAGCTTACCGTCAAATGGCACGGCATCAGGCGCGGCAAGGTAGCCTCCACCGTAAGCAGGGCCGTTAGCAACAACAGCAAATAAACATTCCTTTGTTCCTAAATCTTTACCATCAGCACTTAACTTAAGACGGCAACCTATTTTACCTAAAAAGCATTTTGCTATAGCAAGATTATATGCCATACTGCCGCTCACCAAAGGAAGACGTCTAAAATCTGACATATACTTTGCTACTACAGCATCCATACCTGCCGAGCATCCGTTAAGGCAATAATACTCCCCTGCTTTTATTACGTCCATCTTAATAGGCTTTCCTGCAATCTGATCAGCAAGATTTCTAAATGCAATTTTCTTTTCCTTAGGAAAGAATTTTAAAAAGTCGTTAGCTGAACCGATAGGTATTACAGCAAGAGTTACGTTATCATATCCCATAACACCGTTAAGAGCTTCAAAAACAGTACCCTTGCCGCCCGCAAGAAAAATCGTTACTTCATCGCCTTTACTTGCGTGTTCTCTAGCAAAGCGTTTTGCGTCCCCCGGTGCTGTAGTTATCTGCACAGAATATTCAAGTTTATGAGACGAACAATATTCAGCTATTTCTATTCCAAGCTTTTTTACAGCTCTGCCTTTACCGGCGGCAGGATTGATAATAAAAACGTATCTCATAATTTTACCCCTGTTTAAAATACATAAACAACTGACATTTTATCATTCCGTTATAAAGTTTACGGCGTTTGTCGGCTTCTCTGCCGAAAAACTTTTCAAATTCATCATGAGGACTGATCATAAAGTATTTCTGTCCGTCGCCAACTTTAAAACGCTCCCCCATAATTTTATAAAGATTTTCTGCTTCCTTTATATCAAGCAATCTTTCACCATAAGGCGGATTAGCAAGTATAAGACAACGCTGATTTGGCGGAGTAAAATCCTTTATATCAGCAACACTTGCTTTAACATATTTATCAACACCTGCAAAACGAGCGTTTTTTAGTGTAAGTTCCACAGCCTGAGGGTCAATATCATACCCTGTTGCAGTAAATTCTATATCGGTTAAAATTTTAGATTGAGCAAGTCCTCTTTCCTGTTGCCATACATCACTACTGATAAATGGAAAACGTTCGGCAGCGAAGTTTCTGCGAAGACCTGGGGCCATTTTTTTAGCCATCATAGCAGCTTCGATAAGCAAAGTACCCGAACCGCAAAATGGATCAATACAAACAGTATCGGGAAAAATACGCGCCATATCACAAATTGCAGCAGCAAGTGTTTCCTTTAATGGCGCTGCATTAGCATTTCTTCTGTAACCGCGTTTATGTAAGCCTTCGCCTGAAGTATCTATCATCATAGTAACCAAATTCTTATGTATCGAAAATCTGATTTTATATTCAACCTCTGTTTCCTCAAACCAAGAAATCCCATATTTTGATTTAAGACGTTCAACAATCGCTTTTTTAATGATAGACTGACAATCGGGAATGCTTGAAAGCTGAGAGTTAATACTCCAGCCGTTTACGGGAAAAGCATCCTTTTTGCCAATAAAATTTTCCCAAGGCAAAGATTTGACATTATCAAAAAGCTCCGAAAAGGATAACGCCTCAAATTCACCAACGTTTATAAGAATACGTTCAGCAAATCTGGAATTAATATTGGCTTTTACCAACATACTTTCATCACCGATAAGCTTGACTCTGCCATTTTCAGCAAAAACATCGGTAAAACCCATACGTCTGAACTCGTCAGCAGCTATTCCTTCAATTCCAAAAAGGCAGGGCGCAATTAAATTAAATTTACTCATATTAAATTCCTTACATTATATTTTTACTACAATATGTCTTGTTACATGACAGCCTATATTTACAGCTACCGGCAAACCTGCTATATGAGTCGGCGCTGTTTCAATATTTACATACAAGGCTGTTGTGTCGCCGCCAAAACCTTGGGGCCCTATGTCAAGTTCATTAATTCTCTCAAGTAGTTCACATTCAAGTTCTTTGTAAAACGGATCAGTATTTCTTTCCTGTGCGCTTCTGCAAAGAGCTTTCTTAGAAAGTAAGGCGCATTGTTCAAAATCTCCGCCGATTCCTACTCCCACTACCATAGGAGGACACGGATTCGAAGCAGCGGCTTTTACTACATCAACCACAGCGTCAACTACACCTTTTCTTCCCGCTGCAGGAGTCAGCATAATCACCTTACTCATATTTTCACTACCAAAACCTTTTGGCGCAACGGTAATCTCAACCTCGTCGCCGTCAACTATTTCAGTATGTATAATCGCAGGAGTATTATCTTCCGTATTAACTCGGTTTAAGGGATCTGATACAACCGATTTTCTGAGCATTCCCGAAGCATAACCGTTTTTCACACCAACGTTGACTGCTTCATATAAAGAGCCATCGGTAAAATGAACATCTTGTCCGATTTTTAAAAAAATCACAGCCATCCCTGTATCCTGACAAATCGGGATATTCATTTCTTTAGCGGCATCAATATTTTCAAGAATATCGCCAAGCACACACTTAGCGGTATTATTGCTTTCGCAGTTATAACATTCATTAATTCTGCACACCAAATCATCAGGCAATATTTTATTAGCTTTTATACAAAGCTTCTCAACTTCATCCCTTATGATCTTTACAGAAAGTTCCCTCACAAAATTACATCCTTTCAGTAAAAAAGGCAGACATAAAGTCTGCCAAATAAGTGAAATTACTTAACACCGGCACCGCGTTTTGAACGACGAGTCTCAGGGTTTTTGCGTTTTAAGTCAGAAAATTTTTCATCACTGGTCTGCTTAAAACGATTCATCATTTCCTCAAAAGATACGGGTTCTTGCTTTTTAGGTGCCCAAGTATAAGAGGAATCAATTTTAGGCTGTTCACGTACAGGAGAACTCTTCTTTTTATCAAAACGTTCCTTTTTAGGCTCTTCTTGTGCGCGTTTAATACTGAGACTGATTTTTCCATCATCCCCAACACTTAACACCTTCATCTTAACGGTATCGTTTTCTTTAACAAATTCACGAATATCGGTAACGTAACTTCTGGCAACCTCCGAAATATGTACCATACCGCTAATGTTATCACCTAAATCAACGAAAACTCCGAAATTAGTGATACCGGTAATTTTTCCTTCAACAATCTGTCCTACTTCAACCTGCATAAACTATGCATTTCCCCCTTAATTTTTGTTTCAATTTCCCGAAACATCTATAAAAACCTGCTCGTCCGCAAATACATAACCTAGTCTGTCTCGAGCGGCTTTTTCAATAATTTTAACTTCATTGCCTTCGGCTAAAAGATTTTTGTATTCATCAATTTTTCGCTCGGTTTCGGCAATTTGTTCATTATATTCATCAAGTTTTTTCTTACCGTCAGCAAGTTCTGTCCACAAAGAAGAAAGAGAATATATAAGATAAACAGAAACGCAAAGTACAAGAACACGTAAGATAATACTTCTATCCTTCTTTTTCTTCATAGCCAACTCCACAATAAATTAATTCATAATGATTATACAACAACTTTATACTATCTTTCAAGAGTTTTTTTATCTCTATTTCTTATTTTTAATAACTTTTTTGCATTTTTTACTATCAACGACACACTTTTTCCGATAATTGAGCCTATTTTATTAAAAATCTTTATAAAAAATTTAAGTAAAAAAACTGCAACCGGCAAAAGCAAACGTGATAATGTGATACGATAAAAGAAAAAGCCCAAAACGATTGATACAATTACATAAGCTCTTACTTCACCGTTACATCTAGCCATCAGCAGTAAGAAAGTAATAAAAGTAGCTACCAAAAAGAATAAAATATCTTCAATAAATACAGTGATTTTTTTGTGTTTGAAGCTTTGTCTTAAAGTGCGAAAGAAATCGAAAAAAAAGGATAGAAAAATACCGACTACAACTGCGCACAAAAAAGATATAAGTTGATTTTTTACAGTAATTTCCCACATAATTATTTAAACAGTTTACCCATAAAGGAGCTTTTGCCTTTCGTGTCATTAAGATACACTACCGCATTAATTTTTCCTTCTATCTCCATATCGCCTGTTTCGTTGCCGAAATTAAGTATTTTTAGTTCAATTCCTTTAATTACTAATTTTCCGAGAACAGTCAAAACAGTAATTGTTTCCTCATCAAAGCTTAATATATCTACAACTCCTGTAAGTCTCATTTTCTTTCTGTTTTCAAGCTCGATATTATGCTCTTTATTATTTGACATTATATCATTCATAAAAAAATCACCTTCCACAATAATATATTGCAAAAGGTAGATTAATATGTTATTCAATTATTTTGTAAAGAGAAACAGCGTCATCCTTCTTTACAGTTTCCACAACCTGTATTACTTGAGCTTTTACGGTTCTGGTTCCAAATTCGATTTCAATAATATCACCGACTTTAACATCATAAGATGCTCTTGCGACCTTGCCGTTAACCATAACTCTTCCGGCATCACATGCTTCATTAGCAATAGTACGTCTTTTGATAATACGTGAAATCTTTAAATACTTATCAAGTCTCATAAAATTCTCCTATAAAAAACCGAGCCACCCGAATGGGTGGCATCTGATTTATTAGATAGCATCTTTGAAAGCTTTACCAGCTTTAAATACAGGAGCCTTAGAAGCAGCGATTTCAATCTTAGCTTTAGTCTTAGGATTGATACCGGTTCTTGCAGCACGCTCACGTACTTCGAAAGTACCAAAACCAACTAAAGTAACTTTTTCGCCGGCTTTGAGTTCAGCTTCAACAGTCTCGATGAAAGCAGCGAGAGCCTTGTCAGCATCCTTCTTTGCGATACCGGCTTTTTCAGCGATAGCAGCAATAAGTTCTGTTTTGTTCATAGTGATAACCTCCATTATAATATTTTCAACAGTACTAAACTGTATGAAATCAATCAATTTTTGCTTTTTCCCAATATTCATCAAGCTTGTCCGCAGACAAGTCCTTAATATCATATCCGTCAGCAATAATTTTTCTTTCAGCTTTTTCGAATCTATCGGTAAATTTTACGGTAGAACGACTAAGAGCTTCTTCACAGTCAATTCCCAAAAGCCTGCCGACGTTTACAACCGAGAAAAGCAAATCGCCAAGTTCTTCGATAAGCTTAGCCTTATCCCCTTTTGACAGTTCAGACTTAAGTTCGCTTGATTCCTCACCAATTTTCTCAAAAGCATCTATAGCACTAGCAAAATCATAGCCTGCTTTTGAAGCGCGCTTTTGAACCTTCTGTGCCCTGAGCAATGCGGGAAAAGCGGCAGGAACACTTTTAAGTGTATCCGAATAGGTTTCCTGAGACTTTTCCACACGTTTAAGTTTCTCCCAATTATCGAGAACCTTTTCAGATGTCTCAGCAACAACATCACCGAAAACGTGGGGATGACGATAAACCAGCTTTTTAGACACGCCGTCAACAACATCAGAAAAATCAAATTTATTTTCCTCTTCTGCCATAATTGCGTGAAAAACAACCTGCATAAGCACATCGCCTAATTCTTCGCACATATCGGTTGCGTCGTCACGGTCTATCGCATCAACAGCTTCATAAGTCTCTTCAAGAAAATTATTTCTGATAGATGCGTGAGTTTGCTCTTTATCCCAAGGACAACCGTCAGGAGCTCTGAGTTTTCTCATAATTTGCAAAAACTCATCTATTGTATATTTTTCTTTACAATACTCTGTATATAAATTTACCATAATTTCACCTAAAAATCAATAGTTGTTTAAGAAATTTTGTTAAAAAAACACCAAATTACACATAATTTTTACAATTTTTACTTAATAATGTGCAATTTTTCAAGAAATCTTGCTATCGTTTTGCCTTTTGGGAAGCCTTCTATATCTTCTTTGCTCAAAGTTTTAAGGGCAAATAGCACCACTAAATAAACGATTACAGCTACAGCTACTCCGCAAATCGTGGCTATAAAATCGCCTTTTCCAAGCTTTGTAATAAGGGTTGAAACAAAGAATGCACAAACTCCGCAACACAGCGCAGATATAAACGGTTTAACAATAACAGCAAAGAAGTTAAACTTAACACCGGTATGCTTAATAAGGCAATACATATTAGAAGCAAAAATAAATACATAGCAAAGAGTTGTACCGATAGGAGCACCCATTATATTAAATTCGGGACGACCTACAAGTACCGCATTAACAACTATCTTAAGAACAGCGCCTATAGCAATATTTCTTACGGGAAGCATTGGCTTACCAATTGCCTGCAGCATATTTGTCATGGGAACACTAAGTCCTGAAAATACAGCTGCAACGCCAAGCATTCGAAGTAAAGGAGCGCCTATTTCAACAGGAGCGACACCTTTATACAAAAGTCCCATTACGTTGGGAGCTATTGCGCAAAGTCCAATACCTGCAGGAATTGCTATAACCGCAGTTGTACGCAGTATAGTTTCCATAGTCTTTTTAACAGCCACCATATTCTTTTCTACCCAAACTGTAGTAAGAAAAGGAACCGAACCAATACCTAAAGTTGCGGTAATTGTGGGAATCAGATTATAAAACACATATGCTTCGCCTCTTATACCATATAAAAATGTTGGCATATTTGAGGGAGATAGCAATTCTCTTCCGAGAGAAGATGCAGTAGCGTTATAATCCGCAACAGAGGCGGCGTACATATTAGATACGTATTCAAAAGAATCAGCCATAACGTTTTTAAGCTGCCATTTTACCATAAAAGTATCAATAAACAGCGTAATGTTATTTGCCAAAGAGCTTAATGCAACGGGTATAGCAATTACAAGAAGCGCCTTTAAAATCACCTTTCCCGTACTGCTTTCGGGAGCGCTTTCGTAAGCTTTATTATCTATTGAGTCTCCAATGAATTTATGCCGCAAAATAAGGAAGGCAGCAGCCGCAATAGTACCAACCATAATTCCGCCAAGCGCACCTGCCGCAGCATAAGCAACATTAGAGGTAATTTTAAGAACTATATATGCAAAAGAAAAACCGAGAATCAGTTTTCCAAGCGCCTCAATAATATCGGAAACGGCAGTTGGATACATATTGTGCAGTCCTTCATAGTATCCTCTGTAAGCAGACATATAACTGCAGAAAAGTATTGTAGGAGCTATCATCAGCACACATACAGCAACATTTTTCGCATCCGTCACATTATCGGTAGTAGAAACCGCATAAAAATAGGTTGCGCAAAGCATAATTATAAAACCTGCAATGCCTGTAACCAGAAAAGCCTTTTGAGCAATATTCAAGGTTTTACGGGCATCTTTAAGTTTTCCCTGCGCAACAGAAGCGGCAGTAAGGCGCGAAACCGCAATAGGAAGTCCCGCCATCGAAAGCGCATATATCGGCAAAAACAAATCATACGCAGATGAAAAATATCCAAACCCAAGGTCGCCGATAAGACTTTGAAGAGGAATTTTGAAAATCGCACCTATAATCTTAACTATAACTGTTGAAGCAAGTAAAATTATGGCGCCGCGTTCAAAGTTCTGTTCTTTGATTCTCTTTTCTCTCATGATACTTCCCTTTCAGCTAATACTTTCAAAAGATTTAAAATTATTTCAGCAGGAGCAATATCACCGCTATATGCTACAGCACTGTATGAGGCGTCGGCATCATCTCCCGCATCATCGGAAATTTGTCTTACAGCGGCAAAAGCCATTCCCGTCTGATGACAAACCGAAGCGATAGCAGCCGTTTCCATATCACAGGATATAGCATCAAAATTAACCTTTAGTTTGTCTCTCAATTCATCATTGCTAACAAAACAGTCTCCTGATACAGCCAGTCCTATTTTTGCTTCACTGCAAAGTTCTGACAAAAGTTCGGTTAACACCTTGTCCGAATCATAAATATAGTCCTGAGCAGGTTTTTCGCATAATTTATAGCCAAGACAGGTTAAATCAAAGTCATGTTCAATAAATTTATTATTAATTACAACTTCACCTTTTTTAACACGGGAAATACCGCCCGAATAACCAAAGCTGAGTATAGCATCACAGCCTTGAGTATAAAGATACATTGTGGCAGAAGCGGAATTTACTTTACCGATACCGCAATGCACCGCATAAACCTGAATATCCTTGATTTTAAAGGCATAACAATCTCTGCCGAAAAAGCCTATATTAGTGGCATTTTGAAGCTTTTCAACAAAAGGTTTATATTCGCCATCATCTGCAACGATTATTCCGATTTTTTTATACATCTTTCTTTTCACCTGTCTTTTCATATTTTTTATAAAAATCGCCAATGCCTTTTTTACGAAGCATCAATTCATCAAATCTATTAATATATTCATAGGGATATTTAAAATTAAAGATTCTTTCAATATAGTCACCGTTTGGTTCTCTCAGCTTTGTAACAGCAGAAGCACCACAAGCAAGGATAGTATGGGTTTCATCCATAATAAATACATTATAGAGACATTCCTTGCCGATTTTAGCATAACCGACATTTTCAAGATTACCTACCGTCTTGCTCTGACGATACATATAATAGGGCAAAATTTCGTTTTGAGTCAAAATCTTTCTCGCATAAGTTACCATATCATCAGCTTCTTTTCCTGCCTGAATTTCAGGAAAATCACCCGATAGATTCAGTTTTGAAGAGCGCTTCATTGACAGAGAATGTACGGTAATACTCTCGGGATCAAGTTTTAGTAATTGCTCAACAGTACTCTTAAAGCTTTCAAAATTATCTCCCGGAAGTCCTGCAATTAAATCCATATTTATGTTATCAAAGCCCACTTTTCTGGCAAGATTAAATGCATCAACTGTCTGTTTTGTGGTATGGGCTCTACCGATAATTTTTAAAACATCATCATTCATAGTCTGCGGATTAATACTTATGCGAGTTACTCCGCATTCTTTAATAGCAGTCAGTTTTTCTTCGGTTATAGTATCAGGTCTTCCTGCTTCAACAGTAAATTCCAACAGATAACTCAAATCAAAGCTTCTATTCACCGTATCAAGCACTGTTCTCATTTGATTTGCATCAAGGGTTGTAGGTGTGCCGCCACCCATATAAATAGTTTTGAGTTTTAAATTGTTTTCCTTTGCTATAACTGAAGTTTCTTCAATTTCTTTACAAAGGTATTTTACATACTCGGGAATCAGATGGTCGGCTTTTTCTACGGCATGAGAAACAAAAGAACAGTATGAACATCTTGTGGGACAAAAAGGGATTGAAATATACAAACTAAAGGAATCGCTTTCGGAAAGCTCTATAATTTTTGCTTCACCAAAGTGTGTTTCTTCGCACAATGAAATCTTTTCATCACTTACAAGGAATTTTTCTTTAAAAAACTCCTTCGCTTTTTGCTCTGCGCCCAATTCCTTAGCCACAGACGAATAAAGTCGAGCAGGTCTTATACCGGTGACAATTCCCCACTTTGGCAAATAGGAAGTAATCTCACTAAAGCATTTAAATAGTAATGCAGCAAGTTCTCGTTCGGCATCACGTTCACTATAGCCGTTAATTAAATTTGCTTTGTATTCAGCAAATTTGCCGTTTATTAAAACACTTGCATATATATCATTGCCGCAAAGCCTAGTGACAGCCATACTAGAACTGTTAACTAATTCGTAGCTAATCTGAATTTTTTCAAATGGAAGAAAAATTCTACACAGTTTCTCCATTTCATATTGAAAGGTGTGACCAATACAGCATAAATTCATTTCAAAATTTCTCTCATAAAAGGATTATTTTCTTTTTCAAAAGATAAACGCGAGGCAGGACCGTGACCGGAATAGACATCAAAATCGCCTTTAATATCATAAAGACGTTTTAACGATACCATAAGTTCATCGCTGTCGCCGCCTATAAAATCGGTTCTGCCTACACTGAGTCTAAATAAAGTATCACCGCTGAACATCCAGTCGCCAATAATAAAGCAAGAGCTTCCCTTTGAGTGACCAGGCGTTATAAGAACCTTGATTTTTATATCACCAATAGTAAGCAACTGATTATCGCTTAAGGTTTCATCAGCCTCAAAGGGCGAAAAATCAAGGCAGAAGCGCTCACACAAATTAACTGAAGCATCACTTAAGCCTTTTGCGTCAGGATTGGATATGTAAATTTTCCCATTGCTCAAAGTTCTGGCTTCATCAGCGCCTAGTATATGGTCAAAATGATTATGAGTCAGCAAAATGGCGAATTCTTTTGATTTGTTTTCCATTATAAACTCTCTGATTTCATCGGTCATTTGCCCCGGATCAATAATAACAGCACCGGTACTTCCCGAAATCAAATAGACGTTTTGATCCATATACGGAATATTTACAGTTTTGAGTTTCATTAATTTTTTCTCCAGATCTGGGTATCAAGAATTATGGTAACAGGGCCGTCGTTAAGAAGCTCAACCTTCATATCAGCGCCAAATTCACCCTTTTGTACGTTGTTTACTCCGTTTTCTTTTAGCAGTTGACAAAACAGTTCATATTCACTATTAGCCGCAACAGGTTCCTTTGCAAGTGTAAAAGAAGGTCTGTTACCTTTTTTAGTATCAGCGCAAAGAGTAAAGTTAGAAATAACTAACGCACTTCCGCCTATATCTAAAAGCGATAAATTCATTTTATCGTCTTCGTCGCAGAAAATTCTTAGTGAGCTGACCTTTTTGGCGAGGATTTGCGTATCTTCATTGGTATCATCTTCATAAACGCCAAGTAAAACGAGAAAACCCGTTTCAATTGCGCCGATAACCTTTCCGTCAACGCTCACACTTGCATTTTTAACCCTTTGTATAACTGCTTTCATAAAAACACCTGTTATTTATTCAATCTTTCTACACTATATACGCCGTGTATTTTTTCAATACGTGTAATAATATTTCTTAAATGCTCAACACCCTCGGTACTAACAGTTATAACTGTTACACTGTTACCCTTCTTGGTAGGATGCGCGTTAATGCTGTGAAGAGCCACGCGCATATTTATAAGCGTCTGAGAAATATCAAGAATAAGTCCCTGTCTGTCAATAGCGGTAATCTGCAAGGATGCCATAAATGTTGACGGCAAATTATCTGCCCAATATGATGCAATCCATCTTGCAGGTTCAGAACTTTCTTCAATATTTTTAGGAACATTAATGCAATCACGCTTATGAATAGACACTCCGTGACCGCGTGTGATAAAACCGATAATATCATCACCCGGAAGAGGAGCACAGCATTTTGAAAACTTTATAAGACAGTTATCAATACCTTCAACAATAACACCGTCGTTAGCCTTACTTCTTCTATGGGGAGTTACTTCGGGAGTAGTGATAAGAACCTTATTTTGCTTAGATATGCGATTGAAATTTTCTTTAATATTCGGCAGTATTCTTGCTAAAACAACACCGCCGTAACCGATAGCCGCATAAAGCTCATCAACGTTTTCAAGATGCTGACGTTTTGCAATATCAGAAAGAAAATCTTTAAGAGCAGATTCGCTTTCAAATACTATGCCGTTACGCTTAAATTCTCTTTCAATCTCGTTTCTGCCGTTTTCAATATTCTCGGAACGTTTTTCCTTCTTAAACCAACTTCTGATTTTTGATTTAGCTTGATTTGTAACCGCAATATTTATCCAATCTCTGCTCGGTCCGTGACCAGCTTGATTAGTAGTAAGAATTTCAATAATTTCACCGGTTTTAATAACGTGATTTATCGGAACAATTCTTCCGTCAACCTTTGCGCCCACCATTCTTATACCCACAGCAGAGTGAATAGCAAAAGCAAAGTCAACAACCGTTGCGCCTGCAGGCAGATTTATAACGTCACCTCTGGGGGTAACCGCAAAAACGTCATCCTGCGCCAAATCCACCTTGATACTTCTTATTATTTCGGAAGCATCGCCTGTATCATTTTGCGCTTCAAGTATCTGACGGATCCATGCAAGCTGCTGTTCCATTCCCTTATCGCTGCCGCTTAAACCCACTTTATATTTCCAGTGCGCCGCAATTCCGTATTCTGCAGTTTCGTGCATTTCAAAGGTACGTATCTGTATTTCAAAGGGCACACCTTCCCTGCCGATAACAGTAGTATGAAGGGACTGATAAAGATTAGGCTTCGGAGTAGAAATATAATCTTTAAAACGATTGGGAATAGGACGGAAAAGGTCATGCATAATACCCAGAATATTATAACAGTTAGCAACAGTATCGGTAATAATTCTAACTGCATAAATATCGTAAATTTCTTCAAAAGCCCTACCCTGAACAAACATCTTTCGGTAAATACCGTTTATCGACTTAACTCTGCTTTGAAATTCAGTTTTAACGTCAGGCATTTCTTCCTTAAGACGTTCTGTAATTTTTTCCTTAACAGAGTCAAGCATTCTTGAACTGTCTTTGAAGTTTTCGGAAAGAAGACTTTCAATTTCCTCATAAGCGACAGGGTCAAGGCAGGAAATAGAAATATCTTCAAGTTCTTCTTTAATGGGGCGAATACCAAGACGGTGAGCTATAGGAGCATAAACTTCAAGAGTTTCAAGAGCTTTATCCCTGCGCTTTTGCTGTGGCATAAAGTCTATGGTTCTCATATTATGAAGTCTGTCAGCAAGTTTAATAAGAATTACTCGGATATCCTTACCCATAGCAATAAGCATTTTACGGATACTTTCGGCTTGTTGTTCTTCTTTAGAAACAAAGGAAAGTCTGCCGATTTTGGTAACACCGTCAACTATAAGCGCAACCTCATCACCGAATAGTCTGCTAATATCTTCAAGGGTTGTTTCTGTATCCTCAACCGTATCATGAAGCAGAGCGGCGCATACCGATTCGCTGTCAAGACCCAGTTGCGCAACAATTTTGGCTACAGAAACAGGATGAATATAATACTCTTCATTAGAACGTCTGAGCTGACCTTTATGCATAGTAACACAGAACTCATAAGCTTTTCTTATAAGTTCATAATCAAATTCAGCATTCTGACTGCTTAAAAAATCTTTAAATGACTTATACTCATTTTCATATATACTATTCATTTAAGGTCACCCCCTTGCCCTTTTAAGTATTGATGAATTTTCTAAATCCACCTTACCGCCGCCTGAGTTAATATATAGCATTTCGCACTCATTATTAGTCTTTGATATTAAACCCAGTTCAATAAATATATCAATAATCATTCTTACTTTTGCGATACCGAATTGATTCATAAATTTTTGTTCGGTAGCTTTTGCAGAAGCTGTGCCGCGATTTAAAAACTTATATATAACAGCACATTCTTCCCTTGTTGGAGCTATAGCATTATAACACTTGGGAACAAGAGCGCAAAAGTCATCATAGTCGGCTAATTCCTGAGCTAAATTATTATCTAAAACACCTGAAATGCGATAATCCTTTATAATTACCGATAAATATCTTTTGCCATTAAATAGGCTCACATCTAGAACAACAGCAATATCAAGAACATCGCCTAATTTATACTCAAACGCCTCTTCGCTGCAGGAAAAAAGCATTGCACGAAAAGAAGTATTATCTTTAATAAAGCTGAGCTTCAGATGTTTTCCGCCTGCTACAGAAGATATTTTTTCAAGTTTTACACCGAAAATCCCAAAAAGAGGAATATTGTTACCGGTTCCGAATGGTTGCATAACGTTAAGCTCATCAAACAAATCAATTGATAAAGCAATAGGATTAAGCTTACAATCAAGCTTTAATACGGGAACCACGGGACTAACAGTACGTGCATAATCATTAACAGCCGAAGCAAAAACTTCAATATTTTCTTTTTTAACGGTTACACCCGCCGCCAACTCATGACCGCCGAATTTTTGAGTATATTGAGTAGCGCTATTTATGCAGTCATACAAAGAAAATCCATCAATACTTCTGCCGGAACCATGGGCAACATCACCGTCAATACTCAAAACTATTGTGGGCTTTCCGTACATTTCGCAAATGCGCGATGCTACAATTCCAACAATGCCATGATGCCAATTTTCACCCGATACAACTATTACACGTTGGTGATAGAGATATTCTTTTTCAATAATGCCAACCGCTTCATCTAAAATAGCTTTTTCGATTTGCTGACGTAAAGTATTTTCCTCTCCTATTTCCTGAGCTAAATCATAAGCTTCCTGTTCATCTTCGGTAACAAGAAGTTTAAAAGCACGCTGTGCGCTACCCATTCTTCCTGCCGCATTAATTCTCGGAACAAGACCAAAAGCAACCCTTGAAGCAGAAAATGCAGCATTATCAATACCCGCAACCTTCATTAAAGCGCAGATACCGACTCTGTTACCGTTTAAAATTTGTTCAATACCAACACGTACAAAAGAACGATTAACAGAAACAAGCGGCATTACGTCACCGATTGTTCCAAGAGCTACAAGGTCGCCGTATTCACCAATCATTTCTTCAGGCTCAGCGCCCTCTAAAGCGCATATAAGATTAAAGGCAACCCCAACACCGCAAATATCTTTAAATTCGCTATAATCATCCATACGGTGAGGATCTACAACCGCCAAAGCGTTAGGAAGATTTTCGGGCGGTAAATGGTGATCGGTAACAACCACTTTAATACCCAGCTTATTAGCAAACTCTATTTCATCAAAACAAGATATACCGTTATCAACCGTTACAATAAGGGATACGCCCATTGAATAGAGTTCTTCAACAGCCGCTTTGTTCATACCATACCCTTCAGAAAATCTGTCGGGAATACGGCAAACAACTCTGGCGCCGCGTTTTGTTAAATAGGAAAAAAGCAGGGCTGTAGCTGTAACACCGTCACAATCATAGTCGCCGTAAACTGCAATCAACTCATCATTTGCTATGGCTTCATTTATACATTCAACAGCCTTTTCAATATCCGTTAAAGAAAACGGATCAGAAAACATAGGCTCAGTTGATAAAAACTCCTCAAGTAAAGCAGGGTCATCATATCCTCTTGAGGCGGCTATCATAGCAACAAACGGGTCAATATCGCATTCCATTGCCAGTTCTTTTGCAAGTTCTTTATCAATTTTATAAACTTCCCATTTTTTCATACAATGCCACCTGCCTTTCTTAAGAATAAAATTTACCCAATATATAATATATAGTAACATATAATATATATTTTTGCAAGAAAAAAGAAGGTTAAAAAATAAGAGCCGCAACAAAAAGTCACGACTCTTAAAAGGCGATATAAAAATTATTTTTTGGATACGGCCTTTACAGCAAGTTCGGCAATATCTTTACCTCTCATACCGTAAAGATCTAAAAGGTCATTTGCAGGACCTGACTGACCAAAGCGGTCATTAACACCAAGTTTAAGTACGGGAACGGGATAATTTTCGCTTAAATACTCAGCAATAGCGGAACCCATACCGCCGATAACAGAATGTTCTTCTGCAGAAACAATAGCGCCTGTTTCTTTAGCGGCTTTAAGAACAATCTCGGTATCAAGGGGCTTAATGGTAGCCATATTGATAACTCTTGCGCTTATTCCCTGCTCTTTAAGGATATCGTGAGCAATAAGCGCTTCATTTACCATAAGACCGGTAGCAATAATTGTAACGTCACTACCCTCTTTAAGTTCAACACCCTTGCCGATTTCGAATTTATAATCTTCGTCAAATATAACCGGAACAGCAAGTCTTCCAAATCTCATATAAACGGGGCCGTCATGTTTATATGCAGCCTCTAAAGCTTTTTCGGATTCAACTGCATCGGCAGGATTTATAATGGTCATACCGGGAAGAGTGCGCATAAGAGCGATATCTTCGCAACACTGATGGGTAGCGCCGTCTTCTCCAACAGAAATACCTGCATGAGTAGCGGCAATAATTACGTTAAGCTGAGGATAGCAAACAGCATTTCTTACCTGTTCAAAAGCTCTGCCTGCCGCAAACATAGCAAAAGAAGAGCAGAAAACTTTTTTACCTGTAGCGGCGATACCGGCAGCAATGCTTACCATATTCTGCTCAGCAATACCGCAATCGTAAAAACGTTCAGGAAATTTCTTTTTAAATACTATAGTTTTGGTTGCTTCTGCAAGGTCAGCATCCAAAACAATAAAATCATCATATTTCTCGCCAAGCTTTACAAGACCAGCGCCATAGGCGTCTCTCGTAGCCTTTTTAATTACGTCAGCCATAATAATCTCCCTTCCCTTATTTCAAAGTTTCATCAATAGCATTAAGTTCAGCAATAGCAACTTCATATTCGTCATCACTGGGTGCTTTACCGTGCCAACCAACGTTGTTTTCCATATAGGAAACACCTTTGCCTTTTACTGTTTTAGCAACTATACAGAAAGGTTTATCGGACTGTCGAGCTAAAGCTAATGCTCCCTCAATAGCGTCAAAATCATGACCGTCAATTACAGTAACGTTCCAATTGAATGCTTCGAATTTTTTATCAATAGGAGTAGGAGAATTAACCTCATCACAGCTACCGTCAATCTGAAGATTATTAAAATCAACAAATGCTACAAGGTTATTAAGACCTTTGTTTGCGGCAAACATTGCAGCTTCCCAAACCTGACCTTCTTCACACTCACCGTCACCAAGGATAGTAAACACTCTGAAATCATTACCAAAATGTTTAGCAGAAAGAGCCATACCAACAGCGGCAGAAATGCCCTGACCTAGAGATCCTGAAGACATATCAACACCGGGTATATGCTTCATATCGGGATGGCCTTGTAGTCTGGAATCTGTTTTACGCAAGGTTTTAAGTTCTTCTGTGGGGAAATATCCGCGATTAGCAAGAACAGAATAAAGCGCAGGTGCGGCGTGACCTTTTGAAAGTACCAGACGGTCTCTGTCAGCCATATCTGGTTCCATAGGATCAATATTCATTTCCTTAAAATACAGATATGTGAGAATATCAGTACAGGAAAGTGAACCGCCAGGATGACCGGCTTTTGCACTGTGAACGCCTTCAATAATGCCTATTCTTACATTATTGGCAATTCTTTGGAGTTCTTTTTTAGTTATAGCATCCATTTTATGTATCCTTTCATTATGGCGAATTAAATCGCCTTATTTTGTAAAAATTCTATAAAGTCGGCTACGGCACCCTGTCGGCAACCGCCTGCGACATAATCAACCGTTTCTTTTATATCGTCAGGACTCTCTTTAGGGCAAGATGATATGCCGGCAACGCTAAGCATTTCGTAATCGTTATAATAATCGCCTATAGCAAACGTATTTTCTTCAGAAACACCTATTATACAGGCGAGATCTAAAAGTCCTTGTCCTTTGTCAGTTCCTTTAGGCAAAAGTTCTACTCCTCGATAATATACACCGTCAATAAGTGCGCCTGCCTTGGCAAACCCGCATGTATCAGATTTGCAATTTTCTATTTCTTTAAGAAGAGCGCTTTCATCGTAATCGATTTCGTAAAAGGTCATTATTTTATTCCAAGGCATATTCATAACATCATCGACACTCGCGTATTTGATCGGAACATGTTCGTATTCAAAATGAACTCTGCACGCCTTACTTTCGCGAACCATAAATACTTCATCGCCCGAATATACCTCAATGCCTATCTCGGGAAATTTAACAGATAAATTTATAAAAAAGTTTTTATCATCATCGTTTATGGTTTTATTAACGAGAGTTTTATTATTAACACAATCGTATATCATACCGCCGTTATAAAAAATAACGTTATGTAAATTTTCAAATTGAGCAGTAATATGTTTCATTGCCGCAGGACATCTACCTGTTGCTATACAAAAAGCACCGCCTTGTGCAACAAATTCATTAATCTTTTCAAAATTACGAGGGCTTATATACCCCTGTTCCATTAGAGTACCGTCAACGTCTGACGCTAAAATACAATTTTTAAACTTCATGACAAATCGTTTTTCTCCAAAAACTTTTCAAAATAGTCAGGCAGTTCACTTATGAATTCCATATACTCCTTGGTTTTAGGATGTATAAAACCAATTTTTCTGGCATGTAAACATTGTCCGCCAAGTTCTTTTATGCATTTTTTAGGGCCATAAACCTCGTCCCCTGCAAGTGGGTAGCCTATATAGGACATATGCACCCTGATCTGATGGGTTCGCCCTGTTTCTAATTTGAGTTTCACATAACTAAAACCGTTAGAACGGGAAAGAACGGTAAAATGAGTAGTTGCATCTCTGCCCCCTACTCCTACTACAGCCATTTCCTTGCGTTTTACGGGATGACGTCCAATAGGCGCATTTACAGTACCCTTATCGTTTTTTACATTTCCGTAAACAACAGCTTCGTATTCACGTGTAAAAGAATGTTCCTTTATCTGCTCAGCAAGAAAATGATGTGCGTCATCATTTTTTGCAACAATCAGTAAACCGCTTGTGTCTTTGTCGATTCGATGAACTATACCGGGACGCAAAACACCGCCAATTCCCGAAAGAGAAGCTCCGCAATGATATAAAAGCGCATTAACAAGAGTGCCGCTTTCATTTCCCGCAGCGGGATGAACCACCATTCCCTTAGGCTTATTTACCACCAAAAGCCAATCGTCTTCATAAACGATGTCAATAGGAATATTCTCCGGTTCTGCCTTATCGGATACGGGATCGGGGACTATAACCTCAACATAGTTTCCTGCCTTTAATTTTGTGTTTTTTGATGCCGCTTTACCGTCAACAGTTATTAAACCATCACCGATAAGTTTTGCCACAAATGAACGGGATAACTCTGTTTTTTCTGCAACAAAAACGTCGATTCTACGCGTTTCTCCAATTTCACACAAATAGCTTAAATTTTCCATTAACTGTCAGCCTTGCGTCTTTTTGTTTCCTTGATAAAATCAATAAGGAAGTAGAGTATCATAAGACCTGCGCCGATTACAATGGTACAATCAGCAACATTAAACAGAGGAAATTCAATAAACTCAAGATATATAAAATCAACAACCTTGCCGTCACGGAAAATACGGTCAATAAGATTTCCGATACCGCCCGAAAGGACCAAAGTCAACGCCCAGAACAGCAGTTTATCCTTTAGCCCGTACTTTAACAGCATAGCGAAACAAATAATCATAATAACTATGGTTATAGACAGTAAAAGCCAAGGATGTTCTTCAAGGAACCCCCAAGCCGCACCGCCGTTATTTGTGCGCCAAAAACCTATAAAACCGGGGATAATATCTGTAGCAGAACCTGTAGGAATATAAAGCTCGGCAAGATATTTTGTAAATTGGTCGGCAGCAAGTAATAAAATTCCGACAACAACCGCAATAATATAAGAAGCCAAAATACTTCCTCCTTGCGAAAATTAATTAATATATTTTTTGTAATTTAGGATTATACGTCCTTTTTTAGTCTGTAAAGAAGCTCCGTCTAAAATAAATCTTCCAAAACCTCTTATAGAAATTTTAGAAAATTCATCGGGAGAATAAGTAGTTTTTTCACAAACCACAGAATTAACCGAAACTCGTTTATCAAGAATCAATTCTTTAGCTTTTTCACGGGAGGTGCCTACAAGTGCGGCAACTACACAATCAAGTCTTAAAGAAGCAATTGTATCGGTAAAGCTTTTAAGAACGGAAAATTCGGGAAGAGCGCCGTTAAAGCCTTCGCTTACTGCAACGCCTACCCCACCGACCTTTTTGATTTGTTCACATACATAATCAGCTACTCCGTCACTAAAAAAAGCAACCGTTCGCCCCTCTTCACAGAGAATATCTCCAACACTTTCTCTCGTTATTCCAAGTGACATAAAAGTACCGAGAAAATCACGGTGAGAAAGCTTATCACACTTTCTGTAAGTAAAAGTATAGCTTCTGACGATGTTTAAATCCTCGGGAGAATCGCACCAATGGGGCAACGCAATAAACATTACACGCTGGGCATCCTCATATCCGCCAAAAAACGTATATTTTTCATTCTTTAGTTCACCGAGATTTTCGACATAAGCTCTTTCTTCACTACTAAGAAAGCCTACAGACTTAAACATATCAGTACTATGACAAAGTCTGACAGCATCACGCACCTTGGCACAAAGAAGCGCACTATCCATTAAAATCCGCTGAACTCTCCGTATTCGCTGTAATCTTCAGCAAAAGTTTCGCCATTAACATCCACGTCACAGGGAGCGATAACGAATGTGTTATGAGCCGCTTTTTTGAGAGTACCGTTTTTAGCATATGCAACACCGCTTAAAAAGTCGATGATACGGCGGGAAAGGTCTCTATCTGCCTTTTCAAGATTTAAAACGATAGTTTTTTTAGCGCAGTAATGGTCTGCAATACCGGTAACGTCCTCAAAACGCTCAGGCTTTACAAGAACAAGCTGCATATTTCCCTGAGAAAAAGCAACTGTTTTTGAACGGGGAGCGCGAGTCTCTTTTTTAACAGCCTCTTTTTTGGGTTGCTCGATTTCCTCTTCTTCGGTTACAACCTCATCCTCGTAATCATCATCCGATACGTTCATAATGTTTTTTACAGAATCCCAGAATTTCATTTTTTATATCTCCTTTTAATTATTTGAATAATTTCTTCTTCCGAAAAGAAGTGTGCCTATTCTCACTTGGGTAGAACCGTACTCAATAGCGGTTTCATAGTCATCCGACATACCCATAGACAGAATATCCATAGATATATTATCTATGTTTTTGTCCTTAATGTCAATAAACAGTTGTCTCATTTTCGAAAAATATTGAATATTTTCACTTGAAGAGTTGCAAATGGGCGGAATTGCCATAAGTCCGCGTATCTTTATACCTTCAATTTTTGAAATTGCATCAACTGCAGACATTAATTCTTCACTTAAAAATCCCGACTTGCTTTCTTCTTCACCGATATTCACTTCAAGCAGAATATCGGTTGTAATGCCTATTTTTAAAGATTGCTTACCGATCATTTGGGCAAGTCTTATACTGTCAACAGATTCAATAAGCGCTACTCTGCCTACTACATCCTTGACCTTATTTGTTTGCAAATGACCGATAAAATGCTTGGTAACATTTTTAGTTACTTCATTTTCTTTTGCAATTAGTTCTTGTACTCTATTGTCGCCTATAACACTTATGCCACGATCAATAGCATAGTTTATAAGCTGGGGAGCAACGGTTTTTACAGCAGCTAACAGAGTAATATCTTCTGCTTTTCTGCCGCTTTTTTCAGCCGCTCTGGTTATTTTTTCTTTAATTTCACTATAATTTTCGTCAAAAACTTCAGTTAATAATTTTTCCGTCATATAGGTTCTTCCCCTTTACAACAACCTTATCGTAAAGCCTCAACTGTGTATTTTGATTAGTATCAGCCTTTTCGCAAATTACAAAATCTTGTGTCTGATATATAACTTTAGCGGTTACAAATTTTAGTTCCATACCCGAAATCACAAAAACTCCCGTCTGGTTATTGCTAACCCTTAAAGCTCTTTTAGGAACCTTAAGACCGCTGTATTCACCGTTAATTACCGTCATTGCTCCGGTACGCATGGTAGCAAGTTCAGCATTCATTTCCTGACAGGAAAACAGAATAACCGCCCTTTCCCTATCGGATGATAAATTAATTTGCTCAACAATAACCTTTATATAGGGATTGCTTTTAAGCTGGGTTTTTACAGTTACCGTATCACCTTTTTTATAGGATAAAGACTGATTGGCGGTAAGAGGGGCGGCTATATACCACGTATAATCCGAAACGATTTTTCCTATCTTGCCGCTATTTTTACTTTCGTCGAAAGTGACCGAATCCATATATTCGGGAGTATAACGCTCAAGATTATCAGCCATTAACACAGTTTCATAACCATCAACACTTGAAACAAAAAAACCCGATTCTGTAGCAAGTATTTCAGATTTAGGCTCGGAAAGTGAACCTTCAAGATCACTTTTGCGATTTTCAAGAGATTCAAGTTGTTTTGAAAAATCAGCGCTGTTGCCTATAACCATTTCCTTTCTGTTCATAAGCGTGAGAAGCTGATCTTGATTTTTTCTTGCTTTTTTGAAATTACCGTTACCTGCCTCAAAGAGAATTTCACTCAGCGAGGAGGTAATTTTATTATCAAGCAGGTTGATATCTACAGCCGCAATATCATTATAACTTTGAATGGTTTTAATATTTGAAATCTGCTCATTAATTTTTTCAAGCTCGGTTACAGCAAAGGAATCCTTTTCACTGCTGAAAATCTTAGCAATTGTACCGTTTTTTGAAATTCTTTCGCCATCAGAAACAAGTAGGTGCATAACGCCGCCGTCTGACTTATCAATAAGTATTTCATTTCTGATTATCATTCCTGTAAAAGATATACCGTCAGTCACAGAAACATATTCAGCACTTTCTGTATTTATAGGATTATATATTGCAGAATAAACTTGATGTATCAAAAACAAGGATAATAAAGCAATAGCAACTATTCTCACAAATTTGTTTTTAAACATTTAGTTCATCCTTTCCAGTATTTTTATAACCTCAGTTTTTACATCCTGAATATCCGAAAACACCCAATTTATGTTCTCGTTTTTTCTAAACCACGTTAGCTGACGTTTTGCATATCTTCTGGTTTCACGTTTTAATTTTTCAACAGCTTCATCTATAGTAACGATGCCGTCAAGATAATCGTAAAACTCTTTATGACCGATAGCTTGTGCAGACGTATAACCTTTATCCCGCATAGCTTTGGCTTCTTCTATAATTCCACTTTCTACCATTAAATCAACACGTCGGTTAATTCTTTGGTAAAGCTTTTCTCTATCTGAACAAGTGATACCGATAATAACTTCATTATACGGTTTGCCGCCAAGTTTTGAACGCTCATTTTGCTCGGTTATGGTAAGTCCCGTAGTATAATAAACCTCAAAAGCGCGTACTATACGTTTTTTATCATTCGGGGATAGCTTTGCTGACGATACTGAGTCGATTAGAGAGAGTTTTTTAAGCATTTCCTCGCCGCCGAGAATATCATATTCATTTTCCAGTTTCACTCGTGTTTCGTCAGACGTTTTTTCGTCAATAAATTCAATTCCTTCAATAAGAGAATCAATATATAGTCCCGTTCCGCCTACTACAATGGGTAGCTTACCTCTTGAAATTATATCATCAATAGTTTTTCTGGCAAGTTCTACGTAATCAGCAACAGAAAACTTGACCTGAGGCTCTAAAAACTCAATGAGATGGTGAACTGCCAGACTTTTTTCTTCATTGGTAGGAGCAGCAGAAGCTATGCTTATGCCTTTATATATTTGCATTGAATCGGCAGAAACGATTTCACCGTCAAAATGCCTTGCAATAGCAATAGCAAGTTCCGTTTTTCCTGACGCAGTAGGGCCGACAACAAATATTACTTTTGGTTTATTAATGCTCATTGTATTCTTCCAAACTGTTTTTCTAGGTCTCGTTTTTTAATTTCAAAGGCCACAGGTCTGCCATGGGGACAATAGAATATATCATCACGAGAAAGTACTTCATTCGCCAGCTTTAAAAGTTCTTCCTTTGAAGTTCTGTACCCCGCTTTAATAGCCGCTTTACAGGCTACTGTATGATAAATATTATCCAGTTTTTCAATTTCAACCGAACCGTTATCGGCAAGACCTGCCGCAACCTCATAAAAGACGGTTGCAACATCTTCATCCTTTAGGGAGGAAGGAACAGCTCTTATTATTACGGTATTATTGCCGAAATCTTCCGCCTCAAAGCCGCTTTTTTCCAAAAGTTCAGAGGAATTAAGCACTGCATTATAGTGCTGAGCGGTAAGCTTTACGGTAACAGGAAGAAGTAATTCCTGACTATCGGCGCTTTGCTCTTTTTTAAGGCGTTCAAATATAATTCTTTCGTGAGAAGCGTGTTTATCAATAAAGAAAACACTATTATCCTTCTCTATAATAATGTAGGTTGAAAAGGCTTCTCCTATAAATTTTATTTGAGGAATTATTTTGGTTTCATTTTCTTTTTGATTATCGATAGTTTTTTTAACTTCTACGGTTTTTTCGGTTTGCGTCTTTTTATACTCGTTTTCTATGTTTACTTTAGGTTCTCCTTCAACGTAAACAGGTTCATCTTTATATGAGTTCTTAAAAACAACCGCTCCTGAAGGACGATTAATTACGGGAGCATAAAAATCATCATTCTTAGGTTCTTCCTTCTTTTCGGTAATAACCATCTGTTTATACTGCTGTGTACTCATAGTGTCAAAAGCAGCAAAGGAAGTATTGGGCTTAACCTTTATCTGAGGTCTTTCATCCCCTGAAGTCAGAGCATTTTTAACAGTAAAATATACTGCATCAAAAATACTTTTGTCATCAGAAAATCTCACTTCGGTTTTTGCGGGATGCACATTAACGTCAACAACCGATGGATCAACGGTAATATTTAAAACGCAGGCGGGAAATTTTCCTACCATAACAGAGTTTTTATATGCCGCTTCTAAAGCAGAAATAGCCGTAGCGCTTCTAATAAGTCTTCCGTTGAGAAAGAAATACTGTGCATTACGCTTTGGGCGACAATAAATAGGCTTACAAATAAACCCTTCTACCTGTACTAAGTTATTTGAGCCTTTAGCAGAAATAAGACTTTTAGAAAATTCCCTACCGAGTACTGAATATATTACAGATTCAAGCTTTCCGTCACCCGAAGTGGTAATAACCGTTTTGCCGTCTCTGATAAAGCGAAAGGCTATTTCTGGGTGAGAAAGAGCAATCTTTTCCACAAGGTCAGCAACAAAGTTAGCTTCACTGGTATCCTTATGCAAAAACTTCATTCTGGCGGGAGTATTAAAGAATAAATCCCTTACTATAACGGTAGTTCCTTCAGGGCATCCCGTTTCTTCAAAGGCTACTTCCTCCCCGCCTTCAATAACGTAACGTGTACCAACTATATCATCTTCGGTTTTTGTAATCATTTCGACCTTTGAAACAGAAGATATAGCAGCCAAGGCTTCACCTCTGAAACCGAGAGTATTTATGCTGTCAAGGTCATCCTCTTTAACAATTTTGCTAGTTGCATGACGAAGAAAAGCGGTTGGAACATCATCTTTTTTAATTCCGCAACCGTTATCGGTAACTCGCATATATAAAATACCGCCGCCTTTAATTTCTACAGTGATATCCGTAGCACCGGCATCTATGGCATTTTCAACTATTTCCTTTATAACCGAAGCAGGTTTTTCAACCACCTCGCCTGCGGCGATTTTTTCGGCTATAAATTTTGGTAACACATTAATCTTCGGCATACATAACCTCTTTATTCTTTTGCTTTATTAGCTAAATCATAAAGCATTCTCATAGATTCTATAGGAGTAAGAGTGTTAACGTCAACTGTTCTGAGTTCCTCCATAATATCCATCGCCTGTTTGAGTTCAAGCGGCATCTGACTTGATTCATCAGCAACCTTTTTGTAGGTTACAACCCCTTGCGATTCGGTCTCGCTGAGAATTTCCTTAGCGCGTTTTATAACCGCTGACGGAATTCCCGAAAGTTTCGCAACCTCGATACCGTAGCTTTGATCGGCACCACCCGGAACTATTCTGCGAAGGAATATTATATCATCACCGCGTTTTTTAACGGCAATATTATAGTTTTTAACTCCCGAAATTTCGTTTTCCATTTCGGTAAGTTCGTGATAGTGTGTAGCAAACAATGCTTTAGCGCCTATTTTCTTTTTATCGGCAACATATTCAAGTACAGCTTTAGCAATGGACATACCGTCAAATGTAGATGTACCTCTGCCTATTTCATCAAGAATAAGCAGACTTTTATTAGTTGCATTTTTAAGAATATTAGCAACCTCACTCATTTCTACCATAAAGGTGGACTGTCCTGAAGCCAAATCGTCACTGGCACCAACTCTGGTAAAAATAGCATCACAAATAGAAAGATTTGCGCTTTCAGCGGGTACAAAGGAGCCTATCTGCGCCATAAGTACAATAATCGCAACCTGTCTCATATATGTAGATTTACCTGCCATATTAGGACCTGTAATTATTGCGCAACGGTCATCACCGCTGTTTAAATAAGTATCGTTTGAAACAAAGGGAGTATTAGTAAGCTTTTCAACTACGGGATGTCTGCCCGATTTAATAAGAATTATTCCGTCATCATTTATTTTAGGTCTGCAGTAGTTGTTTTCAACTGCAACGTTGGAAAGCGAACATAATACATCAAGACGCGCAAGAGCAGCTGCAGTTTTTTGAAAACGTTCAAGCTGAGCGGCAACCTGTTTTCTGACAGCATCAAAAAGTTCATATTCAAGAGCAATAACTCGGTCTTTAGCGCCAAGCAGTTTTCCTTCAAGAGCTTTAAGTTCTTCGGTTATAAAACGTTCAGCGCCTGTGAGTGTTTGTTTTCTGATATAATCCTCGGGAACAAGGTCTAAAAATGAATTTGTGACCTCTAAATAGTAGCCGAAAACCTTATTAAACTTAACCTTAAGGTTTTTAATTCCCGTTCTCTCTTTTTCTCTTGCCTCGATATCAGCAATTATTGCCGTACCGCCCGTCATAATGTCTCTTAGGGAATCTACCTCGCTGTTATACCCTTCTCTTATCATACCGCCTTCGCGCACTAGTCCAGGAGGCTCATCAACTATAGCGCTATCTATAAGTGTTTTTACGTCTTCCAGTAAATCAATGTCATTATAGCACTCTTTAAGCATACGGCAAGAAGCATTAGAAAGAACAGTTTTTACTTCGGGAAGAGCTTCTATGGTTGAAGAAAGGGCTCTGAGTTCCCTAGCGCTTCCCGTACCGTAAACTACCTTTGACATAAGACGTTCTATATCTCTTATTCCACGGAGCGAATCGGTAAGTTCTCCACGCATAACTGTGGTTTGAGTAAGCTCTTCAACGCTGTTTTGACGCATATTAATTTGATTGAAATTAAGAAGCGGTTGTTCAATCCATGAACGCATAAGGCGTTTGCCCATAGCGGTACAGGTTTTATCAAGCACCCAAAGAAGCGAACCTTTACGGGATTTTGAACGCATAGTTTCAATAATTTCAAGATTTCTCACAGCGGTCATATCAAGTCTCATAAACTGACCGCCGCTATAGAATTTAACCTGATTTACGCAAATTTCACCGCTTATACCGGTTTCGTAAAGATAACCGATAACTGCGCCTAAAGCGCTCTCACCTGCCGTACCGGCAGAAAATCCAAGGTTTTCAACACTTAAAATCTTAAAGTGCTTTAAAATCAACTGTTCGGTGAAATTAATATCAAAAGCGTTTTTGTCTCTTTTGGTAATAAGACCGTCATATTTTCCTAAAACCGCATTGCTTAAGATCTTGTTACCTTCAAAATCATCAACAATAAGCAATTCTTTGGGAGAAAAACGGCAAATTTCGTCATAGATAAGTGAAGACACATCCTGTCCCGAAACCTCGGTCAGATAGGCTTCACCTGTGGAAGCGTCGGTAAAACAAATTCCCGCAACACCGTCAATAACCGATACAGCGCAAAGGAAGTTGTTTTTGCCCTCGTCAAGCATACTGTCCTCAATAACAGTACCGGGTGTTATTATTCTTATAATATCACGCTTAACAAGACCTTTTGCGGTTGCAGGGTCTTCGACCTGTTCACAAATAGCAACTCTGAAACCCTTTTCAACAAGACGCTGAATATAGGTTTCGCAGGAATGAAACGGAACACCGCACATCGGAGCGCGTTCACTCAGACCGCAATCCTTTCCCGTTAGCACTAAATCAAGTTCGCTTGACGCAGTCTCGGCATCTTCAAAAAACATTTCATAAAAGTCACCGACACGGAAAAATATGATACAGTCTTTATTCTGCTCTTTTATCTCAAGATACTGTCGCATCATTGGAGACAGTTCTGCCATTGTTTCCACCTACCATTATAAACTAAGTCTTAAATTAGTGACAGCCTGCACAGGTAGAACAGCTACCGGTACATCCGCCTTCGGGAATTTCACAGGTCTGGGGATCTGCACCTTCACTGCACATCTGAATAATTGCCATAACATCGGCAATCATCTTATCAACGCCGAGTTTTGCATCATTATAAGCCTTCATTGTCTCATTGCTCATAATTGAATCGTAAATTTCTCTAAGTTCCAGATTAGCCTCTCTAAACTTTTCTTCATCGCGTTCTTCCTGCTCACCGAGACGTTCAATGTTCATTCGAGCAACATTAAATTTTCCGACTAAATCCTGTAATTCTTCATTACTGTCTAGCGCAAGTTTTGTTCTTGCATATTCAACAAATCTTTCATCTTCCTGCATAGCAGCGCCTAAATTTCTAGCAGCTTTAATTACGTCCATTTTAAATTCTCCTTAATCTATTCTTGTGCCTTCCAAAATATTTGAAACGGCAACTACTTTAACATTTATAAATTTGCCCAAATCTTCTTGCGTTCCGTCAAATTCAATAACAGCAGTACCGTTAGTATGTCCTGCCATTTTTCCTTCCACTCTGCCAAAATCATCACATAAAACTCTAAAGGTTTTCCCAACGGTTTCAGCGCTTAGTTCTTTACTGATAACCTCTTGAGTTTTAAGCAGTTCATCAAACCACTTTCCCTTTTCCTCACGGGAAATCGGATCAGGAAGTTTTTCAGCCGGAGTACCGTTACGCGGCGAAAAAATAAAGGTAAAAAGTGACGAAAATCTAACTTCTTTAACCAAAGATAAAGTTTCTTTAAAATCTTCGTAGGTCTCTCCCGGGAAGCCTACGATAATATCACTTGTAAGGGATATATCGGGCATTTTCTCTTTCGCCGAATTAATAAGAGAAAGATATTTTTCTTTTGTATATCGTCTGTTCATAAGAGAAAGTATTCTGTCACTTCCGCTTTGAAAAGGCAGATGCAAATGACGTGCAACCTTTTTACACTCAGCCATAGTTTCTAGAAGTTCTTCGGTGCAGTCTTTAGGGTGAGAGGTCATAAATCTTATACGGAAATCGCCCTCAATATCATTGATTTTTCTAAGCAGTCCCGCAAAATTAAGACCGAAATCACAGCCTGTCCCATAAGAATTAACATTCTGTCCAAGAAGGGTTATATCCTTACAGCCGCCATCAATAAGCTCTTTGGCTTCTTTTAAAATATCGTCGGGATGACGCGAACGCTCCCTTCCGCGAACATAGGGTACAATGCAGTAACTGCAGAAATTATTGCAACCGTACATAATAGGCAGCCAGCCCTTGAACTCACCGTCACGTTTAACAGGGATTTCTTCAACTATTTTTTCGCTTTCTCCGATTTCAAATATTCTTGGTGAACCCGAAAGACGTTTATATAAAAATTCGGGAAGTCTGTACTGAACGTGAGTTCCGAAAACTATGTCAACGTAAGGGTAGCTTTTCTTCATTCTGTCGGCAACCGTTTCTTGCTGAGCCATACAACCGCAAAGGGCAATTATCATTTCTTTGTGTCTGCGTTTATAATGCTTCATAGCACCGATATTTCCGTAAACTCTGTCCTCTGCGTGTCCTCTTACGGCACAGGTATTAAAGAGAACAAAATCAGCGCCCTCAGCCTCATCAGTCAAAGAATATCCAACCTGAGTTAGCATTCCCTTAATACGCTCGGAATCACTTACGTTCTGTTGACATCCATAAGTAAAAATACAAGCGGTAGGAGTTCTTCGGTAAACCCTTTTAAGCAGGTCGGGTAAAAGCGAAATATACTGTTTTTGTTCTTCCCTATAGTCCAAAAAATCCAAAAAGTTCTCCCCTTTTACATAGATAGAATTATTATACTATATATTTATAAAATATGCAAGGTAAAACATAGGCCATCAGCAGAATTTTTTGTCAGCATATAACTTTAGACGACACAGCTTCTTTTTAACAGCAAAATGATGGCGAACTAAACGTTCACCATCATTTTATTTCATCATAAATTCCACATTGTAATAAGCCGATTTTTTAGATATTTCTGCATTAAAAGCTTCATATCCCATTTCTTCCGGCAATGTCTTAGTTTCTGAGAAAAGATTTGTGCCGAGTCCAAGTCTTTCTCCTTTGATTTCACAACCTATTGCAGCCAACGTTGAGGGCAACATATCCATAGCTGTAAACACACGGTTTTTAGTGGTAACAGGCGTAACCTTAGCATTTATAAAGCAGTTATAAACGTGTCTTTCGTAACCCTTTTCTACGTTTCGGTTTATATATCCCGAATCCATTGTAAGATGGTCCCCCGCAATAACAATTACGGTATTTTCATAAAAAGGCTGTTCTTTAATCCACTCAACAAATTCATAAACCTGTTTTGATGAACAGGACATAACGTTCTCATATTGCTCACTATACTGGCTACCGCATTTTTCACATTTATAACCGTCAATATGGTGGGTATCTACAGTAAGGGTGGTAAAAGAAAACGGTTCATCTGACTTTGAAAGTTCAGTTAATGTTTTTTTGGCATAGGTGAATAAATGCATATCCTCCATACCCCACCAGACAGCATAATCCTTTGGTACAATTCCGTCGCGACGGGCATCATACAAATCCAGAATTTCGTCTATTTCGTGGTCAAGAAAATATCTGTCACGATTGGCAAAAGCGGCATCCGAACCAAACATAAGCACCTGCTTGTATCCGTTATTTTTTAATACGTTGGTAATACTTTTTGCTCCCCTTAAAAAGCTTTCTTTACCATATGTGTTATCAGCAAAATCAGATGGTATTTTAAGAGGAATACCTGCAGTTTGAGCAACTAAAGCCCCCATAGTCCAGCTTGTTCCGTTAGCAGTTTTAAAGCCGCCCACATCATCATTATGAGAAAAATTCACGTTATCCTGAGCCAAGGAATATAGTTCGGAAATAGGGTTATATGAGAGGGCTCCGCCCTGCTCTTTACTAAAATAAGTAGTCTCCATAGACTCGAGATAAATGTAAATAAGATTTTGCTTTTTCTCAGGGAAAATTATCTCAGCATTTTCGGGAGATACGTATTGTTCTTCAAAAATTTGCGTCTTGGAAGCGGAACTTATAATATACTCATCAAGTCCTACCCTAATTGCCGCCGTAATTATTAAACAAAGAGATAAAACAACAGAAACTATTGATGAAAACAACCTATTAAACGGATATAAAGTAATTTTTTCAGTATTTGTGTATTTAATTTTAAGGGGTTTTTTAATTTTTAAAAATAAAAACAGAGAAACAACCGCCGAGAAAAGAACAGACGGTAAAAGCGCACTTTTAAGATAGGCTACAATGAGACCGCCCTGAACACCGCCAAGGCCGTTAAAAAGAGTATATAAAATCGAGTCAAAGCCTAAATCTCCGTAGGTTGTTATATACCAACGTGCCGAGAAAAAACACAAAAAGGCAATAAACAAAAAAATTGCCAATAATATCTTTCCTACCGTTCCGTTCGTTTTAGTTTTTGTCTTCATAAAAAATCACACTATAAATAATTTATAGCTTTCCTCCTAATAGGCAGTATCTTTTTCAGACCAGTCTTTTAATACCTTACACATATCCTCGGCAACAGTCTTAGCGCCCTCTAAATTATGCTCAAGATAGTTTCCGCATTCGATTTTTGAAGTACCGGGAACTTCCCCTTGAAAATTCTTTATAAATTCAAATGCATTTTTAACAAGAGAAATGGCATCTAGAGTAGAAACACTGTCTCTGAGTAACAAATAAAAACCTGTACGGCATCCCATAGGGCCAACGTAAATAACGCTGTCTTTATACTGAGTATTTCTTACAAAGGTAGCAAACAAGTGCTCAAAGGTATGCATAGACGCATTTTCGAGATAATCGCCGCCATTGGGCTTTTTCATACGAATATCATAGGTAATTACGTCTCCGTCAATACGGGAGATATACATTCCCTTAGTTAATTTATTGTGGTCAACCGTAAAACTTGCGATTCTTTCCATACCGACACCTCAATTTAGTCAAACATAGGGGTAGAAAGATATCTGTCCCCTGTATCAGGAAGTAAAACAACAATATTTTTATCTTTATATTCAGGATTTTTTGCCAGTTGCATAGCGCCAAACAAAGCCGCTCCCGAAGAAATACCAACAAGTATTCCGTTTTTACGAGCTAAATTTTTTGAAGCATAAAAAGCTTCCTCACCCTTAACGGTAATAATTTTGTCAATAAGACTTAAATCAAGAACCTCGGGGATAAAATTAGCGCCTATTCCCTGTATGGTATGAGCTCCTGAAATCCCCTTTGAAATAAGAGGCGAATCATAAGGCTCAACTGCAACAATTTCAATATTTTCATTTTTTTCTTTTAAATATTTTGCTGTACCGGTAAGGGTTCCACCTGTACCTACACCTGCCACAAATACGTCAACAAGTCCATCTGTATCAGCATAAATTTCGGGGCCGGTAGTCTCATAATGAGCTGTAGCATTAGAAGGATTGGAAAACTGTCCGACAATGAAACTGTTTTCGGTATTACTTGCTATTTCCTCTGCTTTTTTGATAGCGCCCGCCATGCCCAAAGCACCTTCGGTCAAAACAATTTCAGCGCCATAAGCCGCAAGAAGCTTTCTTCTTTCAATACTCATAGTTTCGGGCATTGTAAGAATTACTTTATAGCCGCGAACAGCCGCAACGGCAGCAAGACCTATTCCTGTATTACCGCTGGTAGGCTCGATTATAACAGAACCTTTTTTCAAAAGTCCTTTTTTCTCGGCATCATTTATCATATAAAGCGCAGCTCTATCCTTAACACTACCTGCAGGATTAAAATATTCAAGTTTAGCATAAAGGTTTGCATAAAAATTTTCATCATTAAAGCTATTTATTTTCATTAAAGGCGTATTGCCTACAAGCTGACTTATATCGTTAAAAATTCGCAAAATCATTCCTCATTTCAATATTATTCTAATTCAACCTTACAAAACTGTCAATAGATTAGATAATGGAAATAACTTTATATCCTGCATTTTCGATAGTAGCTACAAAAACGCTGTCATCTACCCTTTCTTTGAGTTTTAAAACAGCAGTACCTTCTTTATGACTTACCTCGGCAGATTCCACTACACTAAGCTCTTCAAGAACAGCCTTAACTCTTGCCTGACAATGCGGACACATCATACCCTCTATTTTTAAAGTTAACATAAACCTTTTCTCCTTCTTTGAATGTATTTTAAATAAATTAAGTCTTAATGCATTGGTAACAACGCAAAAGCTTGAAAGACTCATCATTAAAGATGCAAGCATAGGACTAATAGTAATATTAAAATGCGGTATTAACACCCCTGCCGCCAAGGGAATACCAATAATATTATAAATAAACGCCCAAAAAAGATTTTCTTTAATATTCAAAAGCACCTTTTTACTAAGATTAATAGTTACGGGAACATCGCTTAATTTATTGTGTATAAGCACTATATCAGCGCTATCACCTGCTATATCGGTACCGGAAGAAAGTGCTACCGAATTATCAGCTGAAGCAAGTGCGGGAGCATCGTTTATACCGTCCCCAACCATCATAACTCTGCCTTCTTTTTTAAGGCTTCTTATTATCTCTTCTTTTCCATCGGGATAAACGCCTGCATAAATTTCTTTTATACCCACCTTATCCCCTATTGTTCTTGCGCTTACTTCATTGTCGCCTGTAAGCATTATAACTCTCAGTCCCATTTTTTTAAGACTTATTACTGCATCGCTACTATCCTCTCTAATGCTGTCTGCAACCGAAATAATACCAATAAGCCTACCGTCAAAGCTAAAATAAATAGGTGTCTGCGCCTTTTGGGACATATTATCAGCAATTTGCTTGTGCTCATCATTTATCTCACAGAACTCGCTTATAAATTCGCGTTTACCGCCTGCAACCGTCTTGCCGTTGATTTGGGCGGATACTCCGTTACCTATATGTGTTCTGTAATTTTCGGTTTCGAAAATTTCGACGTTATCCTGACTTGCCTTTTTGACAATTGCCTTTGATAAAGGATGTTCGCTTTTACTTTCGAGTGACGCCGCAAATGATAACAATTCACTAAAATCAAAGGATACAATTTCCGAAACCTCGGGAGAACCGTAGGTAATCGTACCCGTTTTATCAAATACTACAATATCGGTTTTTCCCGTATTTTCAAGAGCCTGTGCCGTCTTAAATAAAATCCCGTTTTTAGCACCCACTCCGCTACCCACCATAATGGCAACAGGAGTAGCAAGACCTAGAGAACAAGGACAGCTTATTACCAAAACCGAAACCCCTCTTAAAAGCGCATAACCAAAAGAACTGCCGCTAAAAAACCATACAAAAGCAGTTATCAGCGCAAGACTCATTACTATAGGCACAAAAATACCCGAGATTTTATCAGCAATTCTCCCTATTGGAGCTTTTGAAGCTGATGCGTCGCTGACTATTTTAATGATTTTAGCGAACATTGTATCTTCGCCTACTCGCTGGGCTCTGCATTTCATATATCCCGAACGGCAAATACAAGCGGCGTGAACAAAATCACCCGACTGCTTATCAACAAAATTGCTTTCTCCGGTAAGCGCAGATTCATCTATTGCGGCACTGCCTTCAATAATAACAGCATCAACAGGAATACTCTCTCCCGCCTTTACAACAAAAACATCCCCCACATTCACGTCCGATATATCTGTAACCGTTTCTTTTCCGTCTATTATTAAATTGGCGGTTTTGGGAGTCAGCTTCATTAAGCCTTTTAGCGCGTCGAGAGTTCTTCCTTTACTTTTGGCTTCCAATAGTTTTCCTACTGTTATAAGTGTCAAAATCATTGCGGCAGACTCAAAATACAGATTATGAAGAAGCTGCTCAGAACTAGCGAACAGTAAAACAACACTATAAATAAAAGCAGAAAGTGAACCTAACGAAACAAGAGTATCCATATTAGGAGAGAGTTTAAAAAGTCCCTTAAACCCGTTAACAAAAAATCTAATATTTATACCCATTACAACTAACGATAAAATAAGTTCAATGATACCAAGTAAAAGAAGGTTGCTACTTAAAAAATCCGGCAAAGGAAAATGCCACATAACGTGTCCCATAGAAACGTACATCAAAAGCAAAAGGAAAATAACAGAATAAATTAAGCGTTTATACAGTTTCTTAATTTCATTATCTACATTTTCGTTATTTTCTTTTTTCAAGCCGTAAACCTCTGCCTTATAACCGGCTTTCTTTACAGCATTAATTATTTCTGCATCACTTACATTTCCTTCAACCGTCATTGAGTTAGTAAGCAAATTCACGTTACAAGAATCCACGCCGATGAGGGTTAACACTGCTTTTTCAACCCTTGCGCTGCAAGCGGAACAATTCATTCCGTAAACCTTAAATTTTCTCATACATAACACCTTTCGTTTCTGGTCACATACATCTTAATTATATATCCTTACTACTCTTCGGTCAACAAATTTTTTGTATTGAAATATCGCACTCTATATAGTAAAATAGAAGCGGAGTTGATGTTATGAAAGAAGAATTTTCACGCACCGAAAAGGTTATTGGCAGTGATGCAATAAATAAACTAAAAAATGCAAAAGTAGCTGTTTTCGGCGTTGGCGGAGTTGGCGGTCACGCCGCAGAAGCGCTAAGTAGAGCGGGAATCGGTCAGATTGACCTTATTGACTTTGATACCGTCGCTGTTTCTAATATCAACAGACAAATAGTTGCCCTAAAAAGTACGGTAGGCAAGAAAAAAGTTGACGTACTAAAGGAACGTTTTTTGGATATAAATGAGGAAGCGATAATCAATACTTACCCCATTTTTTATAACGAAGAAACCGAGCATTTAATAAATCTTTCTCAATATGATTATATAATAGATGCTATTGACTCAATTTCTGCAAAGGTTAATCTTATCAAAAATGCTTATAAAGATAATATTCCCATAATCAGTTCAATGGGTACGGGAAATAAACTTGATGCAACGGCATTTAAAGTGGCTGATATATTTAAAACAAAGGTTTGTCCACTTGCTAAAGTTATGAGATACGAACTGAAAAAAGTTGGCATAAATAAGCTCAAATGCGTCTATTCGGAAGAGCTTCCCGTTATAAAGGCAACCCCACCCGGAAGTATGCCTTACGTTCCCGCAGTTGCAGGTCTTATTTTAGCGGGAGAAGTAATTAAAGATATAACTTCAAAATAAAATAGGAGTCATTTGACTCCTATTTTTTATACACTTAATGATATTTTATCAAAATTTTCCACCGTAAATACCGTTATGCATAAGCCATATTTTAAGAGAATCCGACCATTGACCTACCGATACGCTATTTAACGCAAGACCGAGTCCGTGAGGGCCGTTCTGATAAATATGCATCTCACAATCAATATTAAAATCCTTTAATTTCCAAGCGTAAGCAAGGCTGTTTTTTACGTTTACATTTGCATCATCAAAGGTATGCCAAATAAATGCCTTAGGGGTTTTCTCGCTAACGTTATTATAAGCGCAAAGACTGTCAATTAATTTTTCGTCATCGCTTTTATCCCCCAGCAAATTCTTCATACTGCCGATATGTCCATAATCCTTTAATGCAATTACGGGGTAGCAAAGTATTTGGAAATTAGGGATAAAATCCACCTTATCAATTTCATCCTTATTGGTAAGAACATCATTAAATTCTTCAAAGCAAGTACTTACCGTAGCGGCAAGATGACCGCCGGCTGATGAGCCCATAACACCGATTTTTTCAGGATTAATACCGAACTTTTCAGCATTAAAACGAATATACTGAACAGCGCGTCTTGCATCTAAAAGAGGAATTGGGTGTCTGTGAGGAGCAACTCTGTACTGGCAAACAAATGCGCTCATACCAAGAGTATTAAAATATTCTGCATAATCCTGTCCCTCGTATGGTGCACGGATATGATATCCGCCTCCGGGGAAAATCACAACCGTTGCATCGCTGAGTTTTTTTGTAGCAGGATAAAATTCCAAAATAGGCTCTTCCTCGCAAAGTCCGGGGATATTGTCCCAAAGTTTTATTTGCTCCATCATAATATTACACTCACCTTTTTATTGATTTTTATACTGTCTTTAGTTACGTTGCAGTTATAAGCTAGTATATTCACACCACTTTCAGCGGCTTCTTTTAGAGTAATTGCAAATTCATTATGCATTTTGCTGTTGGGCGAAAATTCAGTCACATCATCCATCTGAATAACAAAGAAAACGTAAGCCTCATAGCCTTGCTCTTTTGCTTTTATAAGCTCTCTTAAATGTTTGACTCCTCGCTCGGTTGGTGCATCGGGAAAAAGAGCCAGACCGTCTGTTTCAAGAGTAACACCCTTCACCTCGATAAAAGCCTTTCGGTCTCCGTCATCAACAAAAATATCAAATCGAGAATTTCCAAAGGTTACTTCCCTTTTAATAATTGCATTTTTTGAAAAATACTCGCAGTTACTAAGAAATTCACAAACCACAAAATTCGGAATTTGAGAATCCATATTTATAAGAATTTTTTTGCCACTTTTCGTCGCTTTTTCAACTGCAATAAGGTCAAAAGCAGTTTTTCTTAAAGGATTATCGCTTACCGATAGGTACACAGTTGCGCCCTTAATTAATAATTCCTTGCATCTGCCCGTATTTTTTACGTGAACAGTTTCTTCTTTTCCGCCAATATTAACTTTTGCAATAAATCTGTTAGGTCGGCTTAAAAAAATGCCTTTTACTACTCTTTTATACTTCATAAATAAATTTTATCACAATCCTGAATATATAGCAAGAAAAAAAGCGTCTTTCGACGCTTTTTTTAATCGTTATAATGCTTATAACCGGGGTGTTTGCCCGTAACTTTATAATAATTTTCTCTTAAATCAAGAAGCTTATCTATTTGCGGTTTTTCAATTTCTTTAGCGCCGCCAAGCAGATGAGCGGTAAGAGAAATTTTAGCAAAAAGCTCAAGGGTTTCCATACGATAGTATGCAGTAATAAGGTCACAGCCTACAGTTAATGCACCGTGATTTTTCAGAAGCAATACGTCATGTTCCTTAAGATAAGGAGCAATTGCTTCGGGCACTTCATTAGTGCTTGGTGTTCCGTAAGGAGTAAGAGGAATTGAACCGATAGCAATAACTGTCTCGATCATAGAATATTCGTCCATACTCTTTCCTGCTACAGCGTATCCTGTTGCTGTGGGCGGATGGGCGTGAACTACAGCGCCAACATCCTCTCTCTCCTTATAACAACGAAGATGCATTTTTATTTCACTACTGGGCTTATATCCTGCCTCACCCGAAATAACTTCGCCTTTATCGTTGATAATAACAAGCTTATCGGGAGTAATAAAGCTCTTGCTTATTCCTGTAGGAGTAGCAAGAAAATTGCCATCGGGAAGTTTTACCGATACGTTTCCGTCATTTGCTGCAACCCAACCAAGTTGCCACATTTTATGGCAGACGTCACAAATTTGCTCTCTAATTTCCATATATTCCATAAGTTTTACAACCTTTCTACCCACTCAATTATGGGAGTAATTCCATTACTTTACAACACCCTTTTGAAGCATAATGTTGGCATAGAGAGCCGATTCTCCCGTAGCAATAACTGCATACGCCTTTTTAGCTTCTTCATAAAAAGCAAAGCGTTCGATTTCGCCCATAACGTCGGTTTTGCCTTGAACGTCCTCGATTATTTTCGCATATTCGTCCCAAATGGGAGTCTCAACATCATCCCCCGGTGTTACCTGCATTAATGATACAGGCTTTTCAACGTATGTGTCGAGGGGGAATACTTTAAGTATTGCTTTTAGTACATCACAAGCTCCGTGACCGTCCATACGAATTACTTTGGCATTTTTTCCTACGCTTTCTGCGGGAAAATTTCCGTCTGCAATAACAATTCGATCACTGTGTCCCATTTCGCACAGAACCTTTAAAAGCTCGGGAGAAAGAATTTTTGGAATTCCAAGTAACATAATAATCACCTTTAATTCGGATGCGGGAAAAGAGTGTATCTTTTCCCTATCCGCAAATCTTATTTATAAAGAGGACCGTAAGTAGCACAAGCTCTGTAATCTTGACCTTCTTTGTCCATACCAAAAGCATTCCAAGCGGCAGGACGGAAGATTTTCTCTTCGGGAACGTTATGCATACAAACAGGAATACGAAGCATCGAGCACATTGTAATAAGGTCAGCACCGATATGTCCGTAAGAAATGGCGCCATGGTTAGCACCCCAGTTATTCATAACGTCATAAGCAGACTTAAATGCGCCTTCACCTGTAAGTCTTGGAGCAAACCAAGTGCAAGGCCAAGTATAGTCGGTTCTCTTCCAAAGAGTATCACTAACGTCCTCGGGAAGATTTACTGTCCAACCTTCAGCAATCTGAAGCACAGGGCCGAGTCCCTTAACCAGATTAAGTCTTATCATTGTAACGGGCATTTCAGCTTTAGTTTCAAAACGTGAAGAATAACCGCCGCCACGGAAATATCCAAGATCTGCAAAGTTCCATGTGGTATTTTCCATAATAGCCTTCTGATCTTCTTCGGTTACGTTAAACCATTCTTTCATTACCGCATTGCCGTTTTCATCCTTAGCGGCGCCGTTAGCGTCAAGACAGCAAGCGCCCGAATTAATAAGATGGATAAATCCGTCTGCTTCTTTAGCCTTACCCTCAATATCATAACCTGTAACACGTTTTACAGATTCACCGTTCCAACAGGTACGAACGTCTGCAAACATCTGTGCACGGTTGGTAAGTAATTTCATAAAGAGCATACCAATACCGTTAAGTACGTCATTTTCCGTTGCGAGAATGTAAGGCTCTCTGGCGCCGTTCCAGTCAAAAGAAGTGTTAAGCATTGCTTCGGGGAAATCGCAATTAGGATAGAAGTCTGTCCATTGACGCTGACCTTGGAAACCTGCGGCAATAGCGTTATGACCAACCATTTCCTCTTCACAGCCTTCGGGAAGGTTTTTGTTGCCGTTCATAAGGTCTTTAATAATAACCATCAGCTTAACAACAAATTCCCACTGCGCATCCTTTTCTTCACGGGACTTCTGCATATTTTCGGGGTTCTTATCAAATCCCTCAATACAGTACTTCTTAGCCCAAGCAAGAGCCTTTTTGAACTCTGCTTCGTCATAGATACCTTCGCTCATTCTTCTGATAACTTCTACCTCGTCAACAGATTCAACACGCATACCGAGATATTCTTCAATAAATTCGGGAGAGATAATAGAACCGCCTATACCCATACATATAGAGCCTATCTGCAAATAGGATTTGCCACGCATTGTAGCAACTGCAACAGCGGCACGAGCGAAACGTAAAATCTTTTCAGCAACATCTTCGGGAATTTCAGTATCGGTAGCATCCTTAACGTCATTACCGTAAATGCCGAACGCTGGAAGGCCTTTCTGTGCATGAGTAGCTAAAACAGATGCCAAATATACAGCGCCGGGACGCTCTGTACCGTTAAAGCCCCATACACCCTTTATGGTAAGAGGATCCATATCCATAGTTTCAGCTCCGTAGCACCAACAAGGAGTAACAGTAAGGGTTATATCAACACCCTCTTTTTTGAATTTATCGGCACAAGCAGCGGCTTCAGCAACTCTGCCGATTGTAGTATCAGCAATAATTACCTTTACAGCCTCGCCGTTAGAGTACTTAAGATTTTCGCTGATAAGCTTAGCGGCGCTCTTTGCCATATTCATAGTCTGCACTTCGAGACTCTCTCTTACCTTAAGAGGTCCTCTTCTTCCGTCAATAGTCGGACGAATACCAATTACAGGATAATCGCCTATAAGTCTGTTTTCTGCCATTATAATTACCTCCTAAAAAATTATATTTTATAATTGAATTATATTTCCTTTTATGATAAAATACAAGTGCATTTAGGTATAAGTATTTGTACAATATTCACTTTTTGGAGAAAACTATGAAAGATTTACAGTTCAACGAAAGAAAACAACACGGACTGCCTGATTTTCCTTTTCAGTATTATTATATTAATTCAGCACATCCGCAGTATGTGATGCCTCTTCATTGGCATAGCGAATTTGAAATTATAAGGATTATAAGCGGATGCTTTGAGCTATATCTTGATAATCGACTAATTGTATTAAACGACGGCGAATGTGCTGTTATAAACTGTACGACTATGCATCGTGGCACACCGAAAGACTGCATATATGAGTGCATAGTTTTTAGTCTTTCTATGTTATACAAAAAAAGCAATGATGCTATAAGAAAATATCTTCGCCCTATTGCCCACAGAAACGTAAGTATTGCTGTAAGCCCCCAAAAAAGTACAAAAGAAATAATTGACAGCATTTTTTCGGTTGCTAAAGAGCAAAAATATATGTACGAACTAAAAATTCACAGTTTACTTTATGAACTGTTTTTGAGTTTTTATAATGAAAATTCGGTAATAAACCAAGAAAGAAAGCAAAACCAAAAGCAAATAGAAAAAATTGGAGAACTGCTGCACTGGATTGATACAAACTACAGCGAAAATATAAATTTAAATATGCTGTCCGACCTATCAGGACTTAATCAAAAATACCTTTGCAGATTTTTTAAGGAATATACCGGCAGAACGCCTATTGATTATATCAATAATTTGCGTATTGAAGCAGCCTGTTACGAAATGCGGCACAGCGGACTTTCTGTGACCGATGCCGCCCTTGAATGCGGCTTTAACAGTATCAGCTACTTTACAAAAGCATTTAAAAAATATAAAAACATTACCCCAACAGAATATCGCACAGAAAAAAATGAAGCTTCTATATGAAGCTTCATTTTTATATTATTTAAGTTCTGCTAGTTTAAGTTTAAGTTCTGCAAGGTCAACAGTATCAATTTTACCGTCATTATTCAAATCGGCGCCTTTGCCGATAACATCATCGAGCCCTGCAAGATTAAGCTTAAGCTTAGCAAGGTCAACTGTATCTACCTTTCCATCACCGTTTAAGTCACCTAAAATTACCTCGTCAGGAATATCCTTTACAAACACCTTGAGTACGGGATATCCTTCGGTTGCAACGAACTTGTCGCCAAGAGGCATATTAGTCAGTGCGTTTTTGCCCTGCATATCTTCTAAAGATACCTGTGTCCAGACTGCATAGGTATCACTAGGAGCCACATTACTGTAGCAGTTTTCAATCGTCTTGGGAGAAACAGCAGCAGAAGAATTCATCCACGGTTTACCTGTTGCATAGCAGTTTTTTGCAACAAGCGTATCGGGAGACTGCCAAACAGAGCCTATAATATGAGCTATATTGTAGGGACCCGAAAGATTAGCTCGGGAATAACAGTTTGAAATAGTTATGTTTGGAGTAAATAAAGTTCCGCCCAAAATACCCGCTGAGCTACATTCAGTTGAATCGTTCTGTCTTGTATGAACAATATAGTTTGTCTCATCAGCAAAGCAAGAATCTATAACTATATTCTTATTATTGTCAATACGCTTAATAAAACCGACAATACCCGAAGCGTGACCGAAAATTTCGATGTGAGAATATCTTACACCAACGTTTTTAATATGGGTATTACTATTAACTAACGGGAAAAGTGCAGCCGATGTAAAGGTTGAATTTTCCTTACCGTTACCAACAGGATAGTAAATACCGTAAACTGTGAAACCGTCACCGTCAAAGTAGCCGTTAAAGGTAACCTCCTCTAACCAGCTTGAAGGAACGTAATTACCCTTTGCTTCGGCAGTTTCCCAGTCAACAGAATATATATCGTTAAGATAAATATCGTTTGTGAGCTTATAATATTTTCCTGTTCCGCAATTTAAAATTGCGTAGGCGAGACCTTCACCGTCGCTTATTAAATAAGGGGAGCTGGCTGTACCGTTACCCTTAAGGGTATTTACGGCAAAGCCTGACCAAACGTCATCAGATTTATTTGCCCAGGATTTAAGAACAGGAGTGCTGTTATCGGGTAGAGTATAGGCGTCACTTAAAGCAGCAAGCTTAGTGATAGCGGTCTCTCCCTTCATATCAGCTTCAGCAATTATGGTTACATTTTCGTAGTCCGCCTTGCGTTCAGGAGCGAAGCAATCGGTATACTTCATAGCGATTTGACCGTTAAGCTTTAATTTTGTAGCGTAAACGTTGGTTACGGGACAATTAGTACAGCTCCAAACACCACCGGTAACAGCACCTACAAAGCCGTCAGCCTTGATAGTACCAAGGATATAGCAATTAGTAATACCGCTAACGTAACCCGAACCGTTACCTGCACCGATAAGACCGCCAGCCTCGGCACCGTAAACGTAAACGTTCTCGCCAATATAACAATTTTCAAAGCCTATATCTACCGCATTACTGCTTCCTGTAGTACCTATAAAGGCAGAAGCCGCACCGTTTAAGGCTTTAACATAAGAATCATCTATGGCTAAGTTTTTAATCTTAGCGCCGTTACCTGCTCTGGCAATAAGTCCTGCACCAACGTTCCACTTATTTTCTGTTGCACCAAAGTCTTCGTCAATATAAAGACCTTTAATAACGTGGTTTTTGCCGTCAATTATACCTTCAAAGCGAATAGATTCATTATCACCGCCCAAGTACCACTCGTGCACGTTTTGGTCAACTGTAACGGTCTCATTTTCTATATCGATTAAAATATCGTTAAGGAGAATATCGTTTTGAAGTTCAAAGTAAACTCCTGTATTTTTATTGGTAACCGCCCAGTAAAGATGGCTGCCGTTTTCAATCAAGAAAGGTACGTCTTTTGTACCCATACCTTTTGTAGGCTTTACGGAAGTGCCGTCCCAAACGTTTTCTATTACCGTATATCCGTCAAGAGCACCGTCCTCATACTCGATATCAGCATCGGGCAAAATAAGTTTGCTAAGCCCTTCAACGTATTTAAAAGCGGTATCGTCAACTCTTACTACCTTTTTACCGCCAATAGTCTCAGGCACAACAATGGTTCCCACTTTTGGAACAGTACCCGTATAGTGAACGATTTCAACACCCTCACCGTCGGGGAGAACTCTCCAGTCACCCTCAATGTAAGCCTTTTCACCTGTTACGGCTTCGTGAGCAATAGCACGAAGAATTTCACATTCCTCTGCAGTAAGTACTCCCTCGGGGAAATATGTAGCGGTTCTGCAGTCATAACCGAAAATCTTTTCAAGCCATACACAGCCTGCAATATATCTTCCTCGCCAGTTAAGGTGGTCAACGTTATCGGTATAAAGAGCACCGTTAGCGCAATGCTGTGCATCGCTAAGACCGCTTCCCTCGTTGTAGAAGTCACCGTAACCGTATTCGTCCTTAGCAAGCTGAATTGCCTTACCTACGGGAATAATTCCCGATTCCTTGTCAACCCCTATTTTATCAGCCATTTGTTCATAACAATCTTCAATAACATTGAACATTTCCTTGGTATTGTTATAATTTGTTTGCCAATAAGGGTCATTACCTATAGCACAATCATGACAGAAGGACCAGGTCTGATGAACCATAATCTCTGCATTAGGCTGATGCTTCTTAACAATATCGTAAAGCTGTGTAAGCCACGGATTTTCCTCTGTCCAATAGGTAGAGAAAACATCACTGCCACTAGGAGACTGCTGAAGAGTTACATAGTCATAATCATAAAGTTCAAAAACTTCCTTCATAGTCTGCCACTGACCTGTAGTGGTATTCACACCGTCAACGTAGAATTGATAAGAGCGAGCATCACTATTATAAAACTCTACGTGTTGTTTTAAGGTACAGCCTGCATAGTAAAGACTGGTAACACTTACTTTTTTACCCATACTTTCAGCGATACGTGAAATGAAATAGGTGGCGTTATTGCTGAAACTGTTACCTATTGCAAGAATTCTTATAGGCTCGTCGGTTTGCGCAAATACTGCCATAGGGATTGACAACGCTATAAGTAAAGCGCAAAGCACTATACTTACGATTTTCTTTAAATACCTTTTCATTTTAATTCTCCTTAATCTTATCAGCAGTTTTCTTCTTTAATAAAACAAAAGCAATTGCACCTGCAATAACAACTACAGCGCCAATTATAATATAAATCCACAAATTGCCATTGTTATCTTTTCCGTTATCTTTGTCTTTTCCGTTATCTTTGTCGCTGACAGAAAAGTACTCACTTTCTATTTTCTTTAATGCATTTTCTTCAATATCAACCACAGTATTCGGCATTATAATCTTTTTGACACCATCGACGTACTTAAAGGCGGTTTCATCAATAGCGATAATATTCTTACCGCCCCATTGTTCAGGAACTTTAACTACGCCATCTGCGGGAACTTCACCCATATAGTGAACAAGTTTAACTCCCTCTTCTTGTGTTTCTGAATTTTTATATGGAACTGCTCGCCAATCGCCTTCTACACACTGAACTTCGCCTGTAACAACTTCGTGAGCTATCTGACGCAAAACCATGGTTTCTTCGTCACTGAATATACCGCTTTCGGCACAGGTGGTATTGCGACAGTCAACACCAAATATCTTTTCTGCCCATACACAAGCGGCTATATATCTGCCTCTTGCATTAAGATGGTCAACGTTATCGTTATAAATTGCGCCGTTAGCGCATTTATCGTATCGGGATAGATTATCTCCATCGATATAATAATCACCAAAGCCGTATTCATCTTTTGCCAGCTGAATAGCTTTACCTACGGGAATAATGTCTTTTTCGGGGTCAAGTCCGATTTTATTGGCAGCCTGAACGTATGCGTTTTCAATACGGTTAAACATATCAAGACTGCTTTTATAAGCAACCTTCCAGTATGGTCCGTTGCCTAATGCATCATATTCGCAGAAAGACCAAGTCTGATGAATAAGTATTTTCGCCTGAGGCTCATGCTTTTTAATTATATTGTAAAGTTCTGTAAGATAAGGCTCGTAGGTAGAAAAAGTAGTAGCAGGACCGGGGCCTTGCTGTATGGTAATATAATCATAATCGTAAAGTTCGAAAACTTCCCTCATAGTATCTTTATTTGAGCCGCTTATGTTGAAACCGTCAACAAAAAATTGATATTCCTCGGCGTTTTGCTTATACCACTGAACGTGTCTTTCCAAAGAGCAACCGTCGTCGTAAAGACTTACCACAGACATCTTTTTGCCGAGACCGTACATAATAGGTGTAAGATATTCTACGGCGTTGTTACTGTAACTGTTACCAATAGCAAGGACGTAAACCATATCATCCTCATCGCCCTCTACCGCCGATGCAGAAAAACAGCACGTTCCAAGCATAAGCATAATGCAAAGCAGTATAGAAATAATTTTTTTCATATCGATTTCTCCTTAAAAATTCAATGCACCGTCGTCAATAACGATATTTGTGTTTGGTACGACTACTTTTTTAATACCTTCAATATACTTAAAGGTTGTAGCGTTTATTTTCAAAACTTTTTTGCCGTCGATAACGTCAGGTACGTTGATGGCAATTTTTTTGGGAACTTTACCCATATAGTGAACAATTTCCATACCATCGCCGTAAGGGATAGCTCTCCAGTCTCCGTAAACAAAGCCTTTTTCACCCGTTACAGCTTCGTGAGCAATGGCGCGTAAAATAATACAATCCTCTTCGGTAAGCACACCCTCCGGGAAATAGGTTGCATCACGGCAATCATAACCGAATATTTTTTCAAGCCATACACAACTTGCAAGATATCTGCCTCTATGATTCAAGTGGTCGATATTATCGGTATAAAGAGCGCGATTTTCACAATGCTTTGCTGCATTTTCATCACTTGAATCAGCAGGATAAAGTTTAGAATATCCTAAATTGTAACTATCAGAATATCCGTATTCATCCTTTGCAAGTTGAACTGCAAGTCCAACGGGTATAATCCCCGTTTCTTTATCAATTCCGAGTTTATCGGCAGCTTGTTTGTAAGCGTCTTTCATAAGGAGAAACATTTCTCTGCTGTCTTTGTAAGTAGTAGCCCACCATTCAGTACCCTCGGTAGAACTTTTATGAGAAAAACTCCAAGTTTGGTGAATCAAAATCTTCGCCCTGGGCTGATGCTTTTTAATTATTGCATATAAATCTGTAAGCCATGGCTTTTCCTCTGTCCAATAGGTTGAAAATAAAGTAGCTCTGGCAGGCGCTTGCTGAATAGTGATGTAATCGTAGTTCTGAAGTTTAAACACTTCTTTCATAGTATTAAGACCGGTACCACTTATATTAACGGCATCCACGTAAAATTTATACGCTTTAGTATCATTATTATAAAACTGAACGTGTCGTTCAAAAGGACATCCCGCCTGATATAGACTTGTAGCAGAAACCTTTTTACCCATACTCTCAGCAATACGGGAAATATAAAAAACCGCATTATTAGAAAAACTGTTGCCTACCGCTAAAATTTTATAACACATATTTTTTCACCGTTAACACAAAGAATATTATATATTTTACCACAATACATTTTTTTGTAAATGCACTTATGTATAAAGTGACAGTATAATTTTGTAAACAAAAAGCTCTGTGTCAATCACACAGAGCTTTTGTTATTTCTTCACAGTCTTTTAAAACCAAATCAGGTTTATCTTCACTTGCCTTCAGGATTTCTTCAGTTGTTTCACCACTCATTACGAGAATACTCAAAACCCCTGCATTCAAACCGCTTTTAACGTCGGTATAAATTCTATCGCCGATAACTGCAGTTTGCTCTTTAGAGTATCCTGTTCTGTCCATAGCAAGATAGGGCATAATGGGTTCGGGTTTACCCACAAGTTCAGGTCTTCTGCCCGTACAGTTATAAATCATTTCGCAAAAACTTCCGCAATCGGGCACACTGCCAAATTCGGTTGGACACACAACGTCCAGATTAGTGGCGACGTATTTTATATTTTCTTTGGTTAAAAGAATCTCACATACGTCGTGAAGCTTTTTAAAGGTCAGCTCTGTATCGTTGCCCATAACTATAAGTGTTGTATCATCAACATTTTCGGTAAGGGTAAAGCCTTCTTTAATAAATTCTTCCTTTAAAGAAGCAGTTCCGCAGACATATATTTTTTCATTCGGATATTTGTTTTTAAGATAATAGGTTGTTGCTTGAGAAGAGGTAATAAATTCCACTTCCTTTGCTTCAATTCCTAAATTATTTAATTTCCTTATATAATCCTTAACACTTTTAGAAGAGTTGTTGGTCATATACATATACATAGCGCCGCTATTCTTTATAGTGCTTAGCAGTTCTTTAGTAAAAGGATAAAGCTTATTGCCTAAATAAAGTGTTCCGTCCATATCAAATAGATAGAGTTTAATATTTTTAAGTCTGAGCATTGTAAATTTCCTCCGCTTTTTCAAAAATTCTCTTTATTTCATTACTATCTGTTTTTATTTTACTTAGTTTTGGAAGTCCCCATATATCAAAAAGTCTCGGTCCTATCCAATAAGAATAGGGAGTACTTTTATCTATACCGCAAAGGGTACTAAGACAGGCTTTTTTAGGCTTCATAAATATAACCTTCATAGGATATTTTATAAGAGCAAAAATCAGTTTAGGATAGTGATTGGTTATTCCCGTAAAGGTAATTCCGGGGTGAACTATGCTCAGTAGGTCAGGTTCAGCCTTAAAGAGTTCATAAAGCGAAAACATAAGATAACGCTTTGCATTGCCGTAAACAAGACTTGCTTTTTTACGGGTTCTAAAATCAAAATCATTTATATCTGTTTTACTGTATCTATGAGCAATACTAGAGGTAGCAATAACCCTTCCGCCCTTTTCTCTTATTTTGGGCGAGAGTTTTTTAATCATATAATAAGGAGAAATAAAATTTATATGAAATACATTGTCGTAACCGTTATCGGTTATATATCTTGGAATACTGTAGGCACCCGCATTATGTATAAAATAATCAATATCACTCTTTAAAAGCTCATTAGTCGCACTTTTTACGCTGTTTATATCTGACAAATCAGCGGTAATATGGGAAATTTGCGCATTACTGAATTCCTTCACTAAATCATTTCTTAAAGCAAGTGATTTATTCTTATTTCTGTCAACAAGAATTAAATTTGCGCCACGTTTCAAGAGTTCTTTACAAAGCGGAAATCCTATCCCCCCTGTTGCTCCCGTAACTACAACTGTTTTCCCTTTAATATCCATAAAAAAGCACCTAACTATATAGCTTAAAGAAGTTCAGCACGGAGTTGTTCTGATGATTTATCGGACAAATACGAAGGAGCAATATCAAAGACGGTTTTGCAGCCAAACGATTTTTCTAAATAAAGTCTATAAACTGCACGAGCATAAGCCGCAATAACGCTGGCTGTAAATTCGGGATTAGAATCAAGCTTAAGGCTATATTCTATAATATGGCTGTTTTCGTTATCAAAGCCTGTTTTACCGCTTCTGATTACAAAACCGCCGTGAGCAATACCGCTATGGTCACGCTTCATTTCTTCTTCGCTTATAAAGTGTACAATTGTGTCATAGTCGGCAAAATAGTTAGGCATAGTTTTGATTTCTTCTTCAATTTTTACTTTATCTGCGCCTTCCTCAGCCACAACAAAACATTCTCTTAAATGCTTATCTCTGGTAGTAAAATCGGGATTAGCGCCGCTTCTGACTAAAGATAGAGCTTCATCCTTAGGAATAGTGTACTGACGGGCATCCTTTACGCCCTCAATTCTTCTTATTGCATCAGAATGTCCTTGGCTTACGCCCTTACCCCAGAATGTATAATCCTTTCCGTCGGGAAGTACACACTGAGCATAAAGACGATTAAGAGAAAACATACCCGGATCCCATCCTGCAGAAATAAGCGCAGTTTTACCGCCTTCTTTTGCAGCTAAGTCAACATTCTCGAAATGAACGGGAATTTTAGCGTGTGTATCAAAGCTATCTACAACGTTAAAAAGCTTCGCAAGTTCGGGAGTTTGCTCCGGAAGGTCGGTTGCACTGCCTCCGCAAAGTATCATTACGTCTATTTTATTTTTCCAAGTTTCAACGTCACTTACGTGAACAACGGGAACCTTTTCGGTTCTTATTTTAAGGTCTTCAGGATTTCTTCTTGTAAAGACAGCAACAAGCTCCATATCAGCATTTTTTCTTATTGCCGCTTCAATACCTCTGCCGAGGTTTCCGTAACCGAAAATACCTATACGAATCATAATAATTACTCCTTATCAGTTTTAGAGGATTTCTTTTTAAGAATTAATAACACTGCAACTACACCGGCGAGTAAAACAGCAGAACCTATTACATAATAAATCCAAGAATTATTTTTGTCATTGTCATTATCATTTTCATTTTCCTTGTTTTTATCGCTTTCATTAACAGAATAATGCTCTACTTCAATCTTTTTAAAAGCATTTTCTTCATATGAAGTCACAGTACTGGGTAGCTTAACCTTTTTAACGCCTTCAACGTACTTAAATGCGGTTTCATCAACACTTATAATTGGCTGATCTCCCCATTTTTCAGGAACTTCCACTACACCGTCAGCAGCAACCTCACCCATATAGTGAACAAGTTTTACACCCTTTTGCTCGGTATCGGCATTTTCAAAGGGAACTGCTCGCCAGTCACCTATTACACATTGTACCTCGCCCGTAACAACTTCGTGAGCAATTTGGCGCAATACCATCGTTTCTTCATCGCTAAACAGACCGTATTCGGCACAGGTGGTGTTTCGGCAGTCAAGTCCTAAAACCTTTTCTGTCCAAACACAAGCCGCAATATATTTTCCTCTCGCATTAAGATGGTCAATATTATCATTATAAAGCGCACCGTTGGCGCATTTATCAATTCTACCCAAATTCTCGCCTTCAATATAAAAATCACCGAAGCCGTATTCATCCTTAGCAAGCTGAATAGCTTTGCCTACAGGAATTATATCTTTTTCGGGATCAAGACCGATTTTTTCTGCCGCTTTAACGTAGCTTTCCTCAATACGATTAAACATATCAAGACTGCTTTTATAGTTTACCTTCCAATACGGGCCGTTGCCTAATGCGTCCAATTCACAAAATGACCAGGTTTGGTGAATAAGTATTTTTGCCTGAGGCTGATGCTTTTTAATTATTTTGTAAAGCTCGGTAAGATGCGGCTCATACGTAGAAAATGTAGTAGCCGGTCCGGGACCCTGCTGAATGGTAATATAATCAAATTTATGAAGTGCAAAGGCTTCCTTCATAGTATTTTTATTTGGAGCGCTTACGTTAACACCGTCGGTATAAAACTCGTATTCCTCAGCATCGTTTTTATAATGCTGAACGTGACGCTCTAAAGGACAACCGTCATCATAAAGACTGGTTACCGAAACCTTTTTGTCAAGACCGTAAACTATGGGGGTTAAATATTCTACTGCATTATTTGAATAACTGTTACCAATTGCAAGAATATAAACGGTATCATCATCTTCCTCTGCAGCAGCAGGTAAACAAAACATACTAAGCATAAAAAGTACACATAGCATTAACGATATAATCTTTTTCATATTTACCTCTCCTTAAAAATCGGGAATAAGTTCAGTTGTTGCGCTGTTTCTTTCCTGAATATAGACGTTTTCTAGGTTTTTACCCATTAGGTAATCAAGAACTTTTTCATATTCACGATTAGTAATTTTGCGGTTTATTTCGGGAAAGTCTTTAGCCCTTGCTAAAGGCACGTATTGAGACATTATACTGAGCACTGCATTCGGAGTATTATCACTAAACCAGTCAATAACCTTTATGGCTTCTTTGGTAGCAAGGGGTAAAACAAGATGTCGGACAATTAGTCCTTTTTGCATAATACCGTTTTTATTTAACTTCGGTTTTCCTGTAAGCGAATAGGCAGTTTTTATAGCTTTTTCTGCCTTTTCGAAGTAATCATAAGCACCGCTATATTTTAAAGATTTCTCACCGCTAATATATTTTAAATCCATTAAATAGATATCAAATATGTTTTCGTTTATCACTTCAAAGTTATCGTATCCCGAACTGTTATATACAAGGGGTATTTTGGGATGATAGATATTTAGCGCCTCTTTTATAGCCCAAATAAAATGTGTAGGATTAACAAGGTTAATATTATGAGCGCCCATATCCTCAAGTTCTTTAAATATCTGAGCAAGACGCTGGGGAGTTATCCTTTCCCCTTTTCGCTTGTGGCTGATTTCCTCGTTCTGACAAAAAACACAGTTAAGACTGCAGGAGGAAAAGAAAACCGTACCGCTTCCATTCTGACCGCTTATTGAAGGCTCTTCACCGAAATGCAACATAAAACGGGCAACAACGGGATAAAGCGGCATACCGCAGTAGCCCTCTCCGGTTAATTCATCTCTTTGGGCGTTACACCTTCTCGGACACGCGTTGCACAGCATTTTCATCCTTCTTTTCAACCGCTTTCGGTTCAATAATTTTCTTTTTAACTATAAGGTCGTCAAAGGTCTTTTTAAAGGACACTCTGCCTATGAACATTCTTTTACATTCACTGCATCTGAAATTAGCGGAAAACCAACCGTTTCTATACTTCCAACCTGTAACGCATTTTGCAGTATTAAGACATTTATCACAGGTAAAAACAAGATGTTCAGGCTTGATTTTATCGTCTTTAATATTAGAAAGCGTATAGGACTTAAAGGATAAGCGTCTGAAAAATTCAGGATTAGCAGCATCCTTAATATAGGTCTGCATTTTATCGCTGTTATAAAAGCGTTTTAACAGCGCCACAGATAAAAGACAGTCGTCCTTTGCATTATGAAGCTCCAGCCCCTCAGCCGATATACCGAGACGTTCAGCCGCGCTTGAAAGAGAAATTTGAGATTTAAGCTCAAAACCCACGCTCCTCATTTCATTTTGAACATAGCTTTGCAAATCGGCATATTTTTCAATACGAAAACGGGTAGAAGGAGTAAGCAGATATTTACAGTTTTCAATAATGGTGTAAAGGTCGCTTGTACTCCAGGTCATAGTAAGGGTTTCTTTACCTGCCCAATTGTTATACATTTCAACAGCTCTAACCAGCGGAACGCCCTTTCTCATTTCATCACTTGTAATGCCCGTCAGTTCAACAAAACGTCTGGTAAGCTTTTTGGAAAGAGCGCTTTTAACAGTAACCGAAAAGGTATCAATTATATTACATTCGCTGTCAAGCTTAACTGCGCCTATCTGTATAATCTGATTTATGAATTTTTGGTTTTTAACGCTATATGCGCTGTCCCATTCAAGATCAAGAATTATAATATTCATTACTTTTTATTTCTCGATTCTGCCTTCATACGAAGTTCTTTATTAAGAATTCGTTTACGAAGTCTGATATTTTTAGGAGTGATTTCTACAAGTTCGTCTGTTTTTATAAATTCAAGCGACTGTTCAAGACTTAAAACAGAATGAGGAACAAGTCTTAATGCATCGTCACTGCCTGATGCACGAGTGTTAGTAAGCTGTTTTTTCTTACAAACATTGCATACTATATCTTCGTTCTTGGGATTTTCGCCCACAATCATACCTTCATAAACAGGCACACCGGGACCTATAAAAAGTCTTCCTCTGCTTTGAGTATTAAATAGTCCGTATCCCGTAGATTCGCCGTCCTCATGAACTATAATCGAACCGGTATTTCTCTGTTCGATTTCGCCCTTGAAGGGTTCGTAGCTGGAGAACACGTGACTCATAATTCCGTTACCGTTGGTATCGGTCATAAACTGACTTCTATAGCCTAAAAGTCCACGGGAGGGAATTAAAAACTCAAGATGGGAGGAGCCGCCTTCACGGGTACCCATATTTTTTATTTCTGCTTTTCTTGTGCCGAGTCTTTCCATAACGGCGCCCACATATTCCTCGGGTACTTCTATCATAAGAAGTTCAATAGGCTCTAAAAGAACACCGTCCTCGTGTTTATAAATAACCTCGGGAGGAGAAACCTGAAATTCATAGCCCTGTCTTCTCATAGTTTCTATAAGAATAGAAAGATGCAGCTCACCTCTGCCCGACACCTTAAAGGTATCAGCCGAATCGGTTTCCTCTACTCTAAGGCTTACGTTGGTTTCCACTTCTTTGAAAAGGCGGTCACGAAGGTTACGGGAGGTAACGAATTTTCCGTCCTTTCCTGCAAAGGGAGAATTATTTACCATAAAGTTCATAGAAAGAGTAGGTTCATCTATTTTAACGAAAGGCAGCGGCTCAATGTGTGAAGGTTCGCAGGCAGTTTCTCCTATATTAAGGTCATTTACACCTGCAACCTGAATTAAATCGCCTACTTTGGCAGTTTCGGTTTCTACACGGCGAAGTCCTTCAATCATAAAGAGCTTTGCAATACGTGTTGTGGTAGTAGTTCCGTCACGATGCGAAAGTACAACGGTATCACCGCTTTTTACACTTCCGCGTTCTACTCTGCCCACACCGATTCTGCCAAGATATTCGTCATATTCAATATTAGAAAAAAGTATCTGTAAGGGTTTATCAATTTCGCCTTCGGGAGCATCAATTTCTTTGACAATTGTATCAAACAAAGGCTGTAAATCGGTACCGGGTGTTTCATCAAAGGATGCATACCCGTCTCTGCCCGAAGCATAAACTACGGGGAATTCAATTTGGTCGTCATCAGCGCCGAGTTCAATAAACAAATCAAGAACCTCATCCACAACTTCAGCAGGACGCGCCATAGGTCTGTCAATTTTATTTACAACTACAATAGCCTTTTTGCCAAGCGCCAATGCCTTTTTAAGAACAAAACGAGTCTGGGGCATACAGCCTTCAAATGCATCAACAAGCAGTACAACACCGTCAACCATCATAAGAATACGCTCAACTTCACCACCGAAATCAGCGTGTCCGGGAGTGTCAACGATATTAATCTTAATATCCTTATAATAAACACTTGTAATTTTAGAGAGAATGGTAATTCCTCTCTCTTTTTCAAGGTCGCCCGAGTCCATTACTCTTTCATCAACTACTTCGTTGCTTCTAAAAGTACCGCTCTGCTTTAAAAGCTGATCAACAAGTGTGGTTTTACCGTGGTCAACGTGGGCTATTATTGCTACGTTACGTAAATTTTCGATTTTTGCCATTTTAAGACTTCCTTCTTAGAGTTAGTTAACTAAATAATTATATCACAAATATGAAATATGTCAAACTGTATTAATGGGTTTTCCGTTCACAAACGCCTCGATATTTGAAGTAACTACTCCCATAAGTCTTTTTCTTGTTTCAAGACCTGCCCACGCTATATGAGGAGTGATTATACAATTTTCGATATTTAAAAGAGGACAATCTTTATCCATAGGCTCTTTTCTTAGCACGTCAAGTCCTGCACCGAGAAGCTTACCCGAAAGTAAAGCATCCTTTAAAGCAAATTCGTCAACTATACCGCCACGGGCAGTATTGATAAACACAGCGCCGTTTTTCATCTTATCAAAAGCGTTTTTGTTCATTAGATTTTCGCTTTCTTTATTTAAAGGACAATGTAGTGATACAATATCGCTTCTGCTTAAAAGCTCATCAAATGAAACCTGTTCAATTCTTTCATCACTTATTTTGCTTCTTTTGTAAACCAACACCTTCATACCAAAAGCAAGGGCAATATCGGCAACTCTTGAACCAATGCTTCCAAGTCCTATAAGTCCCATTGTCTTACCGTGAAGCTCGTATAAAGGAATGGGGAAATAAGAAAAAGTACGGCTCTTAACCCAGTCCCCTTCCTTAACGGTTTTGTTATAATCACTTACTCTGCAAAGCAGTTCCAAAATAAGCGCAAAGGTATGCTGTGCAACCGCTTCAGTCGAATAGGAAGGCACGTTGCATACAGCAATGTTATGGCTGTGGGCATACTCAATGTCAATATTATTAAAGCCTGTGGCAAACAGCCCGATATATTTTAAATTTGGGGCTTTCTCCATAACCTCTGCGGTCATAGGGGTTTTGTTGCACAAAACTATGTCGGCATCCTTTATACGTTCAGCCGTCTCTTCGGGAGCAGTAAGGTCATATATAATAACCTCGCCGAATTTATTAAAGACATCAAAAGAAATATCTCCACCCGTAACGGTAGCGGCATCAGTAATAACAATTTTCATAAAATTCACTCCATATTTTTTTATAGAATAATTTTATAATATTGTCGCCATTATGTCAAGAAGGAGCTAGGTGTATCGCGTTGCGATACGGGGATTAGGGACGAGGGAAAAGTAGGGGCGGATGCACACATCCGCCCGTTAAAACAATATTATTTCATCAAAATAAAACGGGACGATGTGGGCATCGTCCCCTACAAAATACCAATGCCTAGCCTCTAGTTCCTAGAGCCTAGATCCTTAGTTTTAATTTCCTGTCATTTTTTCCTGTTTTACTTTTTTATCTATAACGTGACGGGAGGCGAGTTCGTTTTTAATATCGGATACGTCAATTCCCATTTCAACCATCATAACCATAACGTGATACATAAGGTCGGCAACCTCGTAAACGGTTTCAGCCTTGTCGTTTGCTTTGCCTGCAATAATAACCTCGGTACACTCTTCGCCTACCTTTTTAAGAATTTTGTCAATTCCCTTCTGGAAAAGATAGGTTGTGTACGAGCCTTCGGGAAGGTCTTTTTTTCTACCCTCAAGCAAAGCATAAAGTCCCTCGGTAGAAAATTCACTTAGTTCATCGCTCTGCCACACTTCATTAAAAAAGCAGGTATCATTACCCGTATGACAGGCAGGGCCGTCTTTTTTAACTACTACAGTTAAAGCATCTTTATCACAGTCGGCGGTAATAGAAACAATATGCTGATAGTTTCCGCTTGTTTCTCCCTTTAGCCAAAGTTTCTGACGTGAACGGCTATAAAAACAAGTAAGTCCTTTTTCCATAGAAATCTTAAGGCTTTCTTTGTTCATATAAGCTAAAGTCAACACCTTTTTTGTATCAGCATCAACAACAATAGCAGGAATAAGTCCCTTTTCATCAAATTTAAGTTCATTAATATTAAACATACTCATATCCTCACAATAATACCGTTATTATTTAATTCTTTTTTAAGTTCGCTGATTTTAACTTCACCGAAATGGAAAATGGAAGCCGCAAGACCTGCATCCACATCAGGTAAGGTTTTAAAAAGATTTATAAAATGCTCTATATTTCCCGCTCCGCCCGAAGCGATAACAGGAACCTTTACGGCATCACACACAGCGCTAAGCATCTCTAGGTCAAAACCGCCCTTAACACCGTCGGTGTCAATAGAGTTTACGACTATTTCACCGGCACCGTCTTTAACGCCCTGTTTAATCCAATTTATAGCTTCGATACCTGTATCCTCTCTGCCGCCTTTGGCAAAAACGTGGAAAGAGCCATCCACCCTTTTAATATCAACAGAAAGCACAACACATTGGTCGCCGTATTTTTTAGCCGCCTCACCAATAAGGGAAGGATTTCTGATAGCGCCTGAATTAACGCTGACCTTATCGGCGCCGCACTTTAAAACTCTGTCAAAATCATCAAGGCTGTTTATACCGCCGCCTACAGTAAGAGGAATAAAAATCTGAGAAGCCACCTCTTTTAAAATATCGGTAAAAAGCTGTCTGCCTTCAAAAGAAGCGGTGATATCGTAAAAAACAAGTTCATCTGCCCCGTTTTCACTATAATATTTTGCAAGTTCAACGGGAGATGAAACATCACTTAGTCCTTTAAAATTCACGCCTTTTACTACTCTGCCGTTTTTAACGTCCAGACAAGGAATTATTCTTTTGGTAATCATTTTGCTTTTTCCACCGCTTCACTAAGATTTATAGCGCCCGTATAGTAGGCTTTTCCGATAATTGCCCCATATACGCCTATTTTAGCAAGGTTTTCGATATCGCTCATATCGGTGACACCGCCCGAAGCCACAATATCTAAAGAAAGTTCATCACTTAGCCTTCTGTAAAGCTGTAAATTTGTGCCCTTCATAGCGCCGTCGCGGGAAATATCGGTACAAATAATAGTTTTTACACCGATTTTTTGCATCTCCTTGCAAAATTCAATACCGTCAAAGTTAGATTTTTCGGTCCATCCCTTAATAGCCACAAACCCGTCCTTGATATCAACGCCAACAGCAATTTTTTCTTTATACTTTTGCACAGCTTTTAAAAGAAAATCTCTGTCATTAACGGCAGCCGTTCCTAATATAACACGGTCAACACCTGCATCAATATAGGTTTTTACGGTTTCAAGATTTCTTATACCGCCGCCTATTTCAATGAATGCATCGGTAACATTTCTTATTTTTTTAATCGTCTCAATATTAGGCGTAGTGCCGTCTCTGGCGCCTTCAAGGTCAACAAGATGAAGATGGTTTGCTTTGCACCGTTTAAATTCAAGGGCAACCTCTTCAGGATGTTCGCTATATACAGTCATATTGTTATAATCGCCTTTATAAAGACGAACGGCTTTTCCTCCATATAAATCAATAGCAGGAAAAATTAACATATACTATTCTCCCCATTCACAAAATGCCTTTAAAATTTTAAGTCCCACTTCTCCGCTTTTCTCGGGATGGAACTGACAGCCGAATATATTATTTTTATTAACAGCGGCGGTAAGCTCCTTTCCGTACTCAGCAGTTGCAATAAGGCTTTCATCACAACCATCAGCATAAAAAGAATGGACAAAATAAACGCAGTCACCGTTTTTTATGTATTTAAAAAGAGGACTATTTTTGACAAAATGCAATGCATTCCATCCAATATGCGGAATTTTAAGTGAAGCAGGAATGGTACCGTTCATACCGATTACTTCGCCCTTTAAAAGACCGAGTCCCTCATGTTCGCCGTATTCATAGCTTTTTTCAAAAAGCATTTGCATACCAAGGCAAATTCCCATAATCGCCTTGCCATTTGCCACTTCCTCTTTAATCACCTTGTCAAGCCCTAAGTTTCTGAGTTTATCGGCGGCATCCTTAAAAGCGCCGACACCCGGTAAAATCAGTTTATCTGCTTTTCTTATTTCCTTTAAATCTCCCGTAACAATTATATCAGCGCCCAGTGATTTAAAGGATGAACAAAGGGAAAAAAGATTTCCAACTCCGTAATCAATAATTGCAATCATCAGATAACTCCCTTTGTAGAAGGAATATCATCTGCAAAACGCTGGTCAATTTCTACTGCTTTTCTAAGCGTTCTTGCAACCGATTTGAAAGCGCCCTCAATAATATGGTGAGAATTTTTACCATCTCTGCTTAAAATATGTAAGGTAATATCAGCATTTCTTGTAAAGCTGATAAAAAATTCCTCAATAAGCTCGGTATCAAAACTGCCTACCTTTTCGGTGGGAATTTCAAGCTTATATGAAAGATAAGGTCTGCCCGAAATATCAACAGCCGTTTCAATTAATGCCTCATCCATCGGTAAAAGCATAAAACCGTAACGGGTAATGCCCTTCATATCACCAAGAGCTTCTTTAAAGGCTTTGCCAAGGCAAATGCCTAAATCCTCTGCTAAGTGATGGTCGTCAACAAAGGTATCGCCTTTTGCGTTAATATTAAGGTCAAAACCCGAATGACGAGCAAATAACGTCAGCATATGGGTTAGAAATCCGCAAGGAATATTAAGCACACTTTCCCCTTTTCCGTCAAGATTTAAGGAAAGCTCTATCTGTGTTTCTGCGGTATCTCTTTTTATCTGAGAACATCTCATACCGTTTCCTCCTTAATGCTTTTAACCGTTTCAATAAACGCTTCCATTTGATTTAAAGTACCAATTGTAATGCGGTTAAAGTTTTTGATTTTTTCATTAGAAAAATGACGTACAAGTATTTTTCTTTCTTTTAGTTTTTTATAAAGTGTTTCTCCGTCTATCCAGTCACACTCTGCAAAAACAAAGTTTGCCTTTGAATCGGTAACAAAAAAGCCCAGCTTTTTAAGTTCTGTCACCGTATATTCTCTGTTTTCTATAATAGTTTTACATCTGTCAACGTAATACTTATTATCCTCAATAGCCGCCTTTCCCGCCAAAAGCGTAAGACGGTTTATATTATAAGGATTGGTAGAATACTTAATAAGCTCTAAATCCTTTATAAGTTCGCTGTTACCGATAGCAAAACCAAGTCTTGCACCCGCCAAACAGCGAGATTTTGAAAATGTCATAGACACAAGAAGATTATCGTATTTTGAAACAAGCTTTACTGCGCTTTCTCCGCCGAAATCAACATAGGCTTCATCAATAAGCACCACGTTATCCTTGTTTGTTTTCAGTATTTCTTCTATTTTCTCAAGACTCAATGCAAGACCTGTAGGCGCATTAGGATTAGCAATTACTATAAGCTTATTCTTATTTAGATAATCCTTATAATCAATGCTAAAATCTTCTTTTAAAGGAATTTGTTCAGATTTTATTCCGTAAAGTTCGGCAAAAACCTTATAAAAGCCATAGCTTATTTCAGGAAATACTGCTTCACCCTTTTCGCCCGAAAACGCCATAAAGGAAAAATTCAAAATATCGTCACTGCCGTTAGCAACATAAACGTTATCGCTTTCCACACCGTATAAAGAGGCTATGGACTCTTTAAGCTCTTTGGCTGTGGGATCGGAATAAAGTCTTAAATTTTTAACCTCTTCGCTGTTTATGGCATTTATAACGCTGGGAGAAGGCGGAAAAGGAGATTCATTTGTATTAAGCTTTATGTATTCACAGTCCCTCGGCTGTTCACCCGGAACGTATGCCTCAAGGGATGAATAACAGTTTTTTAAAAATTTACTCATTATTACTCTCCGTACGTATTATTGCGCTTTTAGCGTGAGCATCAAGTCCTTCTTTTTCGGCAAAATAAGCAACATCAGCCGCCACCTTGCCAAGCGCTTCCTTAGTATAATAGGTGTACTGCGTCTTCTTAACAAAATCATCCACAGAAAGAGGACTTGAAAATTTTGCCGTACCGCTTGTGGGAAGTGTATGGTTAGGTCCTGCAAAATAGTCACCCAAGGCTTCGGGACAGTATTTTCCCATAAATATACTTCCTGCATGACGGATAGAGTCAAGGTAGTCAAAGGGATTATCTACGCACAGTTCAAGATGCTCTGGCGCAATTTCGTTTGCAATTTCTATTGCGGCAGTAAGGTCATTTGCCACAATAATTTTGCCGTTTGCATCAATAGAAGCTCTTGCTATTTCACTTCTTGGTAAAAGGGGAATTTGTTTTTCAAGCTCCTCACTTACCCTTAGAGCAAATTCTTCGCTATCGGTAACAAGTACAGCACTAGCCATTTTATCATGTTCAGCCTGAGAAAGAAGGTCAGCCGCAACGTAAGACGGATTTGAAGTATTATCAGCCACGACTAAAATTTCGCTGGGACCGGCAATCATATCAATGGATACAAGTCCGTAAACCTGTTTTTTGGCTTCTGCAACAAAGGCGTTACCGGGGCCGACTATTTTATCAACCTTCGGTATAGTTTCGGTTCCGTAGGTAAGCGCCGCAATAGCCTGAGCGCCGCCAACCTTAAATATTCTGTCAACCCCTGCAACAACAGCGGCGGCAAGAATTACAGGATTTACTTTGCCGTTAGCCATAGGCGGAGTTGTAATACAAACCTCTTTTACTCCCGCTATTTTTGCAGGAATACTGTCCATAAGAACAGTAGAAGGATATGCGGCAGTACCGCCCGGCACGTAAAGACCTGCTCTGTCAACGGGAATAACCTTTTGTCCCATAACTACACCGGGGGTATCATTAATTATAAAACTGTTGCGAACCTGACGGGAATGAAAATTGCGGATATTCTCTGCCGCTTTTTTAAGAATTTCAATAAAACGGGCATCAACAAGAGTCATTGCCTCTTGCTTTTCTTCATCGCTAACTTCCAAAGTTTCAAGCTTCGCTTTATCAAATTTTTCGCAATACTTAAATAAAGCAGAGTCGCCGTTTTCTTTTACGTCGGCTATAATTTCGCTGACAATACCTGATACGTCTGTTGCGGCAGTACCTCTGTTAAAAATTTCATCTAAGGAAACTTCGCCATATTTTAAAATCTTTATCATTTTATTCACTCACTTGTTTACTAAGGCCATATCTTACAGCCTCAATTGTTTCTTTTTTAAACTGATAGGAGGACTTATTTGCAATAAGTCTTGCACTTATGGGAATTATGGTTTCAAAGGGAATTAAATCGTTTTCTAAAAGGGTTTTTCCCGTCTCTACAATATCAACAATTACATCGGAAAGTTCAAGAATAGGCGCAATTTCTATGGAGCCGTTAAGATGAATTATATCAATATCACGACATTTTTCAGCATAGTATTTTGCTGCTATATTTGAAAACTTTGTAGCAACCCTTAATGTTCTGTCGGTATTATCTCTAAAATCCTTTTTAGCGGCAACTGCCATACGGCATTTACCAATTTTAAGGTCAAGTAGCTCAAAAACATCGGGGCTATATTCAAGAAGAATATCCTTTCCCGCAACACCGATATCGGCAGCCCCTCTTTCAACGTAAATAGCAACGTCGGAAGGCTTTACCCAGAAATATCTGACACCTGCTTCCTTGTTTTCAAAGATAAGCTTTCTATTGTTTTCTTTTATTGAAGGGCAAGAGAATCCTGCCTTTTCGAACATATCATATACCTTTTCTCCAAGTCTTCCCTTAGGAAGAGCAACGTTAATCATTTTCACAGACAGTCACCAATTCCTTTCCGGAAAGCTTTACCACACGTCTATAACGGATATTTTCGGGAATGTTTTTACACACTCTCACAGTTTCTCCGTTTTTTGATAGGCTCTTTACAGCATCAAAAACTGCATCAATAGAATCGTTTTCCAAAAGCACTACGTCCACGTCAAATTCATTTTCATTTTCTTTAAAGCGTTCAAGAGCATCAAGATAAACAGCAAAGCCTATAGCCGAACTGCTTCTGCCCATTTTTCTCATAAGCTTATCGTATTGACCGCCAGAGCAAACACTTTCGGGAATACCGTCAATATAGCCCTTAAAAACCATACCGCTATAGTATTTCATTCCGCCTACCGAGGAAAAATCAATAACCGTTTTATCTTCAAAGCCTCTGCTCTTAATTACCTTTAAAATTCTTACAAATTCATCAAAGGCTTTTTGAGACTCTTCACCCTTTTCTATGGCACCAAAAGCGTCAATAGCCTGAGCAAAGGATGAGAATGAAAGAGTAAAAGTATTAAGCGCTTCATAGGTTTTAAAGTCATAACCGTTTTCTTTAATGAAAGCGGCAAGATCATCAGAGTTTTTGGCGCAAATAAGATTAATAATTGTTTCTTTTTTGCCTTCCTCAATCTTTAAATCATCAAGCATATTTTTAAGAAGGCCGATATGGGAAACCGAAAGAACGTAATTAGTATCAATAATCTGAAGGCTGAGTATTGCAAGAAGCAAAACCTCGCAAACGTCATATAAGCCTATATCACCTATACACTCAAGACCGGTCTGCATTATTTCTTTATAATTATGAGAGCTTCCCGATACTCTATATACTTTTTCATCATAATAAACCTTTTGCACCTGACCTTCAACGTCTTTACAGTTATTTATAATAGAAAGAGTTACGTCGGGCTTTAGGGCTAAAAGCTTACCACGGGTATCGGTAAAGGTAATTACGCTGTCGGAAATGAGAAAATCCTTATTTCTTACGTACAAATCGTATTCTTCAAATTTACTCATTTTATATCTGCTGTATCCGTAGTCTTTATACAAAGAACGAAGTTTGAAAACAGATTCTTCATCATACTTAAGTAATGCATTATCAATAATCATTATAAGTATTAGCCTCCTAGGGAAAATTTCACTTCACTAGTCTATCACTTCAGCGCGGTGAAGTCAAGACCTTTTTACGAAAAAAATAATATTTTTTAAAATTTATTAACCTGCGGCGAAATTCCGCAGGTTAATTTAGGTTATTTAGGTTTTTTTATCTCGTTTATATCATACGGAGTGGTCTGATATACGAAATAATTAAGCCAGTTGGAATAAAGCAAATGAGCGTGAGAACGCCATTTTACCTGAGGAATATTCTGAGGGTTATCATCAGGATAATAGTTTTCGGGAACATCAATGGGATCTCCCCTCTCTAAATCTCTCACATATTCATCATTTAAAGTATTGGCATCATATTCCGAGTGTCCTGTTATAAATACCTGTTTGCCGTTATCGGTAAGCAAAGCGTAAATTCCTGCTTTCTTTGAGGAAGCAACAATCTTAAGCTCCTTAACCTTTTCTATATCTTCCCTTTTTACAGTTGTATGGCGAGAATGAGGAACAAAGAAGGTATCGTCAAAACCTCTGAGCAGCATTGAGTTTTTATAGTCTGCAGTATGCTCAAAAACACCGAACAGTTTGCTTTCCAGCGGATATTTCTTTATACCGTAGTGATAATAAAGCCCTGCCTGAGCGCCCCAACAAATATGGAAGGTAGAATGAACGTGAGTTTTAGTCCACTCCATTATTTCGCAAAGCTCCTCCCAGTATTCGACCTCGCTAAACTCCATCTTTTCAACGGGAGCACCGGTGATAATCATTCCGTCAAAGGTTTTATCCTTAACATCTTCAAAGGTCTTATAGAAAGCGAGAAGATGTTCGCTGGAAGTGTTTTTTGAATGATAGGTGCTTGTATGAATAAGCTCAAGCTCTACCTGTAAGGGAGTATTGCCGAGAAGACGGGATAGCTGTGTTTCGGTGGCAATCTTATTAGGCATTAAATTAAGCAATAAAATCTTTAAAGGACGAATATCCTGAGTAACTGCACGCTGTTCAGACATTACAAAAATATTTTCATTAAGCAAGGTCTTAACTGCGGGTAGGTCATTGGGTATTCTTATGGGCATATTTTGTCAACTCTCTTTTTAAATATTATCTAATGCGTTCTTAATGTCATTAATTAAGTCTTCACTGCTTTCAAGTCCGCAGGAGAAACGAACTAAATCAGGAAGAACACCTGCTGCAATAAGTTCATCATCATTCATCTGACGGTGAGTAGCGCTTGCAGGATGCAAACAACAGCTTCTTGCATCGGCAACGTGGGTTTCAATAGCGGCAATTTTAAGTCCAGCCATAAATTTTTCGGCAGCTTTTCTTCCGCCCTTTACGCCGAAGCTTACAACACCGCAGGTGCCGTTGGGCATATACTTTTTAACAAGGTCGAAGTCCGGTGCGCCTTCAAGTCCGGGATAAACTACCCAAGAAATTCTATCGTCACTCTGCAAATACTTAGCAACAGCAAGACCGTTATCGCAATGTCTTTGCATTCTTACGTGAAGACTTTCAAGACCGAGATTAAGAATATATGCACTCTGAGGAGCGGGAGTTGAGCCGAAATCACGCATAAGCTGTGCGGTAGCCTTTGTGATATAAGCACCGGCAAGGCCGAATTTTTCGGTATAGGTTATGCCGTGATAGCTTGCATCGGGAGTACAGAGTCCGGGATACTTGTCGGCATATTTTGTCCAGTCAAACTTACCCGAATCAACAATGCAGCCGCCTACAGCGGAGGCGTGACCGTCCATATACTTTGTTGGGGAATGAATGACGATATCCGCACCCCATTCGATAGGTCTGCAATGTACGGGGGTTGCAAATGTATTGTCAATGATAAGCGGAACACCGTGTCTGTGTGCGGCTTCGGCAAATCTTTCAATATCAAGCACCTTGAGTGCAGGATTTGCAATTGTTTCACCGAAAACAAGCTTTGTTTCGGGACGGAATGCTGCTTCAAGCTCTTCATCAGAACAATCGGGATCAACGAATGTACAGGAGATACCCATTTTCTTCATTGTAACAGAGAAAAGGTTGAAGGTGCCGCCGTAGATTGCCGAGGAAACAACCATATGTCCGCCGTTTTCGCAGATATTGAAGGTTGAATAGAAGCTTGCAGCCTGACCGGATGAAAGGAGCATTGCAGCTGTACCGCCCTCCATTTCACAGATTTTCGCGGCAACCATATCGCAGGTAGGATTCTGAAGACGTGAATAGAAATATCCGCTTGCTTCAAGGTCAAAAAGCTTACCCATATCCTCACTTGTATTATACTTGAAGGTTGTGCTCTGAATTATCGGAATCTGTCTGGGCTCACCATTTCCGGGAGTGTAGCCGCTCTGTACGCATTTTGTTTCAATTCTGTAGTCTTTCATAATATATTCCTTTCGGGGATAAGTTCGTATTTTTCGCCTTTCACGGCGTCAATATATGTAATACCGTTTGCATACTGCATATTAATACCGGCATTTTTTGTACTGTATCTGCCCTTTACGGCAATTCTTGAACCGATATTGTTTGTAAGGGCAATTTCCTTTACAATGTTATTGCTCCAGACAATATCAACCTCGGTGTTTCCTCTGGCAAGCAAGCCCTTCACTTTACCGTCTTTCCAGTCGGAAGGAAGAGCCGGAAGAATATCAATAAGAAATTCTCCGCCTTCAAGCTTTACGTGGCTTTGCAGAAGCATTTCGCAAATACCGGCTGTTGCACCGAAATTACCGTCAATCTGGAAGGGAGGATGAGCATCAAAAAGATTGGGATAAACACCGCCGCCTCCGCCGTAACGGATGCATAAGCCGTCCTTTACGGGTCTTAACAGTCTGTAAATAAGCTTTTCTGCATGGTTGCCGTCAAGAAGACGGGCAAAGAAATTTATCTTCCACGCAAGGCTCCAGCCTGTACCGTCGTCTCCGCGAAGCTCAAGTGTTTTTCTGCAGGCATCGGCAAGGTCGGGAGTCTTTTCGGGCGAAATCATTGTTCCGGGATGAAGACCGTACAAGTGCGATACGTGCCTGTGATGAGGCTCGGGAGCGTTAAGATCCCAGTCCCCTTCCCATTCACAAAGCTGACCTGCTTTTCCGATTTTCAAGGGAAGAAGTCTTTCCTTAAGTGCTTTTAACTTATCACGGAGCTCCGTATCCTTTCCGAGAATATTGCAAATGTCAATCATATCCGTAAAATTCTCGTAAAGCATTTCTATATCCATTGCCGTACCGCGGCAGACCCAGCCCTTATTTCCTTCATCATCACAGAACTCGTTTTCAGGTGAGGTTGCGGGGCTTGTCATAAGATAACCGTTTTCATCCTCAAAAAGGATGCTCATATTGAAAAGGCAGTTTTCTTTAATTACATCATAAAAGCTTTCAAGAAGCTTTCTGTCCCCCGTAAAATTATAATATTCAACAAGGTGCTTACAAAGCCATGCACCGCCTAAGGGGTACTGCGACCAGCCACCGCCCCAGCCGGGAGAAGTCCAGTACCAGGGATTTGAAATTGTATAAAGCGTCCAACCGGGAGCATTGTAGTATGCCTTTGCGGTCTTTGCACCGTTTTCGGGAAGAGAACAGATAAAGTCTGCGAAAGGCTTTGTGCAGTGCACAATATTTGCAGGACCTGCGCACCAGTAGTTCATCTGAACATTTATATTGGTATGATAGTCGCTGTGCCAGGGTGCCTTGTAGTCCTTGCACCATATACCCTGAAGGTTTGCAGGCAATGCATTGTTTTCCCGGCTTGAGCAGATAAGAAGGTATTTACCGTAATTGAAAAGCAGCTCAACAAGACCGATATCATCGTGCTTTTTGCAGAACTTGCGAAGTCTCTTGGGAAGTGTAAGACCGCTTGCAGTATCTGATGTAAGCTCAATTGAGGATTTGTTGAATAACGCCTTATAATCTTCTGTATGCGCAGCCTTTATGGCATCGTAATCATCAAGGCTTATGTCCGCAATTATTCTTTCACAGATTGAAACAGGATTCTCACCCTTGAAGTTTTTAGCCTGATCAGGGATATAATCCGTAGCTGCCGTAAAGCAGATTATCACAGAATCGGCAGAACAGATATTAAGCGTGTTATTATTTGCTTCAACAGTACCGCCCTCTGCTTTCACAATAATGTGACCTGCAAAAGCGATATGCTCGGGATTACCGTCTGCGTGGCCGAAAAAACGAAGAGAATTATTCTCTGCCGTAATATTTTCTATATGGTCAAGCCCGTAGCTTATATTGTAGTTAAGATATGCCTTTTTACTACTTGTTATCTTAATAAACGTTGCCTGAGCTACAGCCGAGGTAAAATATTCTCTTGTAATTTTTACACCGTCAGTAAAATATTCATCGCAGCAGACAGCTTCCGATATATCAAGCTGTCTTTTGAAATCTACAGGTCTTTTTTCTTTGTTGAGGCTGTTAATATACATATCACCGAAGGTCTGATAAGAGCCGGAATATGCCCCCTCAAAGCCTCCGCCGTTATTTATAAACTCTTTATTCAGGAGCTCTGCCGCATCGGAGTATTTTTTATTGTTGATAAGCTCTCTCAATTCGGGAAGATGCTTATAGGCTTCCTTTTTATCGGCTTCCGGGTACTTGTCCCCGTTCCAGAGAGTTATTACGTTCATCTGCAGACGAAGCTTCTTGGTGCCTGAAAAAACCATAGCTCCGAGACGTCCGTTGCCTATGGGAAGAGCTTCCTCCCAATCCTTTGCAGGCTTTTCAAAATAAAGTATGCTTTCCAAAAATAATCACATCCTC
>JAZSPU010000006.1:0-101931 GCA_045537575.1 Acutalibacteraceae bacterium
AGAGATATGGCTCATCTTATCGCCGTAGCCTAAGGTGTTTACAGCTGCAGCAGAGTCACCGCCACCGATAACTGTGGTAGCATCGGTTTCGGCAAGGGCTTTAGCAACGCTGATTGTACCCTTAGCAAAAATCGGGTTTTCAAATACGCCCATAGGTCCGTTCCAAACAACGGTCTTAGCAGACTTAACTGCATCAGCATAAAGCTCGGCAGTCTTAGGACCGATATCAAGGCTCATATAGTCAGCCGGAATCTTGTCAGCGTCAACAACGTCAACCTCTACCTCGGCATCAATAGGATTGGGGAAGTCCTTAGTAATGGTGCAGTCAATAGGAAGAAGAATCTTAACACCCTTTTCCTCTGCCTTCTTAAGCATATCACGGCAGTAATCAATCTTGGTTTCGTCAAGTAAAGAAGTACCTGTGCCGTAGCCCTTAGCAGCAAGGAAGGTATAGGACATACCGCCGCCGATAATAAGGGTATCAGCCTTAGTAAGAAGATTTTCAATTACGGGGAGTTTGCTGTCAACCTTAGCGCCGCCGAGGATACAAACGAAGGGGCGAACAGGATTTTCAACAGCTGCGCCTAAATACTTAAGCTCTTTACCGATAAGATAGCCTGCAACAGCTTCCTTAACGTAGTCAACAACACCAACGGTGGAGCAGTGTGCGCGGTGAGCGGTACCGAAAGCATCGTTTACGAAGATTTCAGCAAGACTGCCGAGCTCTTTGGAGAATGCTTCGCCGTTCTTGGTTTCTTCTGCTCTGTAACGGGTGTTCTGAAGAAGAACAACGTCGCCGTCCTTCATAGCTTCAACTGCAGCCTTTGCATTTTCGCCTACAACACAGTCGTCAGCAGCGAAAACTACCTCTTTACCGAGCTTTTTGGAAAGAGCTTCTGCTACGGGAGCAAGGCTGAGCTCGGGCTTGGGTTCACCCTTCGGTTTACCGAGGTGAGAGCAAAGAATAACTTTACCGCCGTCGTTAATAAGCTTCTGAATGGTGGGGAGAGCGGCATTGATACGGTTTTCGTCGGTAATAACGCCGTTTTTAAGGGGAACGTTAAAGTCGCAACGAACGAGTACCTTTTTGCCTTTTACATTAATGTCATCTACTGTTTTTTTGTTTAATGCATTCATTTCATTACTTCCTTTCGGTTGTTTTTTCATACAAAAATATTTTACCACTTTTCTATAAAATTTTCAACGATTATTTTGACAAAAATATAACAAATTTAAAATGGGTATATCACTTAAAAATTGTGCAGTTAATCTATATACTCAAATCTCTGAATTTCTTTACCATCTCTTACTATCTTTTCAAGGAACATTTTCTTAGGTCTTACCCAAATATCCCCTTCTCCGTAAAGGGCTTTATATATAACCACCTCTTCTGTAGTTTCGCTGTCATAGCCTACGAAAAGCACCTCGTAAATATTTCCTTTAAAATGACGGTATCTGCCCAGCTTTACACCCTTCATTATTTTATCACTCATTAAAGCACCTCTTCCCATTTGTAGTTATGTAGATTTCCCGCGCCCTCTAAAGCGGGATAATCCCATTGGCGAAGCACCTCGTAAACCCCTATTGCCACGCTGTTTGAAAGATTAAGACTTCTTATATCGGTAGCCATAGGAATTCTAGCGCACCTTTCAGGATTTTTAATAAGCAGTTCTTCGGGAAGTCCCTTGGTTTCCTTGCCGAACATTAAATAGCAATTATCACTATATTTTCTGTCGCTGTGATTTTGCTGTGCTTTAGTCGTAAAATACACGTACTCGCCATCGGGATTCTTCTCAAAAAATTCATCTAAACTATCATAGTTATGAATATCAAGAAAATGCCAATAGTCAAGCCCTGCACGTTTGAGCTTTTTATCATCAATTTTAAAGCCCATAGGCCCTACAAGATGAAGCGAAGCCCCCGTTGCCGCGCAGGTTCTTGCAACGTTTCCCGTATTTTGAGGTATTTCGGGTTCCACCATTACAATATTTATTTTAGCCATAATTATCACCTATGTCATTATACATTTTATAAAATACTCTTGTCAATAGATAAGTAATTGTGGTACAATACAAAATGGTGATGATAATGAAATACATAGAAAACATAGTTGACCGCGTAGAAGCGGCAGAAAAACGCGCGGCGGTATTTTATGCAAAAACCGACGGAAAGCTTTATAAATGGCTTAAATGGTTCTACGTCATATCCGTTTGTTTTGCCGCGCTAATGGGATTTTTCTACTGCTTATCCCGTTATTTTAAAATAAGTGAGCTTGACAGACTAAACATAAAGGTTGACAGCTTTAATGACATAAACAATGTAAAACAAAGCATTATAACGGTACTTGTTTGTGCTGTTGTTTGGCTTGTTTGCGCCCTTTTAATAAAATTTAAGTGTGAAATTATATCTCTTTTGCTTTTAATTTCAAGCGGCATTGTCGCCTGCTCTTCCCTTATCGGCGCGTCAAAAAACACCGCAGAATTTAATGTGGGCATAAATACTGCTTTCTGGTGGCGTCACTTTGTTCCTCTCGCTATTTCCCTTTTGTTTATAGTGTGGATGCTGTATATAAAAATCCGTCAGCAATATAGACTTAAAATCGCTTATAACAATATGGTAAACCGCATTTATGAAACCTACCGCCGCGAAGATATAAGCGAAGAAGAATGGGAAGAATTTTTAAAGAATTACGATCCCAGAGCCGAGGAAGAAAAACGCAGACGCCAAAAGAAAAATGCAAAAGAAAATGTGAGTATATTAGAAGAAAAATAGCGAAAATTTTCACATAAAATAAGCTTTTTTAAAAAAGTTTTTTGGTTTTTTTGCAGTTTTTTATATTTTGCATATAATTTTTTATTTACAAAATATATTTTTTTATGTTATACTATGTTAGTAAACTTTGTACTCAAAAATTAAAGGAGTAATGAAAAATGAAACAGCTTTATGAAGGCAAAACTAAAAACGTAATGTTAGACGAAGAAACCGGCATCGTTCATCTTTTCTTCAAGGATAGCGCAACCGGTGAAAACGGCGTATTCGACCCCGGTAGCAACACCGTAGGCGGAAGCGTTGAAGGCAAAGGCAAGGTTGGTCTTGCAGTAAGCGCTTATTTCTTCGAGCTTATGGAGAAAAACGGTATCCCCACCCATTATCTCGGTTCTGATATCGAAAAAGGTCTTATGAAGGTTAGAAACCTTACCGTACCCAGACTTGAATTTATAGTTCGTTATGAAACTGCAGGCAGTATGTGCCGTCGTTTCACCCTTCCCGAAGGTATCGTTTTCGATCCTCCTTATGCTGAAGTTACCTTAAAGGACGACGAACAGGGCGATCCCCTTATCAGTGAGAGAATTTGTCTTATGAAGGGTATCCTTCTCCCCGGTCAGTATGACGAAGCTATCGAAATCGTTAAGAAGGTTGGCGAAGTATTAAAGTCTGAACTTGCTTCTATGAACTTAAAGCTTATCGACTTTAAGATCGAGGTTGGTTATGATGAAAGCGGTAAGATTTTCGTTGCTGACGAAATCACCCCTGACATCTGGAGAATAAGAGACGAGCAGGGCAACATTCCTAACCAGATTGACTGCGCTAATATGATTCTCGCTAAAATTAATAAGTAATTAAATTTAAACCGACAAAACTCAGTTTTGTCGGTTTATTTCTTGTTTTTTAATTAATGGAAAGGTTACGATATTTTCACCGTCAAGATTTTCGTTTTGCAGTGTTACAGCTGAAATCTGACGGTTTTCTTTTGTCACATAGTAGTAAATGCCGCGAGAGGAATCAATACAGCAAGCATACTGTGTTTCCTGCTCCTTGCCGTTTTCGGTTATCACAGTTCCCGAAGGAATACTAACGCTGTCAAGCGCGTGAAAAAACTGTCCTACGTTATCTTCTTTTAAGGACAAATGATTCTTAATAAACACCGTTCGTATAAAACGGGAATTGGATGAATAATCTCCGGGAAGTCCCAAAGCGCCCATTCCCCTGCTAAAACTCTTAGCTTCAAAACTGCCGAACACTTTGTTTTGCGGATTATAAACCGAAAGAGAGCTATAGTTATTAAGAAGAAAAAGCTGTATATCAAAGGTGGGATCATTTGTAAGAACTCCCACGGGGTTTTCATAAATTTTAAGTCCGTCCTTGGTGCTTTCCACCGTTATGCAGTCCTTTTTATCGGCAATTATAAAATGAAGCGGAGAGGGCGGAAGCTTCTCGCAAAAGGCGTTGTCGGTAATATTTGCGCCAAGTAATTTGGTATGAGCGCCGCTTACCGAAATACAGGTGGAAAGTATATAGCTTATAAACTCAAAGCTTGCTATATTTTCCTTGTTTTCCTGAGGCTTATCATAAATAGTATTGCCCGAAAAATTAAGAGCCGCCACACATAGCCCACTTTCGTTTGCGCCTTCAAATAAAAGCGGATAGCCGTCTATAATAACACCGTTTCCAATAATAGCGCTGTGGTTTTTAACACTTAGCCCATTGGTAAAATTTAAAGAGTAGTTGCGCGGAAGAACAATAATCTGATTATCAAAGGGAAAATCATAATCAAGGGTTCTGCCGAAATAAAGGCTGTCGGCATTAAAGGTCATAGCGGTACACATAAAAAATCACCCAAAAACATTTTGGGCAATTTTTCATAATTTATACATATCGTATCATAGCAAGGTTTCTTGGATTATCTGTCTCCTATCCCCACGTATCCTGTTTCCTCAATAATATACTGTCCCTCGGCAGAAGCCATCCAGTCAATTAGCTTTTGCACGTTTTCCTTTGGATTTCCCTCATAGGTCACAGCATACACAGGGGCAATTATCGGGTATGAGCCGCTCTTTATGTTTTCTTTAGAAGGGGTAACACCGTCAATAGCAATCATTTTTACGTCGGGATTTTGGATAATTCCCTCAACATAAAAACGAAAAGAAAAGCCAATAGAGGTGGATTTATTTTTATAATCAGCAACCTCTTCAATAATACCTCCCATACCGCCGACTACCTTCTGTGTATCCGGCTCCATAATGGGAGTATCCCCCATAAAGCGTATAAGCATACTTTGACTTCCGCTTCCTTCATTTCGCTGGAAGGGAACAATTTTTTCGTTATTTCCGCCTACCTCGCTCCAGTTTTTAATCTTGCCCGAGTAGATGCCCTTTATTTGCTCTACGGTCAGGCTGTTTATGGGATTATCCTTATGAACAAAAAAGACAAATGCTTCTAAGCCTATCTGTGTATATTCAAAGGTTGTGCCCTTTTCCTCGGCAAAGGCTATCTGCTCCTTCGAAGGAGCGGCGCCGATAAAAATATCGGTCTGTTTTTGGGCAAGTAATTCATATCCACCCAGCGTGTTATTATATTCAAAAACTCCGTCGTAAAGCTTTGTTGTATTGGGATACACAGCATTAACGAAGGCTGAATAAACGGGAAATGCTGCCGCCGCGCCATCAATAATAGGCAGTTCTTCCTTTTGTACGTTATCAAAATTAAGATTTTCGCTTTTAGTCTTGACTATTTTAGAACTCTCATCAAAGGGAAGATATTCGTACACGTTAATACTTGGCGTAACGTCAATAGTTATGGCATCATTATATGCCCTTATGCCTAACTGTGCGCCCACAAGGATAGCAAAGCACAGCAGATATGATAAATATGCAATAAAATAAGGCTTTCTTTTATTTAGCCATATGAGAGGAATAACAAGCGGAAGAAATAAAACGCCTGCCAATATAGTTATAGGCCAAAACCCACTAAATGAAAGAATAATCAGTAGGTAAATTGACACAAAGGGGCACACTATCCCAACAACCGTTGTCAGTATTATTTTAACTGCTAAATGTGATTTCTTCATATAACCACCGCCTTTTTTATATTGTATGCATGTGTTAAATTGGAGACAAATGCAGCCTCCCTTGCCCTAAAGGGAGGGGGACCAACCGTCAGGTTGGTGGAGGGATTCCTTAACAACCAAATCAATATATTCGCATACCCCTCTGAAATTTTTATTAACTTCATTGTTTGGTATTCGAAATACTGTCAAATTTCTGTTTTCGATTCTTTCTGTTCTAATTTTATCTTTCAGTAATCCTTTTTCCTCATAATGTTGTGAACCGTCGAGTTCAATTATAAGTCTTGCCTCACTACAATAGAAATCTACAATATAATTGTCTATAACTTTCTGCCGCAAAAATCGGACAGGATATGAGCGCAAATAATCATACCATAAATGCCGTTCTTCTTTCGTCATATTCTTTCGTAGCGTTTTTGCGTTGTCCGTTAGTTTTGGGTTATGTTTTCGTTCCATACTGTATCCCTTCGTCTTTTTTATCCCCTCGCCACGCTACGCGCGGCCCTCTCCCCTTTAGGCAAGGGGCGCTTTGGCAAATCAACCCCCCATATCCCCAGCCAAATGCTTTTAAGGAGGCCCTATTTAAACCTGTGGCAGTCATTTCCACAAACCCTAAATTCCGCATAACAACAAGCGTCTTCTTTAACCTAATATAACATTTTCCATTGAAATTTTCAAGGCATATATGATAATCGAAAAATGTTGTTCAGGTTTTATTTATAAATAATATTTCCTTGGCATTCAACGTTGCCTTCGATTTTTTTACACTCAATGTTACCACCACATTTAACATCACCGTTTATACCATCTCCGCAGGTAATGCTTCCGCCACAGTTTACTTTACCGCCTATTCCATCTCCACAAGCAACATTTTCACCGCAACTTACGTTACCGCTAATTGAATCACCACAACCAACATTGCCGTCAGCGTTAACATCTCCGTTTATAGCACCTTTGCAAGAAATATTGTTTTTACACTCTTTTATATCACCATTTATTTGGTTACACTCAATCATTCCGTGGCCTATAACATCACCATTAATACTTGAATCACAAGAAATATTCCCAAAGACTTCAACTTTAAAATATTGCCTTGTGGTTTCATTGCAATTTCTAGGGAATGTTATATCTATTGTTTTATCCAAATCATCGACCAACATAACTTTTTTACCTCTAGCAACTACAACACGAAAAGTATCATCATCACGCAAAGGAAACTGCGCACAAACATCGTTGACAGATGGTTCTCTACCAAATAATTCGTCTATACTTATCTCAAATGTATCAGCAAGCTTTGGTATTAAACTAATGTCCGGACAACACTGTGACGACTCCCATTTAGATACCGACTGATTGGTTACACCTAATTTTCTGGCAAGTTCTTCTTGGGTTAAGCCTTGCTTTTTTCTATAAAAACAAATAGTATCGTTTAACTTCAAATTATCCATAGGTACACTCCTTTATATTTCTTGTAGCTACATTTATATTTTAAAGGTTAAAATGTTATAAATCAATAACGCCATTATTGGAATTTTCCAACTTATAGTTGGATTGATTTACAAAAAAGTTATATCTACACAACGCAGACATCAAAGAAATATTGTTTTTATAATTGTAACACTAAAAATTATTTGTCCCTATTGTAACACAAAGACAACAAAAACTTAACCCTAAATCAATTGTTCCTCGGCATCTCGCAATGGATAAAAAAATCCAAGTCCGAAGACTTGGATTTTTTGGTGGAGCTAAGGGGATTCGAACCCCTGACCCCCACACTGCCAGTGTGGTGCGCTACCAACTGCGCTATAACCCCGAATACTTGCATATAATATCATAGTTTAAATAATATTTCAAGTATTTTTTTAAAAAACGGGTAAAATAACTCTTGACAAATCTATCCTTAAAGCATATAATAGTCGTTGTCAGCAAAATATTGGGGAATTGTGTAACGGTAGCACGACAGACTCTGACTCTGTTTGTTGGGGTTCGAATCCCTATTCCCCAGCCAAAAAATAAGACAGTCTTAGGACTGTCTTATTTTTATCCAAGCCGAAGGCTTGGTATGTAATCCGCGTTAGCGGAATGTAATCAGTTCGCTTTGCAAACTGTATGTCATCAAGGCGTTAGCCTTGTATATTCTTTCTTCGGCTTGATTACATACGCAACTATCGTTGCAATTACATGCAATGCTTCGCATTGATTCCATTCACACCTGCGGTGTGATTTAATATGTTGGGGTTCGAATCCCCTTAGCTCCACCAGAAAAAAACGACTTGTTTCGACAAGTCGTTTTTTTAATGAAATTCGCCTTACAGCGAGTGAAATAGCTTCGCTATGAAATACGCTACGCGTATGAAATATTTGCTTCGCAAATGTTTAAGAATTCAAATATATAGGTTAAACAGATTTTATTAACCAATCATCGATTCGTTAATTTGTTTCATTGTGTAAGGGATTTTTTCTTCTGCCTTAAAGTCCAGCGTCAAGCGGATATCTCTAGAAGAAGCGGCAAGATATAATTTATAATCTCCCGTTTCTACTACCCAGTCATGAAGCGCAGGGTTATAGTAAGCAAGGTCGCTGTAGGGAAGCGAGAAGGTAACCACTTTTTCCTTTCCCGCATTTAAGTAAACCTTCTTAAATGCCTTTAATTCTTTAGGCACTCTGGTAACGCATGAGAGGGGTTTAGACGCATAAAGCTGTACGATTTCAGCTCCGTTAACCTCGCCCGTATTTTTAAGGGTAAAGGAAATATTAATATTGTCGCCCTCTTTTTCAAGGTGAGCATCCTTATATTCAAAGGTAGTATAAGACAAACCGTGACCGAAAGGATAAACGATTTCATCGGTGTGAGAATCATAATAGCGGTAGCCCACTTCAAGTCCTTCGGTGTAACGGGCAACAAGACCGTCTCCTGTGTCAAGGTCGCGTCTTTCTTTTTTGGGGAAGGTTTCGGGAAGTCTGCCCGAAGGATTAACCTTGCCCGTAAGAACGTCGGTAATTCCGCCGCCTGCTGCCTCGCCGCCAAGCCACATCTGAAGAATACCATCTACACGGTGTCTCCATTTGCCGAATATCATAGCAGAGCCTGACTGACAAACCACAACAACCTTTTTGCCTGTACTCAATGCTTCATCTATAAACATTTCCTGAGCGCGTTCAAGTTCGAGTGTTCTTCTGTCAAAGAATTCGGTATCCTCGGACTCCATACAACCGACAAAAACAAGAATAATATCACATTCCTTTAAAGCCGCGCCTACCGATGCGCGATAGTTCCAAGACAGAGTTTCCGAAAAGCTGCGTTTTTCGTAAGCCTTTTGATAAACAAATTTACAGTCGGGCAAAGCCTTTTTAAGCTCTTCAAGAGGATTTTCGATATATTTATCATCAGCGTAAACTTCGGCGCTTCCCTGACCGTAAGAAAGAGGCGCCTCGGCATATTCACCTACAATGCAGATAGTTTTATATTTTTCTTTGGTAATCGGCAAAACATCATCTTTGTTTTTAAGAAGAACGGTTCCGTTTGCCGCAACGCTTCTTGCTACAGCGTGTAGCTCATCACGGTTATAGTCACCCTTTTCATTCTTTTTGGAAAATACAAAGGTTAAAAAGCGTTCAAGGGCGTTGTTCATACGCTCTTCGCTTAAAGTACCGTCAGCAAGGGCGGTTTTGATTTCTTCTACAATTTTTTTGTTATAGGGCATCTGCAGATCAAGACCGGCGGCAATAGCTCTGCCTACGTTTTGCACAGCGCCCCAGTCGGAAATAACAAAACCTTTAAAGCCCCATTCATCCTTTAGAATATCGTTTAAGAGAAGTTTATTTTCCGAACACCAGATAGACTGATATTTATTATAAGCGCACATAACACTTGTGGGCTGTGACTTTTTAACGGCAATTTCAAAACCCTTTAAATAAATTTCACGAAGTGTGCGCTCGTCAGCTTCAACGCTGATTTGGGTGCGGTTTTTTTCTTGGCTATTAAGAGCATAGTGCTTAAGAGAGGTAGCAACGCCAAGATCTTCAACACCGTTAATATAGGCGGCGGCAAGCTCGCCTGCAACTACGGGGTCTTCAGACATATACTCAAAGTTTCTGCCGCAATTTGCATATCTTTTAATATTGATTCCGGGGCCTAACAGCATATCAACGTCATGCTCAATACAGTCCTTTGCCAAAGCCTTACCCATTTCATACATAAGTGACGTATCAAAGGTGGCGGCAGCACAGCAAAGATTAGGGAAGGAAGTACAGTTTTCCTCTTTGGGATGGCGGACACCGTGAGGGCCGTCAGCAAGGCTTCTAGCAGGTATATTCATACGCTCAACTGCGTGGGTGAGCATATTGGCATCCCCTGCCAAAAGCTGCGCTTTTTCTTCTATTGTAAGCTTACTTATGAGTTCCCGAAGTTCCATAATAAACCTCCATAAAACATTCTTTAGTATAAATATAATAACAAATAAAACAATAGTCAAGTCAAAAAGAAAGATTAACTTAAATTTAAGTAAAACAGCCCTTAGTTATATTGAACAATTTAAGTATTTATGATATAATTATCAAGAATCAAACGGTAACCATTCACTAAAGGGTTGCGCTACCATAAAGGAGAAATGCTTAGTATGACTTTTGAAAAGGTTAAAAAGAATTTAGGCTTTGGCTGTATGCGTCTTAAAATGAATGAAGACAAGGTGGATTACGAGGAATTCAGCCGTATGATAGACGCCTTTATTGATGCAGGTTTTAATTATTTTGATACCGCCCACGGCTACATTGACACAAAAAGCGAAACAGCCATAAGGGATTGCCTTGCTAAAAGGTATAACCGCGAGGATTTCGTTTTAGCAGATAAGCTGTCTGCTTGGTATTTTGAAAAGGAAGAGGACATTCTCCCCTTTTTTGAAAATCAGTTAAGCCTTTGCGGAGTAGAATATTTTGATTTTTATCTCTTGCACTGTGTAAATAGCGGCACCTATCCAAAGTATAAGGACTGCAACAGCTTTAACATAATAAAAAAATTAAAAGAACAGGGCAAAATAAAGCATATCGGTATGTCATTTCACGATACCGCCGACCTTCTTGATAGGGTACTTAGTGAGCAGCCCTCTATTGAATTTGTTCAGTTGCAGATTAATTACCTTGATTATGATGACCCCGCTGTGCAAAGCAAGGCTTGTTATGACGTAGCGGTAAAGCACGGCAAAAAGGTAATTGTAATGGAACCTGTTAAGGGCGGCGCTCTTGCAAATCTTCCCGATAAAGCCGCCGAGGTTTTCAAAAGTCTGGGAAGCGGCAGTTACGCTTCTTATGCCCTTCGCTATGCCGCCAGCTTTCCCGAAGTATTTATGGTGCTTTCGGGAATGGGAAATATGGAAATGATGAATGATAACATAAACACCTTTTCGCCCTTTATCCCTTTAAATGATGACGAATTAAAGGCGACAGACCGCGTTCGTGAAATTATCCGCGAGGTAAGGCAAATCCCCTGCACAAAGTGTAATTACTGCGCCGAGGTTTGCCCTAAAAACATACCCATAAGTGATATTTTTTATTCCTATAATAAATTCCTTGCCGCAAAAATAACCAGAGATAAATCAAAAGAAGAATTTCCTGCCGACAAACCCTCTGCCGCCGACTGTATTAAATGCTCAAAATGTGAAAGCGTATGTCCGCAAAACATTTCCATCAGAGAACATTTAGAAAAGATTGCTAAGATGTAAAAAAAGTGACCAAGTTAGAAGCTTGGTCACTTTTGTTTTATTAGCCAAAGAAATGTTCAAAGGGGTTAAAGGGAATGGTTGTTGAATTATCCTCTTCCTGCTGCTGTGCTGCGGCAGATTGTTTTTGTTCCTCAACCGTTACGGTTATTTCTAAGGTCTGTCCCTGTCTATAAACGGTAAGGTTAAGCTTATCTCCGCCCTTACAGGAGGAAACGATTTTCTTAAGGTCAAAAGAGTTTGCAATTGCCTGACCGTTTATCTTTGTTATAATATCCTTTGCTTTAACGCCTGCTTTAGCGGCGGGGCCGTTTTCAGAAACAGCAGAAACTGCGGCGCCTGCGGGGAGTCCGTATTCCTGATTCTTTTCACTTACGTCTTCCACCGACACACCGATATAAGCCTTGGAAATATAGCCCTTTTCCATAAGGCTGGTAATTAAATCCATAACGTTATTCATCGGAATAGCAAAACCGATATTATCAATTGATGCGCCTGAACTACTGCTTGTAGAATATTTAGCATTGGTTATTCCTATAACCTCGCCATACATATTAAATAGTGCGCCGCCCGAGTTACCGGAGTTTATTGCGCAGTCGGTCTGAATAAGATCCATTGAAATGCCGTTAGACATTGTTACTTCTCTGCTTAAAGCGCTTACGGAACCTGATGTAAGTGAGAAGGTAAGCTCACCAAGAGGATTTCCTATAGCAACCACGCTGTCGCCTACGTTCATTTTATCGGAATCGCCCACAATAACGGTGGAAAGTCCCTTAGCATCTATTTTAAGAACAGCCAAATCGTTGCTTTCGTCATAGCCTACAATAGTAGCGTCATAGCTTTCACCGGAATAGGTTGCAACCTTTACGCTGGTAGCCTCACCTATTACGTGATAGTTGGTTACCACATAGCCGTCAGCAGAAAGAATAAAGCCAGAGCCTGATGCGGCAGAGGTGGTAGGATAGCCAAAGAAGTTTGTAGTCACCGAAGTAGATTTAATACCAACGGTAGCGTTTACGTTTGCGGCATATATTTGAGCGGCGGTAAGCACCTTGCCTGTTTCAATTTTATTTACTTTAACTTCAACTTCATTTCGCTGTCCTTCGTTAATTGTGGTAGAACCGCCCGAAAAGGCTTTAGTCACACCGCCGATAGCCATAGTGAGAGCAGAACCGAGAATAGCGCCCACAAGGGAACAGCAAATAGCAATTATAATGATTTTGCCTATACCCTTCTTTTCCTTTTTAGGTGGCTTTATATCCGGTTCAATGGGCTGTGTATATACAGGGGTAACGTAGGTAGCGGGAACCTCATTACTGTTTTCATAAGGATTATTACCTGTTTCAAATCTGTTATCGTCGTACATAATATCTCTCCTTAAAGATGTTTACTCTATTTAAACTTATAGTTTTTTCTAAATTTTAACTTAATTGTGAACAAATTGCAAAATCTATTTGACAACGGTGTTTTTCCACACTATACTGAAAACGTCTGGAGTTGCTTTTATGAAAAAATTTTTCCTTTGCGCAGTTATACTTTTTTTATCGGTATTTTTTCTGATTATTTCCCTTTCCATAGCTATTCCCATTATAGCGCGTCCTATTTATTATAATCATTTGGAAAGCACCGATATGGAAAGGCTGGGACCTTATTCCAAAGAGCAGATAAAAGAAGCATATGACGATATACTCGATTATCTAACCTTTAGAAAAAAGGATTTTTCCTGCGGACAGCTTAAATTTTCAGAGTCGGGCGCAGATCATTTTAAAGACTGCCGAAAGCTTTTCGCCATTGACTTTGCAGTGCTTTTTGTTTCAAGTGTTATTACCACTATATTACTACTTTTAAGGAAAAGATGCAACCTTTATTTAAAGCGTCTTCCCGCGCCATTTTATTCGGGAGTTTTGGGAATTTTGTTAATTGCTTTAGTAGGGTTACTTTCTATAGACGGCTTTAGCTTTGCTTTCATAATTTTTCACAAAATCTTTTTTATGGGCAAAACAAATTGGTATTTTGATGCCGCTAACGATGAAATCATAAACTATATGCCCGAAAGCTTCTTTTTAAAGTGCGCTGTTGTTATAGGCATTTCTATATTTATTTTATCCCTATTGGTAATTTTAATAAGTCTTAAAAAAAGAAAGGAAAAGTAAAATGGATTGGAAAAAATATTTTGATATTGAAAACGAACAGCCCCTTGACCGTTTCGTTAACGGCATCAGCAATACTGCAGTTTTCAGAAAGATTGCCTTTGTCGGCGACAGTCTTTCTTCGGGCGAATTTGAAAGTAAAGACAAAGACGGAAATTCCGATTGGCACGATTATTACGAATATTCCTGGGGACAGTACATAGCAAGAAAGAACGGGCTTGTTGCCTACAATTTTTCAAAGGGCGGAATGCGTGCCGACACCTATATAAACACGTTTGCTGACCAGCAGGATTTTTGGAACAAGGACCTTGCCTGTCAGGCTTACGTAATGGCTCTCGGCGTAAACGATATATTAAACGCAAAGCAGGAAATAGGAAGCGTTGATGACATTAAGGAAAATTGGCAGGATAACGGCAAAACTTTTGCAGGATATTTTGCTGCTATTGTAATGCGCTACAAAGAAATTCAGCCCCGAGCAAAATTCTTCTTTGTAACAATGCCCCAAAGCATAGGCGAAGAACGTAATGCCCTTGCAAAAAAACACGCTCAGCTTATGTATGATTTAGCCGATTATTTTGATAATTCATATGTTATTGACCTTAATAAATATGCGCCTGTTTATGATGAAGAATTTAAACGCCGTTATTTCCTTTACGGACATATGAACGCAAGCGGTTATATTTTCACCGCAAATATGATTGATGCGTATATCGACTATATCGTGCGCCACAACCCCGAAGACTTTAGAAGAGTCGGCTTTATCGGAACCGACCTTGAATAAAAGAAAAGTATGCAGTTTTAAAACTGCATACTTTTTTTATTCTACAACCTTTGTGGGAATGCCGTTACTATCAAAAAACTTTGCTACTTCCAAAAGGTAGTTTTTTTGGTCAACGGGAAAGCTCAGTCCGTGTCCTGCGCCTGCCACAGTAACAAGCTTTTTGGGAGCGTTACACACGGCATAGTTTTCCTTGCTCATATCAACGGGAACGAAATCGTCGCTTTCTCCGTGGAAAAAGATAACGGGAACCTTTATTTTTTTAACAGATTCAATAGCGGAATTTTCTTCTATATTAAAGCCGCCGTACAGTCTTGCGCCAAGCTTTACAAAGGGATAACTTAAATTAGGCGGCAATTTCATATCCCGTATTACCTTTTTTATAATTTCTCTTGCTGAGGTAAAACCGCAGTCTGCAAGTACCCCTACCACGTTCTCGGGGAGCTTTTCTCCTGCCGCCATCAGCACCGTGGAAGCCCCCATTGAAATTCCCGTAAGGATTATTTTAACGTCACTGCCGAAATGATTTATCATAAAATCTATCCAGTCAAGACAGTCACGTTTTTCCTTTATACCGAAGGAAAGTATTTTGCCTTCGCTGTGTCCGCAACCGCGCTGGTCAACAAGCAATGCATTTCTGCCAAGGGCAAAACAACGCTGAACGCCGCCGCAAAGGTCTCTTTCCGCCCTGCCCCTATAGCCGTGAAGCATAAGCTCAATAGGTGCGCCCTTTTTATATTCATAGTATTTTCCTCTAAGCTTTAGTCCGTCAAAGGAGGTTATCTCAACACGTTCGGTCTCGGTGCCTAATACCTCGTCAGCCCATTTTTGCATAACGTCTTTATACGCCTTATATATTTCTCCGTCGGGCAGTGAAAATTCATCGCTTACTTCCTTTTCGCGTTTGCTGAAAAATGCAATACGAAAACAAATAAAGGATATAACCAGCACTAAAATAACAAAAAAGAAGATAACGCCGAGGGCTATATACAAATACTTCATTCATTTTAACTCCTTTTACTTACTTTTTGCTTACTAAAATTATTATACCACCTACTAAGTATATTTCAATCACAAAAATTAAATATTGATTTATACCACTTTATTTGGTATAATCATATCTGTGCGACTTCATCAAATTGAAGTTTTACCAAAAAACTCAAAAAAGGGAGAAAATTATGGATAACAAAAACAGTTTTAAGCCGTATATCCCTGCAGAAAGAGTAACCCCCGAAATAACCGTTACAGCAGTTATTATGGGTATTCTTCTCTCGGTAGTATTCGGCGCAGCCAATGCCTACTTAGGACTTAGAGTAGGTATGACCGTTTCGGCATCTATTCCCGCAGCGGTTATCGCAATGGGCGTAATCAGAGTGATTATGCGCAAAAACTCAATTCTTGAAAGCAATATGGTACAGACTATAGGTTCTGCCGGCGAATCACTTGCGGCAGGCGCTATTTTTACAATGCCCGCCCTTTATCTTTGGGCTAAAGAAGGCGTTATGGAAAAGCCCAGCCTTGTAACCATTACCATTATCGCTCTTATCGGCGGTCTTCTCGGCGTATTCTTTATGATACCCTTAAGAAATGCCCTGATTGTCAGAGAGCACAACACATTGCCCTATCCCGAAGGACAGGCTTGTGCAGAGGTTATGCTTGCAGGTGAAGAAGGCGGTTCAAACGCTTCTACAGTATTTGCAGGTATGGGCTTTGCCGCACTCTTTAAGTTCATTATTGACGGACTTAAGGTTATCCCCGGCGAAATCACTTTAAACATAAAGAAGCTTTATCCCTCTGCAATAGGTACTCAGATTTATCCTGCAGTTATGAGTGTTGGTTATATCTGCGGTCCCCGTATTTCTTCGTTTATGTTTGCAGGCGGTGTTTTAAGCTGGATGGTGCTTATTCCCATTATCGTACTTTTCGGCGCAAACATCGTTATGTATCCCAGCGCAGGTGCTACCATCGGTGAGATTTTCGCTGCTGACGGCGCCGCTGGTATCTGGTCCTCTTACATTCGTTACATTGGCGCAGGCGCGCTTGCTGCAGGCGGTATTATAAGCCTTATTAAGTCTCTGCCCCTTATTGTACGCACCTTCAGAGATGCTATAAAGGCTATGTCCGTTAAGGGCGAAGCTTCTACTCTTCGTACAAGCAAAGATATGAATATGGCTCTTGTTATCGGAATCATTGTTGCTCTTACCCTTATAGTATGGCTTGTTCCTGCAGTTCCCGTATCTCCTCTCGGAGCAGTTATCGTTGTTGTATTCGGTTTCTTCTTCGCTACCGTTTCTTCCCGTATGGTTGGTATCGTAGGAAGCAGTAACAACCCTGTTTCCGGTATGGCAATCGCAACCCTTCTTATTTCTACACTTATTCTTAAGTTTACAGGCACTACCGGTGCCCCCGGTATGAAAGCCGCTATTGCTATCGGCTCTATCATTTGTATTGTTGCCGCTATTGCAGGTGACACCAGCCAAGACCTTAAGACAGGCTATCTCCTCGGCGCAACTCCTTGGAAGCAGCAGGTTGGCGAAGTTATCGGTGTTGTTGCCGCTGCATTTGCTATCGGCGCTACCCTTAATCTTCTTGACTCTGCATGGGGCTTTGGCGGTGAAGAAATTGCCGCTCCTCAGGCAACCCTTATGAAGATGGTTATTGAAGGAATTATGGGCGGTAAGCTTCCTTGGGGACTTATCCTTATCGGTGTATTTATTGCAATTATTGTTGAAATACTCCGTTTGCCCGTTCTCCCTGTTGCTATCGGTATTTATCTCCCCGTACAGCTTAACGCTTGTATTATGGTAGGCGGTATCATCCGCTTCTTTATGGATAAGATAAAGAACGAAAAACGCAGAGAAGTAGCTGTAAACAAGGGCATCCTCTTCAGCTCCGGTATGATTGCGGGCGAAGGCCTTGTAGGTATCATTCTTGCTATTCTTGCAGTTGTAGGTGTTTCGGGCAAAATTGATTTCTCCCGTTTCGTAAGCGGTCTTTCTCCTCTTGCTTCGGGACTTTCGGGAATCGCCCTCTTTGCTGTAATCATTGCTGTATTCCTTATTTTCTGCTTCGCAGGCAAAAAGGCTGACAAAAACGACTAATGGCAAAAAGAAAAAACGTAATAAGCAAAAACTATCTTGAAAAGGTGCCGCTTAGAAGCCATCTTATTGACTGGAAAGAAAAGGACGGCATTATTACCCTCGAGATAGAAAATAAAGGTTGGGCAAACCGCCTTGCTCAAAGGTTTTTCGGCAAACCAAAAACAAGCTTTATTCACCTTGATGAAATGGGAAGCTTTCTTTGGCCCCATTTAAACGGCGAAAAAAATATAATTGAACTTGGTGTTCTTGTTAAAGAGCATTTCGGCGAAAAAGCCGAGCCCCTTTATGAAAGACTTGCCCGATACTTTCAGATACTTGAAAGCTATCACTTTATAACCTTTATAGAAAAATAAATTTCAAAACCCCGACTATACTAGTCGGGGTTTAAAATTTATATGGAAATTTTTCCGGTAATGTAGTATAATACTCCTATATATTATCTATTACTCTTTTCGGAGGCATAAAATGAAAATCATTGTTGTTGGTTGCGGAAAAATCGGCACTAATATTATTGGTGAGCTTGTTAAAGAAAACCACGATGTTGTGGCTATTGATAAAAGCCCTGCACTTATACAAGAAATCACCACTATACATGACGTTATGGGTGTAGTGGGCAACGGTACCGACTGTGAAACCCTTGAAGAAGCCGGTGTTAATGAAGCCGAGCTTCTTATCTCGGTTACCGACTCAGACGAAATGAATATGCTCTCCTGTTTTCTTGCCGGAAAAATGGGGGCTTCCCATACCATAGCCCGAATAAGAAACCCCGAATACAACGATAAAAGTTTAGGCTTTATGAAGGAACAGCTTAATCTTTCTATGGCTATAAACCCCGAGCTTAATGCCGCAAGGGAGCTTTACCGTCTCTTAAAGCTTCCTGCCGCCGCAAAAATCGAAACCTTTTCAGGAAGAAACTTCGAAATGGTTGAAATAAAGTTAAAAAACGAGTCTGTTCTTGACGGACTTTCTCTTATAGAATTTCGCAAAAAATATCATATGAATCTTCTTATCTGCGTTGTTAAGCGCGATGATGAGGTATATATCCCCGACGGTAATTTCGTACTTAAAAGCGGCGACAGAATCTGCGTTACAGCACGTCCTGCCGAAATAATGAATTTCTTTAAAATCTTAGGCACTCCCCGTAAAAAGAGCAAAAACGTTATGATACTGGGCGCCAGTAAAACCGCCTTTTATCTTGCAAAAATGCTTCTTGATGGCGGCAGTAACGTAAAAATCATTGACCTTAATCCTGATAAATGCGCTCAGTTCAGCGAAGCCCTCCCCGGCGCAGTTATAATAAACGGCGACGGCGCAAGACAGGAGCTTTTGCTTGAAGAGGGTATTCAAAACACCGATGCCTTCATCAGCCTTACGGGTATGGATGAAGAAAACATACTTATTTCCTACTATGCCGCTTCCCAGAACGTTCCTCATGTAATTACAAAGGCTAACCGCGAGGAATTTGTTACTATGGCAGAAAAGCTGGGACTCGACTGTATTGTTACTCCAAAAAAGCTTATTTCCGACATTTTGGTTAGATATGCAAGAGGTCTTCACAACTCCTTAGGCAGTAAAATTGAAACACTATATAAAATTATGGACGGCAGAGCAGAGCTTCTTGAATTTATAGTACAAAGTGACTGCGCACTTAACGGCATTGCTATTAAAAATCTTAAAATCAAGGAATCTACCCGTATTGCAGGTATTATCCGCGGCAGAAAAATCATTATCCCTACCGGTGACGACTGTATGCTCAGCGGAGATAAGGTTATTATACTTACGGCTATAAAAGGTCTTGGCGACCTTAACGATATAGCGGAATAAGAGGCGGAATATGAATAAATCAATGGTTTTTAAAATAACCGGAATTATTTTACAAATTGAGTCTCTTTTACTTCTTCTTCCGGCTGTTGTTTCTTTAATCTACAAAGAGTCTGTCGTTTGGTCATTTCTTTTGGCGGCAGGTTTATCTGCTCTTTGCGGAACACTTTTAAGAATTGTTTTTAAGCCCAAAAGCACACTTATCTATGCAAGAGAAGGTCTTGTAATTGTTGCTCTTTGTTGGGTTTTTATGTCCCTTTTCGGCTGTCTGCCCTTTATTATAAGCCGTGATATTCCAAATTTCTTTAATGCTTTTTTTGAAACGGTAAGCGGCTTTACCACTACTGGCGCTTCTATTTTAAGCGGCGCGCAGTTAGAGGCTATGCATAGGGGCACTCTTTTTTGGAGAAGCTTTACCCACTGGATAGGCGGTATGGGTGTGCTTGTATTTATTACGGCTGTTATTCCCAATATGTCTGACCGTTCAATTCATATTATAAAAGCCGAAATGCCCGGTCCTATTGTAGGAAAACTGGTACCTAAGTTAAAAGATACCTCTCGGGTGCTTTATCTTATTTACATTTTACTTACCTTTACCCAGATTGTATTCTTGCTTTGCGGAGGACTTGACCTATTTGAAAGCAGTGTCCTCTCTTTCGGCACAGCGGGAACGGGCGGCTTTGCAATAAAAAGCACCAGCATTGCCGATTATTCCCCCTATATTCAATGGGTAATTACCGTATTTATGCTTATTTTCGGTATAAACTTCAACCTTTACTATCTCTTTTTAATAAGAAAATTCAAAAATGCTTTAAAAAGCGAAGAACTGTGGGTATATCTTTCTATTTTTGTTGTTTGCACAGGTATTATAACCTACAACGTACTCGGTTCCTTTAACGGCTTTTCCGAGGCGCTTCGCCATTCGGCATTTCAGGTTTCATCTATAATGACCACAACAGGATTTTCCACTGCCGATTTCAACCTTTGGCCTGCTCTATGCAAGACCTTGCTTATTATAATTATGATGATAGGCGCTTGTGCAGGTTCAACTGCAGGCGGTTTCAAGGTATCACGTATTATCATACTTGCAAAAACCATAAAAAAAGAATGTCAGCGTCTTATTCATCCCCGTTCCATACGAACAATTAAGTTTGAAGGAAAGGCTCTTGACACCGTAACCCGTCACGGTGTTGCGGCATATCTTGCCGTTTACGTACTTGTACTGCTTTCGGTATTTTTGCTTATATCGATAGATAATATGTCAATGGAAACAAATTTCAGCGCCACAGTTGCCTGTTTCAATAATATAGGTCCCGGTTTTGACGGCGTTGGTCCTATGTCCTGTTATGCCGACTACAGTGCATTTTCAAAAATAGTTTTGTCCTTTGCAATGCTTATGGGCAGACTTGAAATTTATCCGTTACTCCTTGCTTTTTCTGTAGGCACGTGGAGTAGAAAATAGGAGTGAAAATTATGAAATACGAGATTGTTGATAAAAAAGAGCTTGATATAACGCTTAGCGAAACCCAAAAAAACGGGGTTTTATACGTCAAGGTAAATTGGCACAGCGATACCCCTGTTACCCCCGAAGAATTCGGTGTGCGTTTTAAAATCTCTACCGTTGACACCTATTCTGTTTTTTCGCCTTCTATCAGAGATCTTCGAAGCCTTGACCGAAACTATTTCCCCCGCATTACCAATGCCCGTCTTGCTTCCTGGATGCCCCTTCATCAGCTTATTTCTCTTTCGGGAGAAAATCGTTTTTGCATAAGTCTGAGTGATGCAAAAATCCCTACAAGAATAACAAGCGGTGTCAGAGAAAATGAAGCTGACAGCGAAATTACCGCTTGTTTCTTCACTAATCTCACTACCGCCATTACCGATTTTTCTGCCGTTATCCGTGTTGATACACGTTCTATTCCCTATTACGACAGCGTTTACGATGCAATAAATTGGTGGGAAACCGACTGCGGTTACACCCCCGCCTTTGTGCCGGACCTTGCCAAAACTCCCCTTAATTCCCTTTGGTACAGCTATCATCAGAACCTAGAGGTTGAAAGCATTGTAAGAGAATGTAAGCTCACAAAGGATATGGGAATGGACGTTGTTATCGTTGACGACGGTTGGCAGACCGAAAACAGCAGCGGCGGATATGCCTATTGCGGTGACTGGGAACCTGCCCCCTCTAAAGTCGGCGATATGAAAACCTTTATACAGCGTATTCACGATACAGGGATGAAGGTTATGATATGGTATTCTGTTCCCTATATTGGAATATACGCTAAAAACTATGACCGATTTAAAGATATGCTATTAGACGGCACAGGGGATGAAAAGACCTATTTCTCATTAGACCCACGCTATAAAGAGGTTCGCGATTATCTTGTTAACATATATGTTAAAGCCGTTAAAGAGTGGAATTTGGACGGATTAAAGCTTGACTTTATTGACCGCTTTAAACTTGAGGGTAAATCCTTAGAGCCCGACAGCCGCCGCGATACCGAGTCATTGGAAGATGCAATTGATGTACTTATGATGGCGGTACACGACAGCCTTTATGAAATAAACCCCGACATTCTTCTTGAATTCCGTCAGACCTACGTTGGCCCCTGTATCAGAAAATACGGCAATATGCTCAGGGTTACCGACTGTCCTAACGATTCTATAAAAAACCGTACAGACTCAATAAATTTAAGACTGACTTCAGGCAAAACTGCAGTACATTCCGATATGCTTTTATGGCATCTTGATGACAAGGTTGAAAATGCGGCACTACAGTTTGTAAGCAGCGTATTTGCCGTTCCGCAGATTTCAATGCTTATTGAAGAACTGCCCGAAGACCATATAAAGATGCTTAAATACTACATTTCCTTCTGGAGAGAGTGGAAAGATGTTTTAATTGACGGCAAACTTACTGCAGAGCATCCCGAAAGCAACTATACACTTGCTACCTCTACCCTAAATGAAAGAGCTGTTACGGTGGTTTATACCGACACCGTTGCAAAGGTAACTACCAATACTGCAGTAATTTTAAACGCTTCAGGCAAAGACTATATTACCATAAAGGGTGCAAAGGACAAAAAATACACCGTTAAGGACTGTATGGGCAACACTTTAAAAAGCGGTATTTTAAGCGCTGACCTTTGCGAAATAGCTATGCCCCTGAGCGCTCAGATTTTTATAAATGATTAAAAAATTTTCCCTTTTAATTTTATCGTTGCTGACAGTCTTTACCTGTTTGGGTTGCCAAAAGCAAGTGCCGAAAAATGAGAATTACGATCCTATTTCCTTTGAAGTCGAACAGCAGCTTTTGGAAATGACGGTTGATGAAAAAATCGCCCAGATGATAATTCCTGAAATCAAAAATGACGGGATTGTTCCTTCCCCTGCCCCTGCAGGCATAATTTTATTTGCCGAAAATTTCACTACCCCCGAGGAAACAAAGGCTTTAATAGAGTCTTTACGCTCTCAAAGCGAAATTCCCCTTATTATCTCCACCGACCAAGAGGGCGGAAGGGTTCAAAGGCTCTCCGCTCTGAAAAAGCCAAGCGCCACCCATATTCCTTGTATGTATGAGCTGGGCAAAACAAAAGATACTGCCCTTGCAAAAGACGTTGGCACCGTTATGGCAAAGGAAATGGCGGCTTTAGGTATTAATGTTACCTTCGCGCCCGTATTAGACGTATATTCAAACCCCGATAATACCGTTATAGGAAACCGAAGCTTTAGCAAGGATGCTCACGTGGTTTCATCTATGGCATTAAGCTTAGCCCAAGGGCTTAAGGAAAACGGCGTAATGCCCGTATATAAGCATTTCCCAGGTCACGGGGACACCGAAACAGACTCCCACTATGCTCTGCCCATAATAAACAAAACAAAGGAGGAGCTTTATAAAACCGAGCTTATTCCCTTTGAAAACGCTATCGAAAATGGCGCTGAAATGATTATGGTAGGACATATAGCTCTGCCCGCCTTAACTGGAGACAATACCCCAGCTACCCTTTCAAAAGAAATTGTTACCGATTTACTTAAAACAGAGCTGAAATTTGACGGCATTGTTATAACCGATTCCTTTAAAATGAAGGCACTAACCGACAATTACAGCCAAGAAGAAATGTATAAAAAGGCGGTTGAAGCAGGCGTAGATATAATTCTTATGCCGCAAAACTACGACCTTGCTTTAAAGGTTATTAAAGAAAATTTCAGCGAAGAAAGAATTAACGAGAGTGTGAGAAAAATTCTTTACTATAAGCAAAAGAACCTTACCGACCTTATAGAATATGATATTTCTGTAATCGGTTCTTCTTCGCATAATGAAATTATAAAAAGAATATCTTAACAAAAAACACGGATGGCTTGTACTATTCGTGTTTTTATGTTATACTGTAAAAATAAAGGAGGGTAAAAATGAAAGCAAAAGCAACATTCTCAATTTCTACATCTCACATAATAATGCTAAGCTTCCTTGCCGCCATATTAATTGGCAGCATATTACTTTCCCTGCCTATAAGTTGGGCTGACGGAGTAAAAATATCCTACTTAGACGCGCTGTTTACCTCCACCACAGCCACTTGTGTTACAGGGCTTGTAACTGTTCCCACCTTCTCCAGCTGGAGTATTTTCGGACAAGCTGTAATACTTGTTCTTATTCAGATAGGCGGACTTGGAATAATTACGGTAATGTCAGGATTAATGATTGCCTTTCACAAAAAATTGAATTTAGGCGACAGATTGCTCATTCAAGACGCCTTTAACCTTAATAATTTGTCCGGACTTATACGCTTTGTGAAAAAAGTACTCACAGGCACATTTATTATTGAGGGCATAGGCGCACTCCTTTATATGACAGTCTTTATTAAAGATTTTGGTTTAAAGGGCATATGGATTTCGGTTTTTAACGCTGTTTCTGCTTTTTGTAATGCAGGAATTGATATAATTGGTCCAAACAGTCTTAACGACTATGCAAAAAATCCCACAATAAACCTTGTGACCATACTTCTTATCGTACTTGGCGGCATAGGTTACATCGTATGGTGGGATGTTCTTAGAGTAACCAAAAATATAAAAAAGGGCGGATTATCGGTTTTCCGCCGTTTAACACTTCACAGTAAGTTAGCAATTATAGCAACCCTCCTTCTTATTTTTAGCGGAGCTGTGCTGATTTTTGCTTTTGAATATAACAATCCTCTTACCTTTAAGGATTATACATTATTCCAAAAAATTCAGTCTTCCTTTTTTCAGTCTGTAACTACGCGTACTGCAGGCTTTACCACTCTGCCTCAGGAAAATTTCACCAATACATCTGCTTTTTTAAGTATATTCCTTATGTTTATAGGCGGTTCTCCCGTAGGTACGGCAGGCGGTGTAAAAACCGTCACCCTTTTCATTCTTTTTGCAGCCGCTTTTGCTACAATTTCAGGACGTGATGAAACCTCAATTATGGGAAGAAACATTACGAAAGTATCAATAGCCAAAGCACTTGCTGTTGTTTCTATGTCCTTTTTAACGGTTTTTGTTTCAACTATTCTTTTGTCGCTATTCAGTAAAGCCTCTGCCCTAGACATTCTTTATGAAACGGTAAGCGCAACGGCAACTGTAGGACTTACAAGGAATTTTACGGTGAGTCTTAACAGTATTGGCAAACTGATTATAATTGCCACTATGTATTTAGGCAGAATAGGACCTATTTCTCTGGCAATTGCTTTTAATCTCAAAAAAGAAAATAAAAATATTATTAAAAATCCCTTTGAGGATATAAGTGTAGGGTGAAAATTATGAGTATTAATAAAAATTATGCAGTATTCGGTCTTGGACGATACGGCTTTGCCGTAGCTAAAGAACTTGTTGACAGCGGCGCTCAGGTTCTTGCAGTTGACACTAATCCCGATATTGTTAACGCTGCCAGTCTTTTTATTCCCGTTTGCAAATGCGCCGACGTTACCGACGAAGATGTAATTGAGCATCTCGGCATAAGAAATATGGATACAGTTATTATTGCTATGGCAAAAAATTTCGAATCGTGTGTTATGGCAACCGCTCTTTGCAAGGAAGTGGGAGTAAAAACTGTAATTGTAAAATGCGCCGACGAAATGCATCAGAAAATTTTAAGTAAAGTAGGCGCTGACATAACCGTATTTCCCGAAAAGGAATCAGGAATCCGCCTTGCAAAAAACATTTTAAGCTCAGGATTTGTGGATATGATAGAGCTTTCAGACGAGGTTTCTATGGTAGAGGTTGATATAAGACGTGACTGGATAGGAAAAAGTCTTGTTGAGCTAAATCTAAGAAAAAAATACGGCATAAATGTAGTCGCAATAAAGGAAAACAATAATATCTCTACCGATATTAATCCCACCTCTGCTTTAAATGAAAATATGAAGCTTATAGTTATTGCCGATACAGACAGACTTTTAAAGCTTAAATAAGAAAATTTTGAAACAACAAAAGACGCGCACTTTTTCGAGTGCGCGTCTTTAAGTTTTTGATTTAATTATTCTTCTTCAGCAAGCGAGGCAACTACAGCTGCCTGAATATTTTCATCATAGGAAAGAACAGGAGCAACGTCCTTTTTCTTGATTTTTCTGTCAATAAAGTTCTTTGTAATCTTCATAACAAGCGGGAAGAGAACAACTACACCTATAAGGTTAGGTATCATCATAAGACCGTTGAAGGTATCAGAGATATCCCAAGCAAGAGAAGAGGAAAGAACAGCACCAAAGATAACTGTGCATACGTGGATAATTCTGAAAACAACGGTTGTTTTTGAACCGAAAAGATATTCCCAAGCCTTAGAACCATAGTGGGACCAGCCAAGTACGGTAGTAAATGCAAAGAGGAACATTGCAATTGCAATAAATCTCTGTCCGATATTACCCCAAGAGAATACTTGATTAAATGCGCCGCCTACTAAGGTTGCATCGGTAAAGCCTGCAGCAATTTCACCTGTTTGTGCATTAAATACACCGCCGTTAAGACCGCCTGAGGTAAGTACAACAAGAGCAGTCATAGTACATACAACCATAGTATCAGCAAATACCTCGAAGATACCCCACATACCCTGCTTAACAGGTTCTTTTATATTAGAGTTGGAGTGCACCATAACAGAAGAACCGAGACCTGCTTCGTTGGAGAATACACCGCGCTTAAAGCCGTTGGTCATAGCAACTATTACACCGCCGATACCGCCGCCCACAAAAGCTTCGGGAGCAAATGCGTTCGAGAAAATAGCCTTGAATGCAGGAATAATAGCATTGTAGTTTATACCGATAATAATAAGAGAACCTGCTACAAAAAGAACCACCATAAAGGGAACGATTTTTTCAGCAACACCTGCAATACGCTTAAGACCGCCTAAAGTAATAAGAGCGGTAAGCGCCATAATAACAACACCTAAAACAAGGTTATAAAGGGAAATGTTGCCGAATACAGTAATAGAAGAAAGGGACTCAACGTTAAATGCTGCTGCTACGTTAGCAACAATCTTATTAACCTGTCCCATACTACCGATACCGAAAGAAGCGAGCATGGTAAAGATACAGAAAAGAACAGCGAGAACGGAACCTATCCATTTACAACCCTTTTTCTTGCCAAGACCGTCTTTAAGATAGTACATAGCACCGCCGGACCATTCATCCTTAGCATTCTTTCTGCGGAAATACATACCGAGCACGTTTTCGGAATAGTTGGTCATCATACCAAGGAATGCTGCAACCCACATCCAGAATACAGCGCCTGCGCCACCGATACAAATAGCAGCGGCAACACCTGCGATATTACCTGTACCTACAGTTGCGGCAAGGGCGGTACAAAGAGCCTGAAAGGGAGAAATAGAACCCTTTTCCTTGCTGTGCTTAATTACGTCCTTGTGGAACATACTTCCTATGGTGTTTTTCCACCAAAGACGAAGGTGAGAAATCTGGAACACTTTGGTTACCAAGGTCATGAGAATACCGGTACCGATAAGAAGAATAAGTCCCGGAAGTCCCCAAACGACGCCGTTTATTTCGCCGTTTATTTCTGCGATTTTGTCTAACATTTAAAATTCCTCCTTAAAATTAAAAACTGCCCTTAGTAATAAAGACAGTCTCCGGAGCAAAATCTATCCCTTTAGGAAAGATTTTAAATTGCTCTGTCCTTTTGCCTGAGAGATTTGCGCCTTCGCGCTTTCACCTTCGGCATCCAATTTAATGGACTTCTCCAGAGTGCCATCCGCTTACAGTCTTTTCGGTTTCCCGAGCCTGAGAGTGTTACTCCTTCGGCAGCAGAGCTTTTCCTGCAAGTTTCTTCTGACATTAAATTTTACCTACACATTATATTATAATAAGTCAAATTTTGCAACTAAAAATTTACAAAAAATTTATCTTTGTTAATTTTAGTAGAAAAAACAGTTGAAAAAACTATAGTTTTGTGGGATAATAATACATATTTTAAAGAATGAGGTAATCTTTGTGCACAGTTTGATTATTCCTAAAGATTATAAATCCATTTTAACTCTTCGTCAAACCGAAGTAGCTATTAAAAAGGTAAAGGACTTTTTTGAGCGTGACCTTGCTATTGAGCTTGGTCTTATTCGTGTTTCCGCTCCCCTTTTTGTTGATAAGGACAGCGGTATGAACGATACCCTTAACGGCACCGAAAGGGCTGTTTCCTTTGATATAAAGGATACAGGACACACAATGGAAATTGTTCATTCCCTTGCAAAGTGGAAGCGTGATGCTCTTTCCCGTTACGGTTTTGGGCGCGGAGAAGGTCTTTATACCGATATGAACGCCATAAGACGTGACGAGGACCTTGACAATATCCATTCGGTTTTCGTTGACCAATGGGACTGGGAAAAGGTTATTGATAAAAGTGACCGCAATATAGATGTGCTTAAGGAAAACGTTCGCGCAGTTTATGCAGCCCTTAAGCATACCGAAACCTATATTGCAGAGGAATATGATTTTATAAACCGCTTTTTACCTGACGAAATCTTCTTTATAACCACTCAGGAGCTTTACGATAAATACCCCACCCTTACCGCTAAAGAGCGCGAAAAGGCTATTGCTAAGGAATACGGCGCAGTATTTATTATGCAAATAGGCGGAAAGCTTTCAAACGGCGAGCTTCACGACGGCAGAGCCCCCGACTATGACGACTGGACCTTAAATGGCGACATTATCGTTTATTATCCCGTTTTGGACATAGCGCTTGAACTTTCCTCTATGGGAATAAGAGTTGACGAAGAAGCGCTTTTAAAGCAGCTTCAAATACGCGGCGCAACCGAGAGAAAAGAGCTTCCCTTCCACAAAGCGCTGTTAGAAGGAAAGCTTCCCTACACTATCGGCGGCGGAATAGGTCAGTCAAGAATGTGTATGTTCTTCCTTAAAAAAGCCCATATCGGCGAAGTGCAGTCTTCCTTCTGGAGTGAAGATATGATTAAAGAGTGTTATGACCACGGAATAGAACTTTTGTAGTGGTGAAGGATTATGAAAGAAATAAAAGACGTAAAAGATTTTAACAGCAGAATTAAAAGAGTGCTTATAACCGAGGAAGAAATAAGTGCGGCTATCAAAAAGGCAGGAAAGGTTATTGATTCCTACTATGACGGCAGACCTATTCTTTTAGTCAGCGTACTTAAAGGCGCCTTTGTATTTATGGCAGACCTTTGCCGCGCTGTAAGCGTACCCTGTGAAATCGGTTTTATGTGCGCTAAAAGTTATTATGCAGGTACCACCTCTTCGGGCGTTGTGCAAATAACAATGGACCTTGAGCAAGACGTTAGCAACTATCACGTTATTATTGTTGAAGATATTATTGATACAGGCAGAACCCTTAAGGATATCTATAAGCTTTTAAGCGCAAGAAATCCCCTTTCCCTTCACGTTATCACCCTTCTCGATAAACCCGAAAGACGAGTAGTTGATTTTACTGCCGACCTTTCACTGTTTACCATTGAAGACCATTTTGTTATAGGCTACGGTCTCGACTGCGGTGAATATTACAGAAATTTACCATACATAGCAGAGTATAGCGAAGAATAAGAGAATAGATATTCACCCCCTATTCCCTATCCCCTACTCCCTATTCCCTGAAATAAAACAAAACCGAGTCTTTCGACTCGGTTTTTTGTTTTATTTCTTATAAGTTTCAAGAAGCTCGGGGGGATTTTTCTTAAGTTCGCTGAGAAGTTCGCTTAAAGAACCCGTTGCAAGTGCAATTCTTTCATCAGCAGCGCCGTAGTAAATTCTGATTTCGTCCTTTTCTTCATTGGCAAGTGCGCCGCAAGCAAAGGTTACGTTTTCGGCTCTGCCGTAAATTTCATAATCGGTGTTGGGGGTTAAAATAGGCTTATCAAGGATACCGATAATCTTTGTGGGATCCTCTAAATCCATAAGCATTGCAGAAAGGCTGTAGCACCACTCTCTGTTTTCGATATAAACGCCGTGAAAAATTTCAAGCCAACCCTCTTTAGTCTTAATGGGAGGAGTGGGGCCTACCTTGTAATTAGCAAAGGAATTACAGGGATAAAGGAAGGGACGGTGTCTGCCCCAGTGAATCATATCGGGAGAATAGGAAATCCACATACCGTGGGTTAATTCATCATCAAGGCTGTGGCCGGGCGCTTTAACACGGGCAATACCGTAAGGACGGTCAAGACGAACGTAGTCGCCGTTTATCTTTTCGGGGAAAAGACAGGGTACGCGGTTAATGGGCAGAGCAATACACTCAACAAATTCCAAGGTTTTAAAGTCCTTGGTTTTCTCAAGAAGAGCGCAAGGGCCTATATCTCTGCCAATGGGAGGATGAACCTGACCGGGACGTACAATATAATATGTATCGCCTATCTGAGTAACTCTGGGATCAATAATCCAGCCGTCGTATCTGCCGGGAACGTTCGGCGCCCAATCTCTGTATTTACAAAGAGGTTCGGGGTTGATGTCAAAGTTAATACCGTCTTCACTTGTAGCAACGTGAATACCTGTAAGGCTTCCGCGCTCGTCACGCTCTTTATAAATAGCGGCAACAAGTAAAAGATATTTGCCTTCAAACATTACCTGTCCGCAGTTAAATACCGAAACTGCAGGAATGGGAAAATTCTCTGCCGTTATAATGGGATTGCCCTCATAACGATGCATTATATATTCTTCGCCTCTGAATTTTTCAATCATAAGAATACCTCCTTCTTTTTATATTTTTATAATAGCATAATAAATAATCTTTCACAAGACAAAAATACTCGGATTTTCGGACAAAAATTTTCACTCTTTGCAGTATAGATATGCAACGCTATGCGTTGATGCCATACAGTCCGCTTCGCGAACTGATTATATACACCTTCGGTGATTTAAACAGACGACGCCGCATTTCTGCGACGTCGTCTGTTTAAAAAGGGGATAGGGATGAATAGGGGCAAAATAAATATAGAGTCATAAAAGTGACATTTGGCTGAAAACTGAGTTTTTATCAATTTTTATGCGGATTTCCAGAGAATTTTCGGTATCCTTTTGCCTGAAATTCACGGGAATCCCTGCGTCTCTTACACTTTCGGTAAGCTGTTTTACGCTGTTAAGAAAAAATCGTGTGTCTTTTATGGGAGGAAGCCGTTTTTCATTTTCCTTAATGCTCTTTTTTTCTTCACATTTTGAAAACTTCGTTTCACTTTCTTCCTTGCTTTCAAACAAAGCCGTAATATCCTTTATTGAAAGTTTTTGTTTTACTGCTTTTGTCTTTAGCTTTTCGGGAAGTGTGGCGACCTTTATTATTTTTTCAAGTTCTCCCGTGGTAAAGGAAAGGGTACGCGCAACGCTGGGTAGCGAATATTTTTTGCACAGTTCGTAAAGCCTGTCCGCTTCTTCAATTAAAGAGATTTCCTGACCTAAGTTTTCTTCGGTTGCTCGGTAAAGCTCGGCATCAAAAAAATCGGTCACTATGCAAGGAATTTTTTTAATCCCTGCAATGATACAGGCTTTTATGCGCCTTTCCCCGCTTATTACCTCGTAGCCGTCATAGGTTTCTCTAACTGCTACGGGTATCAGCAATCCGTTTTCTCTTATACTTTCCGATAAAAGAAAGAGTTTATAACGGTCATATTCTTTTTGCACTTCTCTTGGGGGTATTATTTCAGACGGGTTCAAAAAGATTAGCCGTTTAAAATATGCCTCTTTCACTTTTATACCTCCTGCCGAAACCCCTTCGGCAAGAAAATAGTAGCACAGATTTCCCCCCTTTTCAAGAAAAATACATCGACAAAAAACCTCTAAAACAGCGCCTTTTTTATCACTTTTTTCCTCTGCCGACAAAGTCTTTGTCATAATAGGTTAAAACTTAAAAATCTCTGCGATATTTTCTTCATTATTGAAAAAATTTTCCTTTTGTGATAGAATAATTTTACAAAGGAGTGATAGTAATGAAAGAAAATATAAAATATCCTTTCCCTACAGCCGCAATTTTGCTATTTGTTTCATCGTTTTTTTATTTTTTAAGTATTGTTTTTACCGATGAATTGCCCTACGCATTTTCCGATTTTATTTTCCCCGCTTTAATACGTTTTTTTGGTGTAATACTATTAGGCATATTTCTGTTGGTTAAACGTTTGCCTGTGGCAACACTTATAACATTTTCTTCACTTATAATAGCGCAGTTTGCCGATATGGTTATTTATGTACGTGCAAGTATATATTATCTTTCAACAGAAGACACTTCAACCTTGCTATTTAAAGATTTATTTTTACTTATAACTCTTGTTTTCGTGTTTCTACTTTCCTTTACTAACGTGGTTTCAGGCGGTTTTAAGAAATTTTCAAAGGTATGGTTTATAGGCATTATTCTTTCATCTATTTCGTACTTTTTGGATTTCGTTATTATGGCAACCTACACAGAGTATTTCCCTGCTGATTTTGAAGATATTATTTTTTCAAATATTTTCGGTAATATTTTCTTATGTATAGCTCTTTGTCTTGTTTCCGGTTGGTTTAAAAGGGTTGTCGATAATCAAAGCATTATCGAGGAAACGGTTTACGTTCCCGAGGCGGCATACGTTATTCCTGATGCTGAAAGCGTTTATATTTCACCGACGGTTAAAGTACCTGAAGAACCCATTAAGCAATTTGATGATGCAAATGAACTACGCAAATACAAAGCCCTTTTCGATGAAGGCGTTATAACCGAAGAGGAATTTGAGCAAAAGAAAAAGAAAATTTTAGATATTTAAAAACAAAACCGCAACTCATTACTGTGAGTTGCGGTTTTATTTTTACAGTGGTTGTTTTGAAATTTTTGCGCTGGGGCGGGGATATTTTAAAGGAGTTTCGGTCTTTTTTTCTACCTTTACTACACTTCTTCCCCCGAGCTTTTCGTGGCTAAAGGCTATAACCTCTGCTTTGCCTCCGCCCAAAATGCTTATTGCCTTTTTAGCATTCTCTGCTTCTTCGTTTCCTGTGGGGCCCTTAAGCGCTACAAAGCTGCCCCCCTTTTTAACGTAGGGAATACAGTATTCACTCAGCAAATTCATATTTGCAACAGCCCTTGCTACAGCAAAGTCATACTGTTCTCTCAGCTCCGCCTTTTTGCCGCCTTCTTCTGCTCTTAAATGCACGATATTGGCACTAAGTCCTAAATTATCAAGCACTTCCTTTAAAAAGACAAGGCGTTTATTAAGTCCGTCAAGAAGGGTTAAATCAATATCCTCGCGAACTATTTTCAAGACCATACCGGGAAAGCCTGCGCCTGTACCAACGTCGATTATTTTTGCATTTTTTGGAACCTTTACGTATTTAAAAAAGAGCATACAGTCATAAAAATGCTTCCATACCACCTCTTCGGGTTCGGTTATGGCGGTAAGGTTCATTTTTTCGTTCCACTCTACAAGCAAATTCCCGTAAATATTAAGATTTTTTATTTGTTTTTCGCTAAGCGTTATGCCGAATTTTTCTGCTTCGGTCAAAATATTACTAATAGGAAAATCTATCATTTATTTTCTCCGCTTTTATTTTTTTCAAGATATACAATAAGCACCGATAAATCGGCAGGGCTTACCCCTGAAATACGGGATGCCTGTCCGATACTCTTTGGGCGCACCTTATTAAGCTTTTCCACCGCTTCAAGACGAAGAGAGCCTACAAGAGAATAATCAATATTATCGGGAATTTTCTTCTTTTCAAGCCTTAGCATTTCATCAACGGCGGATTTCTGACGGGCAATATAGCCCTCATACTTTATTTCCGTTTCGATTTTTTCTCTGACAGCAATGGAAAGGGTTGGTCTTTCCTTGTCAAAGGGCGCAAGTCCGTCATAGGTTACCTGCGGTCTTTTAATAAGCTCACTAAGTTTAAGTCCCGTTGTCATAGGCGCTGTGCCCACACTCTCCAAATACCCATTAAGGTCAGCATTTGGGGCGATAGTAGTGCTTTTAAGACGCTCTATTTCCCTTTCCTTCTGCTCTTTTCTTATAAGGAAATTCTCCCAATCGGTATCATTTATAAGACCTAATCTTCTGCCTGTAGGCATTAAGCGTTCATCGGCATTATCCTGACGTAAAAGCAGACGATACTCACTTCTCGAGGTCATCATTCTATATGGATCAGAGCAACCCTTAGTAACAAGGTCGTCAATCAGCGTTCCTATATAGCTTTCGGTACGCGAAAAGGTAACAGGCTCTTCACCCTTAATTTTAAGAGCCGCATTAACACCAGCCACAAAGCCCTGAACAGCCGCTTCCTCATAGCCTGAAGAACCGTTAAACTGCCCTGCGCCGTAAAGTCCGTCAAGTCCCTTTATTTCGAGTGTATAGGAAAGACACATAGGATCAATACAGTCATATTCAATAGCATAGGCATTACGCATTATTTTAATGTTTTCAAAGCCCTTTATGGTTTTATAAAACTGAATTTGTACCTCTTCGGGAAGTGAAGAGGACATTCCCTGAAGATAAAGTTCCTCTGTATCCTGTCCGCAAGGCTCAATAAAAAGAAGATGGCGCTTTTTATCGGCAAAACGCACTATCTTATCCTCGATACTGGGGCAATAACGGGGGCCAACACCCTCAATATCACCTGCATAAAGGGGCGAACGGTCAAGATTATCTCTTATTACACGTTCGGTTTCGCTGTTTGTATAGGCAATATGACAAACAGCCGTATTATTTATAGTTTCTGGATCGGTTGAAAAACTAAAGGGGGTAATTTCATTATCGCCGTACTGTATTTCAAGCTCATCAAAGTTAATACTTGCCCTGTCAACTCTGGCGGGGGTACCCGTTTTAAAGCGGCGCAAAGGAAGTCCTAACCTTTTAAGTGACTCAGCAAGGGGGAGTGACGGCGCAAGTCCGTCAGGGCCGCTATGGTAATTTACCTCGCCCACGTATATTTTACCGCCAAGAAAGGTGCCTGTAGCAAGAACAACTGCCTTTACGGTATATTTTGCGCCAAGAAGCGTTGTTACTTCCCAGTTTTCACCGTTTTTTGAAATATCAATAATTTCTGCCTGTTTTACATCAAGATTTTCTTGCTTTTCTACGGCGTGCTTCATATAGGCAGAATAATTTCTTCTGTCTATCTGCGCTCTGAGAGAGTGCACCGCAGGGCCTTTACCGCGGTTAAGCATACGGCTCTGAATGGTATTTTTATCTGCGGCTTTTCCCATTTCACCGCCGAGAGCGTCAAGCTCTCTTACCAGATGTCCCTTTGCGGTACCGCCGATAGAAGGGTTGCAGGGTAAATTGCCTATCCAGTCAAGAGTAACCGAAAACATAACGGTTTTTACCCCTAGTCTTGCGCTGACCAAAGCCGCTTCAACACCTGCGTGACCGCCGCCGATTACAGCAACGTCATAGTTTTCTGCATTATAAGTTATCATATTCTATTTCTTTTTGAAAACGGGAACCTTTACTGTTTTATATGTGTAATTATAGATTACATATTCTCCGTTTTTAACTTTTTTGGTCAGTACTTTTCCGCGGTTGTCGTAGGTATAATCAATAATTTTTTCACTTCTTTCAGACTTTCTTACCTCGTTGGTCATAAAGCTGCCTTCGTAAGTGTAGGTTACTTCTTCACTGTAATTATTAGCCAGATAAATAATGTCTTCTTTAACGAGTCTTCCGGCTATATAAGAATAATTATACTGTGCTACAGGCTTATTTTCTTCATCAAAAGAAATTTTTATAGCAAGAGTGCCGTCATCATTGTACTGTAAATCAGAAGCGCCGAGAAGCTTTCCCGATGTATCTTTTGACTCGATACGCACAAGCAGTCCGTTAGCATAAATGTAGGTAGTTGTATCGGTCAGCGTACCCTGATAGGTAGAATCTTCCTTTAAAATATTGCCTTTTGCGTCATAGGTACAAATTGTGTAACCGCTTTCGGTTCCCATATAAGTGTAAACCTTTTTCTCAATGAGACCTTTATCGTTATAGTAATTGGTCTGTATGTTTTCATCTGTGCTTGTTATTACACAGCTTTCAAGCTTCATTACCTTGCATACGGGAATTGTTGCGCAGAAAATAATACCTATAAGCGCAAGTACAATAAGTACTGCAACGCCTTTAAAAAGAGGGTGAAAACCCTTTTTCTTTTTGCTCTTTTTCTGAGCCTTAGGTCTTGCTTCAAATTCTTCGTTAACTCTAAATCCGTTTTCTGTCATTTTGGTTTCCTCCTATTTACCAACACAAAATTTTTTAAATATCTCTTCGGTAACCGACTCGGTTACTCTTTTTCCTGTCATTTCGTAAAGAGCTGTCAGGGCATCATCAACCAAAACTCCTACTGCATCGGGTGTGACACCGTTTTCAATAGACATCAGCGCTTCGTTTACCGCCAGATATGCTCTATAAGCTAAATCACGCTGTCTTTCACTTATAAGCACGGCGCTGTCGGGACTTAAATTCTCTGCCTTTGTGACTCTCGCTACAGCCAGTATCAGAGCTTCATATCCGTCACCGTTTTTAGCAGACATCCTCACAGTTTCTATTCCCTTAGCAAAATCCTCTTTGAATTTACAGCCTTTATCACATTGATTTAATATAACTATAAGGGATTTATCTTTACATTCATTCAGTAAATTTATATCCTCTTGCGTTACCTCTTTAGAACAGTCAAAAACCGCCAAAACAAGCTGACTGCTGCTTAGTCGCTGACGCGCAAGGGCAATGCCCTGTGCTTCTACCTCGTCGCTACTCTCTCTTATTCCCGCCGTATCGGCAAGTCTTAAGGGAATTTCGCCTAACATAACCGTATCTTCTATAACGTCTCTGGTAGTACCCGCAACGCTTGTTACTATTGAACGGTTAACGCCCGTAAGCAGATTCATAAGTGTGGATTTTCCGGCATTAGGACTGCCAACAATTACCGTTTCAATGCCTTCTCTTAAAATTCTGCCCACGTCATATTCACTAAGCATTTTTGAAAGAGCCTTTTGAACACGGCTAAGATCTGCCTTAAAGGTTTCGGTATCTATCTGGCCTATATCCTCTTCAGGATAGTCGCAGTACGCAGCTATTGAAGCGGCGCTTGATACAAGCTCTTTTTCAATTAGCGAAAGCTTGGCTGCCACACCGCCTGCGTGAACGCTTCTTGCAAGTTTTAGTTCGCTGGTGCTTTGAGCCGAAATAAGACTCATTACGCTTTCGGCTTTTATAAGGTCAAGCTTACCGTTCAGGAAAGCGCGTTTTGTAAATTCGCCTGCTCCCGCCAACACCGCGCCTGCCTCAAGCACAGCGCGAAGCACCTCTTTAACCATAAGGGTGCCGCCGTGAACCGAAAGTTCTACAACGTCTTCACCCGTATAGCTTTTAGGAGCCGTAAAGCGCAGGGCAACCGCTTCGTCAAGCCTTACCCCTTCTTTTCTTATTTCTCCGAAAAGTGCGGTATAGCCTTTTATTTCACTTATTTTTTTGCCACTTGCGCTAAAAAATATTTTATCGGCAATTTCGGCTGATTTCTCACCTGAAATACGGACAATTCCTATTCCGCCGTCCCCCAAAGGAGTAGCAATTGCGGCAATTGTACGCTCTGCCATGGCTTTCCCGCCTTTCATTACATAAAATTACATTTTATTTTACCATAAAAATTTTTTAAATGCAAGAAATAGTTGTCGCTTTGCGACAAAGGGAGTAAGGGAAGAGGGCATAGGGAGTAGGGAGCAGTTGACTCATTTCCTTTTATTTGTATTAAATTCTATTAAGATTTGCAAAAATTTTTAATTTCCGCCTTTCCTATTGTGACAATTTTTTTAGCGCGATTTAGGTATAATATCCTGTGGAAAAATATAAGCAAGGAGTTTTAAAATGAAGGAAAACACAGCATTTTTAAAGAAAAAAATAGCCTCGGTAAAGGAGAGGACAAAGCTGACGGGAAGTGAGCTTATAAAAGAAGCTTTAATACATTTATTATTTTTGCTTTCGTCCTTTTTGTGCAGCAGAGCCGATTTACTAGGTAAATATCTGCCCTTTGGCATCTCCGCCGCCGCGGCAAGTCCGTTAAATTATATGCCGTCTGCGGCTCTGGGCAGTATAATAGGCTACATATTCCCCGCCAATAATGATGGCGGTTTCAGGTACATTGCCGCTGTGCTCACCGTTACCGCCATAAGACTTTTGACCTCAAAAATAAAATTCACCAGAGAAAAGCCCATATTTTGCGCCTTTATTGCCCTTCTTTCCGCCTTTTTCACAGGTGTTTCCACCCTTAAAGGACTCAGCGGAGGGGTTACCTTTGCTCTTATTGAATCCCTTCTTGCAGGGGGAATCGCCTATTTTTTGCATAGCGGCACCTGTGCTCTTTTAAAATGTAAAGCCGGACTTTCCACCGAGCAGTCTGCAAGTGCGGTAATATGTATATCGGTAGTACTAACAGGGCTTATGGGTTTTACAATAGGCGATTTATCCATAGGCAGAATAGTTTTTATTTTCTTTATACTCCTTGCTTCCCGTCAGGCAGGAGCAGGAATGGGTGCAATATTCGGAGTTGCGGCGGCGCTGAGCAGCGCTTCCTCAGGTGCGCCTACCGCCGTTACCGTAATGCTGAGTTTTGGCGGACTTATGGCAGGAGTTTTTGCGGATATGGGAAAATTCGCCATATCCTGCGCCTTTATCAGCGCTTCCTTAATAGGCGCTCTTACCGGCGGCTTTACTCCCGAAAACTTAATAGTAGTTATTGAAGCGATTATCGGTTGCGGAATTTATATTTTAATCCCAAAAACCGTCCTTCGACGCTTTTCAAAATATTTTGCCCGTTCGGTAACGGTGATACGTCCCGAAGGACTGAAAAAAGCCCTTACAATGAGGCTTAATCTTGCAGGCAACGCTTTAAAGGATGTATCCGCAACTGTAGAAAACGTATCAAGTCAGCTTTCAAAAATAAACTGTCCCGACTTTAAAAAGGTGCTTACAAAAATCGAGGGAGACGCCTGTAAAGGCTGTTCAATGCAGATATTTTGTTGGGAAACCAAATACGATCAAACCCTTGCCGCCATAATGGCAATGACCAAAGCGGTAAAAAGCGGAGAAAGCTGTGTTGAAAGGTTCTGCGACGAAGAATTTAAGGGCAGATGCATAAGGGCAAACCGAATGGGAAGCGCAGTTTATAAGCACTACAGCGAATACGCCCTTTCGGTTTCTGCCGAAAAGCGCATTGAAGAGGTACGAAGCGTTGTAACCGACCAGTTTTCCGGAATCGCCGAAATGCTTTCCTCACTTTCAAAAGAATTTGAAACAGACCAGAGATACGATACCGCCATTGCCTCCCGTATAGCATCAACCCTTAAAAATATTGACATAGTAGTAGATGAATGTGGAGTACGTCTTGACAAGGACGAGCGTTTAACGGTAGATATATGTATTAAAAACTCAAAGGATATCGTGCTTAACCGCGCCGATATTATGAAGGCTTTATGTGTTGCCTGTGACCGTGATTTCGATCCGCCTCTTATCACCTTTTCTTCAGGAAATTCTTACATTACAGCAAGTGAACACGCATATCTTACCGCCGATATAGGAGTAAATCAGATAGGCAGCGGCGGTAATGCCATTTGCGGAGATTCCTATGAATACTTTTTCGACGGCAAAGGAAAGCTTATTATAATCCTTTCCGACGGTATGGGAACGGGCGGCAGAGCGGCTGTTGACGGCGCTATGGCAAGCGGTCTTATGAGCAGACTTTTAAAGGCGGGCTTTGATTTTGATGCGGCGCTGAAAATTCTTAATTCATCAATGCTCTTTAAATCAACCGACGAATCTCTCGCCACCCTTGACATAGCCGAAATCGACCTTTTTACAGGCAAAACCCGACTTTTAAAGGCAGGGGCGGCGCCCACTATCATACGGCGCTCAGGCAGAGCGGGAAAGGCTCAAAGCACTTCTCTTCCTGCGGGAATTTTGCGTGGTGTGACCTTTGACAAAGCGGTTATAACTATGAAAAAGGGGGATATTGTGCTTATGATGTCCGACGGCGCGGCAAGTGAAGGCACCGATTGGATAAGCGCCGAAATCGAAAGCTGGGATGACGGCAGCGCTCAGGCTTTGGCGGAAAGAATTTCCAAGTGTGCAAGACGCCGTCGTACCGACAAAAAAGAGGATGACATAACTGTAATTGCCGCCATTTTAAAGACCGCGTGAAAAAATTTTTCATTGACACTGTTTCTTTCACTTGTTATACTTTTTAGTGAAAGGAGATGATTTAAAAATGAGTACAAAATATACTAAACTTATTTTTGAAAACACTTTTAAAAGCGAAAAAGACCTTGAAAATTGGGAAATTAAAGAATTTAACGAAATTTTCAAGGGTAAAGAGCCTGTAACAGACATAATGCCCACCCACGTTGACGACGGAGAAAAGGAGCCAACCGTAGGCGGTACAGTTAATTACCTTAAGAAAAACGTTTACATAAAAGACTCTAACCTTTGCCTTGCAGCCACAAAAGACGAAAACGGATACTTTGGCGCTATGCTTAGTCTTAAAAACAGAAAATTCGGCAAGGGATACCTAGAGGTAAAGGCTAAATTTCCGCCCTTTTCAAACAGTGTATGGCCGAAAATGTCTTTGGTTAACAAAGACGGAAAGGTTACCGCCGAAAAGGATTTTGCTCAGATTATGGGTATAAAAGGCAAAAATGCCTGCACCCTTATAGCTACATATTTTGACGGTTCTTTTTATAAAAACATTAACTATCTTTACAGCGCAAATAACGCTTGGCCCCGTTTTTATCCCGATGCCGACTCCCCTGAGCTTTTAAGCGAAGGTTATCATATTTTCGGCATCGAACAGACCGAAACCGACCTTGTTTTTTACGTTGATTCCATAGAGTTTTCAAGAATTGACATTGCTTGTCCCGTATTTAGTGTTTTTAACAACGAAAGCACCCTTAATTTGAGCATATCTGTAGGTATGCCTAAAATTGAAGCGCCCGATGAAACCACCATTGTTCCTTGCGAAATGCAGGTTGAGTACGTAAGATTTTACGGGGAGGAAGAGTAATGAAGCTTATTCACGATGAACTTATAAAAAACGGATATAAATTAGTTTTTGAAGACCATTTTGACGGTGATAGTCTTAATCCTGATGTGTGGCACATAGTTAATATGCGACAGGACGGTCATTTAGGCAGAGGCGCTTGGCGAAAAACCGAAAACCTTTGCGTAAACGATTCCGATTTAACCATTACCGCTCGTATAGAGGATGACAAGGAATACACAAGCGGTATGATAAACACCTCAAAAAGCTTTTGCTATAAATACGGCTATGCCGAAATAAGAGCAAAACTGCCAAAAGGCGGCAGCGGTATCTGGCCGGGATTTTGGACTAAGTCAGACTATAAAGGCGCTCCCCTTAATACCGAAATTGATATTTTTGAAATGTTCGGTGATGATACCAAAATTGAATCCACACTTCACGCTTGGTGGCGTGACAGAATTTATGATAATAAAATTCGGCATATAAGCTACGGTGCAGTAAAAAAACACCTTACTAATCCTTCTTTTTCCGATGATTATCACACAATAGGTTATCATTGGACAAAGGATTACGTTGAGTTTGCTGTTGACGGTGAACCCCTTCCCCGATTAGAAATAAATAATGCTATGTATTCTGCTTTCCACACTCCTATTTACTTTATAATCAGTATGGCTTTCGGACTTCCCTTCTTGCCTGCCCCCGACGAAAACCGAACTGAACCTATTGAATATAAAATTGATTACATACGTCTTTATCAGGACGAAAGCGGAGAGCTTTACGATTTTAACGAAGACGGCACCATTGCTAAACGCTAAATAATTTAAGCACAGAGTTTTGGCTCTGTGCTTTTTTATATTGACTATTTATATATATTAGTAGTATAATATAGGAGTATATAATGGAATAATATCAGTTTTTCCACAAATCAATTCTCACAGGAGTGAAGGAAAATGAAAAAAATATTCAATAGAATATTCATTGACGGACTTTCCGGTATGGCTCTCGGTCTTTTTGCCACCCTTATTATAGGCACTATTTTAGGTCAGATAGCCTCCTTTATTCCGGGGGTTGTAGGCACCTATCTTACATACGTAGCAAGCTTTGCAAAAACCGTTACGGGCGCAGGCATAGGTGTAGGTGTTGCCGCTAAATTAAAGGCATCTCCCTTAACCGCCGTTTCTGCCGCCGTTTGCGGTATGGTAGGCGCATTCCCTATTATAGATGCAGGTAAATTCACCTTCGGCGCCGCCGGTGAACCTCTCGGCGCATTTATTGCCGCTTACATAGCAGTTGAGGTCGGCGCTCTAGTATCAAATAAAACAAAGGTTGATATTATTCTCACTCCCCTTTGTTGTATAGTTATGGGAAGTCTTGCCGCTTTCCTTATCGGCCCTTATATTTCGTACGCTATGAAGTGGCTGGGCAATCTTGTAAACGTTAACGTTGATAAATATCCCGTTATCGGCGGTATGATAGTTTCGGTAGTTATGGGTATTTTCTTAACCCTTCCCATTTCAAGCGCCGCCATAGGTGTTTCTATGGGGCTAAGCGGTCTTGCCGCAGGCGCTGCTACCGTCGGCTGTTGCTGTAATATGATAGGCTTTGCCGTTATAAGCTACAGGGAAAACAAATTCGGCGGTCTTATAGCTCAGGGTGTGGGCACTTCTATGCTTCAGATGCCCAACATCGTCCGCCATCCGCAGATATGGTTGCCTTCCATTTTCTCCAGCGCAATTTTAGGCCCCCTTTCTGCCGCTGTATTTAAAATGGTAAGCTCTCCCATTGGCTCGGGTATGGGAAGCGCAGGTTTAGTCGGTCAGTTTGCCGCCTTCTCCGCTATGACGCAAAGCGGAAGCTCCTCTATTAAAGCTCTGCTTTTAATTGCTTTAATGCACTTTATTCTTCCTGCTGCCGTCTCTCTTGCCTTTAGCGAGGGTATGCGAAAAATGGGAATGATTAAAAGCGGATATCTAAAACTTAATGCCAATGACTAAAAAAGAACGCGCCGCTTTATGCGTTGAAGCCTTTGAAAAGGAATATCCCGATGCAATTTGTTCATTAAATTATAAAAATCCTTTTGAATTACTAATTGCAACACGGCTTTCCGCCCAATGCACAGATGCAAGGGTTAATATTGTTACCCCCGCCCTCTTTGAGCGTTTTCCGGACTGCTTTTCTTTAGCAAAGGCGCCCTTAGACGAGGTTGAGGAGCTTATAAAAACCTGCGGTCTTTACAAAAGCAAGGCAAAAAGCCTTGTGGAAATCGGTAAAATGCTCTGTGAAGAATTTGGCGGTCAAATCCCCGACAGTATTGAAGAGCTTACCCGACTTCCAGGTGTAGGAAGAAAAACCGCAAATCTTGTTTGCGGAGATATTTACGGGCAGCCTGCCGTTGTTGCCGATACGCATTTTATAAGACTTTGCAATCGCCTAGGCTTTATAAATACCAAAGATCCCTATAAAGCGGAAATGAGTATGCGAAAAATTTTACCAAGTGATAAATCCAATGATTTTTGCCACAGATGTGTGCTTCACGGCAGAAAGGTCTGCACCGCACGACGCGCATACTGTGAAAACTGTGTATTAAACGAATTTTGTCCCAAGAAGGTGTAAAAAAATGTCCCAAAAAAGAGTAGTAGCCATTCACGATATTTCCTGTTTCGGAAAATGCTCACTTACCGTGGCTCTGCCAATACTCTCTGCCTGCGGCGCTGAATGTGCCGTAATTCCCACTGCCGTGCTTTCCACCCACACAGGCGGCTTTTCGGGTTATACCTTCCGTGACCTTACGGAAGACATTTTACCCGTAGCTTCCCATTGGAGAAAGGAAGGCATTACCGCCGACGTTTTCTACAGCGGTTATTTAGGCTCTAAAGAGCAGGCAGATATTGTTAAACGCACCGTTGAAATGCTTCGCACTCAGCAAAGCATGGTTATTGTTGATCCTGCTATGGCTGATTTCGGGAGGCTTTACAAAGGCTTTGAAGCCGATTTCCCCCTTGCTATGCTTTCCCTTTGCCAAAGCGCTGACATTATCGTTCCCAACATAACCGAAGCCGCTATGCTTACGGGCATTGAATATCTTGAGCCTCCCTACAGCGAAGAATACATAGAAAAACTCATTAAGCGCACCTATGACCTTACGGGCGCAGACGTTGTGCTTACAGGGGTATGCTTTGATGACAGACGTATAGGCGCCGCCATTTGCGAAGACGGAGAAATCCGCTATGCGCTGACCAGAAGGGTTGACGCTGTTTATCACGGAACCGGCGACGTTTTTGCAAGTGCTATGATAGGCGCACTTTTAAATGACCGTTCCTTACAGGCGGCGGTTCAGATTGCCGTCAACTTCACACGTGAATCCATAGAAAAAACCATTGAAGAAAATCCCGAAAGAGAGTACGGCGTAAACTTTGAATCCGCTTTGCCCGAACTGTTTAAGGTACTTGAATAATTATGTCTTCTTTGTCTTTAAGAAAAATCAGAAACACCTTAATAGGTGATAAAAACTTTTACTCAAAGGTTTTCACTATCCTTTTACCTATGATAGTGCAAAATACTGTAACAAACGTTGTAAGCTTACTTGATAACGTTATGGTGGGCAGAGTAGGCACAATACAAATGTCTGCTGTCGCTATAGTAAACCAGCTCCTTTTTGTCTTTTCCCTTTGTATTTTCGGAGGACTTGCAGGGGCGGGTATTTTCTCTGCTCAATATGCAGGCGCAAAGGACGACACCGGTATGCGCTACTGTTTCCGTATGAAGTGCTACGTAGGTGTTTTAATGCTTATTTTAGCCGCCTTCATTTTCCTTGTTTTCCCCTCAGGTCTTATAAACGCTTATCTTGCCGAAGGTACCTCGGCAGAGGATGCTGCAGCCACCCTTTATTTCGGCAAACAGTACCTTTTTATAATGCTTATAGGTCTTATTCCCTTTGCTTTTTCGCAGGTATATGCCAGTACCTTAAGGGAGCTGGGGGAAACAAAGCTTCCAATGATTGCAACGGTAATTGCAATTTTTGTAAATCTTGTACTAAACTATATTTTAATATTCGGAAAGCTGGGCTTTGCAAAAATGGGCGTTGCAGGCGCCGCTGTTGCTACGGTTATTTCCCGTTACACAGAAATGCTTATCATTATTATATTTACACATTTTAAAAAGCAACGCTTTACCTTTATAAAGGGTGTTTATTCTTCGCCCAAAATTCCCCTTTTACTTTCAAAAAAGATTATCCGTTCCGGCTTTCCTCTGCTTATTAACGAGTTTTTATGGTCGCTGGGTATGGCAATGCTTTTGCAGTGCTATTCCGTAAGAGGTCTGGGTGTTGTTGCCGCTTCCAACATTGCGGGAACTGCGGCAAATCTCTTTAACGTTGCCTTTATTTCCATGGGCGGCGCTCTTTCCATTATGCTCGGTCAAGCCCTTGGAGCCGGAAATAACCAAAAGGCTAAAGATATGGTGTGGAAGCTTATATCCCTTTCGGTATTTTTAAGCTTTATTATGGGAGTAATACTCGCCCTTTTATCCTACGCCTTCCCACGTATGTATAATACCGAGCAAGAGGTTCGCCATATTGCCACCTACTTTTTATTAATTCTCGCCCTTATAATGCCCGTAAACGCATTCTCCCATTGCTGTTACTTTATTATGAGAAGCGGCGGACGTACAATTATAACCTTCCTTTTCGACAGCGTTATTATGTGGGGCGTAAATATTCCCATTGCCTTTGCCCTTTCCAGCCATACTTCCCTTAATATCATTACCGTTTATCTTTTGGTACAATGTCTTGATATTTTAAAATGTATTCTCGGCTTTATTCTTGTTAAAAAGGGCATTTGGATAAGGAATATCGTCAAATAATTTCTGTTCCTTTATAGTACCACTTAAGTATTTCCTTATAGTCGCTTCCCTGCTGTGCCATATAATTGGCGCCGTATTGACTCATTCCTACAAGGTGACCGTATCCCCTTACTGTAAAGGTAAATGACGAATCCTTGGCGGTAACGTCAAAATTAGCGCTTCGAAGATTAAGGGCGCTTCTTATTTCCTTGCCCGTAAAGGTTTTATCCCCGAATTTAATGGTAAGAAGGGTTCCGCTGTCACTATATACAGGAGAAGAAAACCATTTTGACACTTCCACTTCGCTTATTCCTTTGATTTTTTCCTTTAACTGTTCATCAGTGAAATCTGCGGTAGTAAGATAATTGGGGCTTAGTAAATCCCCCACGCTTTCTACGGGAGTAAGATAGGAATATTCCTTTCCCCAAAGGTTTTTCACATCCTCGGTTTTTCCGCCCGAAATGGCGGTATAAAGGGTTAAGGCAGGTTTTCCCTCAAAGGTTACCGTCTGTCCCAGCACCGAATCAATGGCAGAAAGTATTTTTTCGGTATATTCCCCTTCGCTTTCTCCCCATTTTTTAGTTCTGCCCTCTTTATCTATATAGGCTTGGTCTAAACTCGAATCACTTGTTATATCAAAATCCTCTTTTTTATTTTCGTTTTTGCGCCACAAAGCAAAGGTATAGGCGGCAACGGTCTGCGCTTTTAAGGCTTCAATATGATAGGATGCAGGCATTTCCGCCGACACAACCCCTAAAATATAATCTCTTGCGGATATAGTACTGATTTCTCCTGACTCCTTGTCCTTAAGGCGAAAGGTGACCTCTGGTGTTTGGGCAGAATTAGATACGTTTACCGCCTTGGTTTCACTTTTTAAAGACATCAGCGGAAAAACTAAAAACATAAATGCAAGAAACAGGCTTATCCATCCGTAAATACTTTTCATACACTTCATCCTTTAAACATAATTTACTATACAATATATGAATCACGGGAGCAAATTATTATGAAAACCAAAAACCTATTTATTTTTTCTGTCTGTTTAGCGGTTATATGCGCCGCTATGCGAACAGCCACCACCCTTTACACCACCGAAAGCACTACGGGATTTTTTATCGCCAGACTTTCCTCCCTTGGCATATTTTTAAGTATAGCTATTTTCGTTTTGACATTGGCGGCTTTTATCTTCGCCTTTTTTGCAGACAAAAAAGCAGCCATAGACTTTAAATTAAATAGTCTTTCAGGCAGCCTTTCTATTCTTTGCGGCATAGTGACGTTGCTTTATCCCGTGCTGTTTACAAATACCTCTCTTATTCCTTGGCAGGATAATTTAACGGTGTTTTTCGCCTTTCTTTCGGGAGTATGGTTTATATTCTTTGGACTTTCAGCCTTTATTAATCTGAAAATCCCCCCTATTTCATGCGTTGTTCCCTTGTTTTATTATTTAATGAGACTGGTGCTTATTTTCACCTCATTCAGCGCCTCTGCTCTTGTAGCTGAGCACGTTTTCTCCCTTGCATACCGTTGCGCTTTACTTGTATTTATGCTGATGTTTTTAAGAATCTGCGCAGGATTTCCGTCAAGCCGCACCTTAAAACTCTTTTTGCCCGTAAGCATTTCTACCTTTATACTCACCTTTACCAGTATAGTCAGCCGCCTTATTGTGCATTTTTCCCTTGGGGATGCCTTTATCCACGGCGACGTTCCCGTTGACTATGACGGCATAGCGCTGTGCCTTGCTATATTGCCTATAACCTACAATATTTTAAAAGAAAAAAGGGAGGAAATCGAAAATGAAATTCAATGTTAACAGCCCCATAATTTTTATTCTTGTAGGCATTATTATTTTAGCGGTTCTTGGACAATCTGTATATTTCCTTATCCGCGCATTAAGACGCGCAAAGGAAAAAGGAATGGATATGACTAAAATCAAAAAGACCGTAACCGGTTCCGCTATTTCCACCATTGCCCCTGCAGTATCAATTCTTGTAGGTGTAGTCACCCTTTCAAAGAGCCTTGGTATTGCTCTTCCATGGCTGAGACTTTCGGTAATCGGTTCTCTTTCCTATGAAACCATTGCCGCAGAAAGAGCCGTAAGCGGACTCGGACAAGGTCTCGGACAGGAAATTAAAGAGCCTTCCGCCTTTGTTACTGTTGCTTGGGTTATGACTCTCGGCATTTTAGTCGGTCTTATTCTTGCCCCCATTCTTACCAAAAGAATACAGGGCGGTATGAATAAAATCGGTATGAAGGATAAAAAATGGGCAGAAATCTTTAATAATGCAATGTTTTTAGGTATGATTTCCGCCTTTTTAGGATTTGTATTCTCCCACGTTTCACGTCTTTGGGATGAAGGCGCCCGTACCGTTACCGAAAAAATCCTTCAGGACGACGGCACGTATTTAGAAAATGTAACCGAATATTCAAGCACGTCGGGACTTATTCCCGTTTTAGTAATGGCAACTTCCGCAATTATTATGGCTGTTTGCGGTATAGTAGCAAAGGTATTTCATCAGCGTTGGATGAACGATTATGCTTTACCGATTTCGCTGGTAGGCGGTATGGCTTGCGCTATACCCTTTACCGCTTGGCTTTCTTAAGGAGGGGTAAAAATGAAAGAAAATAATAAACTAACCTATCTCGAAAGCGTTCACCGTGACGGCAGAATTTGGGGACTCACCATTTTAGTACTTATTATTCTTTTCCCCACCGCCCTTTGTCTTATTTACGGGGTTCTTCCCAAATGGGACGCATTCTTTAAAGCTCTTATCGCAGTTCTTCCTATGTATTGGGCTGTAGGAATTGTTGAAATTTTTACATATGTTCCAATGCTGGGAGCCGGCGGAGCGTATCTTTCCTTTGTAACGGGAAATATTTCTAACCTGAAGCTTCCCGTTGCCGTTGATGCTATGGAAAAGGCTGAAGTAAAGGCAACAAGCGAGGAAGGAGAAATTATCTCCACCATTTCCATTGCCGTTTCAAGTATCGTTACCACCCTTATAATTATTGTGGGTGTAATACTTCTTATTACCGTCGAACCCATAGGCGCATTTTTAAGCTCTCCCGTTTTACAGCCTGCCTTTGACCAGATACTCCCTGCCCTATTTGGCGGTTTAGCTGTTGTATTTATTTCAAAGAACCTTAAGCTCAGTATTGCTCCTATTATTCTTATGTTAGGACTTTTCATATTCGTTCCCGCCCTTAACGAAGGCACAGTAGGAATTATGGTTCCCGTAGGTGTTATCTTTACCGTAATAGTTTCCAGAATTATGTATAAAAAAGGAATGATTTAGTTGGATATAGTGCTTTACGCTTTATTAGCGGCGGTTATAATTTTTCTCGGCGTTATTATTATCCGCACTCTGCTTTTTACCCCTAAAAAAAATATTACGGCTGACAGCACAGCCGTAGATTTTGATAGGGAAAAAGCGGTAGAAAACCTAAAAGCTCTTGTAAAATTCAAAACCGTCTCCTTTGAAGAAAAGGAAAAAGAGGATGACGCACAGTTTTCTGCTCTGCTTGAAGCTCTTCCCACCCTTTATAAAAACGTTTTTTCGGTATGCTACGTTATGGCGCTTGATGACCGCGGAATCTTAATTCGTTGGAAGGGCAAAAACAGCGAAAAGCCTACAGTTTTAATGTCGCACTACGACGTTGTTCCCGCCGATGAAAGCAAGTGGGAAAAGAGTGCATTTGAAGGCATTATCGAAAACGGTGTATTGTGGGGCAGAGGAACACTTGATACAAAGGTTACTTTAAATGCCTCCCTTTTTGCCGCCGATAGCCTTATAGAAAAAGGCTTTGTGCCCGAAAACGATATTTACTTTGCCTTTTCGGGCGGCGAAGAGGTCAACGGAATGGGCGCTGTGAATATAGTTAACTTCTTTAAAGAAAATAACATTAAGCCCTTTATGGTGGTTGACGAGGGCGGCGCAGTTGTAAAGGACGTTTTCCCCGGTGTAAAAGAAAGCTGCGGACTTATCGGTATTGCCGAAAAGGGTATGATGAACGTTTGCTACAGGGCAGACTCTATGGGCGGTCACGCTTCGGCGCCAAAGCCTAATACCCCTCTTATAAGACTTAGCCGCGCCATATTAAAGGTTGAACAAAATCCCTTTAAGATGCATATTACAAAGCCTGTTGGCGAGATGTTTGACACACTGGGTAGGCACAGCAATTTCCTTTACAGAATGATTTTTGCTAATTTGTGGCTCTTTTCGGGAGTGCTCAACTCCATTGCTAAAAAGGGTGGCGGTGAAATGAACGCTCTGCTCAGAACAACTACTGCTTTTACTCAAAGTACGGGCAGCAATGCGCCTAACGTTATTCCTCCCACCGCTTCAATTATTTCCAATATGCGTCTTAATCCCGAAGACTCAACCGATTCTGCCCTTTCCTATTTAAGAAAACTTGCTAAGGAAGAAAACGTTGAGGTTACAAAAATTATCGGAACTGAGCCCAGCACCATTTCCGAGACAGGCTGTGAGCAATGGGATAGAATCTCTTCTGCCGTTGCATCTACCTGGAAGGGCTGTATAGTATCTCCCTATCTGATGGTTCAGTGCTCCGACAGCCGACACTATAACGGATTTTCCAGTAACGTTTACCGCTTCTCCGCAATGGACCTTACAAGTGAAGAACGCGCTACCATTCACGGCAATAACGAAAGAATAAGAATTGATACAATTCATAAATCGGTAGAATTTTATATAAGACTTATAAACAAATGCTAAAAAACAGGAGTCAACGACTCCTGTTTTTTTACATTATACTTTCTGCATAGCGGACACCCTCTAGGGCATCCTTAGCATATTTATCTGCGCCGATACTATCGGCATACTCCTGAGTCAGCACCGCGCCTCCCACCATAACGACACAGTCGTTAACCTTTTGGTGAATAAGCTTTACGGTTTCTTCCATAAAGGGTACGGTGGTGGTCATAAGGGCACTGAGTCCCACAATTTTTGCCTTATGCTCTATAACCGCCTCTAAAACCCTTTCGGGAGCAACGTCCTTGCCTAAATCTATTACGTTAAAACCATAGTTTTCCAGAAGCAATTTTAAAATATTTTTGCCTATATCGTGAATGTCTCCCTTAACCGTAGCAATAACAATTTTGCCCTTTTTAGCGGTATTTTCGCCCGAAAAGGCAGTCTTTATTACCTCGAAAGCCGATTTTGCGGCTTCGGCGCTTATTAAAAGAGAAGGCAGATATGCTCGTTTTTCTTCGTAAGCCTTACCTACGTCGTTAAGGGCAGGAATAATTTTCAGATTTACTATATCAAGAGGCTTTTCAGTCTTTAAAAGCTCTTTTGTGATTTCCTTCGCTTTATCCTTAAAGCCCTTTATAATTGCAGTTTCAAGGGTTAACTGTTCGGTTTTTATATTAGATTTTGTTTCAACTATATCACCGCAGTTTTTAATATAATCCGAGCAGTTTTCGTCCTTTCCTTTAAGCACCCTTACAGCATAGTAGGTATTCATCATCACTTCAGAAAAAGGATTCATTATTGCCGCGCTTAGTCCGTTTTCAAGGGCTAAAGCGAAAAAGGCGCTGTTTATTATATCGCGGTTAGGCAGTCCGAAGGAAACGTTAGAAACACCAAGACTTGTATGACAGCCGAGTTTTTCCTTTATTATTTTTAATGCCTTTAAGGTATGAACAGCCGCATCATTTTCCGCGCTTACGGTAAGGGCAAGGGTATCGAAAACTATATCCGATTTATCAATGCCGTATTTTTTTGCTTCACCCAGTATTTTTTCGGCAATTTTCACCCTTTCATCAGCAGTTTTCGGTATGCCGTTTTCGTCAAGAGTAAGGGCAATAACCGTTCCGCCGTATTTTTTCACAAGGGGGAACACCGCTTTCATACTTTCTTCTTTTCCGTTAACGGAATTTATAAGGGGCTTTCCGTTATAAATTCTAAGAGCCGACTCTAAGGCGAGGATATTTGACGTATCAATCTGCAAAGGAAGGTCGGTTACAGCCTGAAGCTCTTTAATAGCCTCGGTGAGCATTTTTTCTTCGTCAATTTCGGGAAGTCCCACGTTAACGTCAAGAATATGCGCTCCCTTTTCCTGCTGAGTTACACCCTCATTTAAAATATAGTCCATATCTCCGCTTTTAAGGGCTTCCTTAAAACGCTTTTTACCCGTAGGGTTAATTCTCTCGCCTATAAGCAAGGGTTCATTGCCGAAAAATACCACATTCGTGTATGACGTCACGGCAGTATAATCCTTTTTCTCAATAGGTAAAGGTTTTTTATCCTTAATCTTTTCCTTTAATTTGCCTATGTATTCGGGAGTTGTTCCGCAACAGCCTCCGACTCCACGCACACCTTTATCAATAAGGGCGGCTGTCTCTTCGGCAAATTCTTGGCTTGTAACGCTGAAAACAGTTTCTCCGTCTTTAACTGTGGGAAGTCCCGCATTAGGCTGAAAAACAACCGGTACAGTAGAATATTTTAAAAGCTCTTTAACAACACCGTAAAGCTCTTTGGGACCTAAAGAACAGTTTGCGCCCAGCATATCAACACCCAGAGAGGAAAGAAGCACAGCCATAGTCTCGGCGGTTGCTCCGGTCATCAGCTTTGAGTCTTCGCCGTAAGCATTGGTAACAACTATAGGCAGATTGCTGTTTTCCTTAGCCGCCAGAACCGCCGCTTTGGTCTCATAGGAATCATTCATAGTTTCGATTATAATAAGGTCGGCACCATATTTTTCGCCAAGCCTTACGGTTTTAGCAAATATTTCAACAGCATCGTTAAAATCAAGGTCGCCCAGCGGTTTTAAAAGCCTTCCCAACGGGCCTATATCAATGGCAACAAATTTTTCCTGTTTATAAGAACTTATTTTTGCGGCTTTTTTTGCGTTTTCTATGGCATTTTTTATAATTTCTTCGAGTTCATAATTATCAAATTTAAGACAGTTTGCGCCAAAGGTATTGGCGGTAACAACATTACTGCCTGCATTAAAATATGAAGTGTGTATTTTTATTATCTCATCTTTATGGGTAATATTCCAGCTTTCAGGCAATTCTCCTGCTTTTAGTCCCATCTTTTGTAAAAGAGTACCCATTCCGCCGTCAAACAGCACTATATTATCCTTAATAAATTCTCTGAAATTCATACTACACTATCCCCATAAACGCTGTCACCGATTTAAAGGGCGACATCATTTGACTTTCGTTTAAAGTAAGACCTATATTTTTAGCAGGATTTAAAAGGGAGAAAATTTCTTTTTGAGTTTCTATATTTAAATCCCCATATCCCGCGCTGAAGCGGGGTTTTGTTTTAAAATTAAGGCTTTTTGTAAATTCATCACACAGCGCTTCAATACGTTCAGCGGCATATGCATCAATCAAAAGCGCCTTTGAGGGTGCAATACGGCTGTATTTATTTATTAGTCGGTCAACTCCCACACCAAGAGTTGCGGCAAAAACCACCGCCTCTTTACAGCCCGAAAGATTTTTGCTTAAGTCTCGGCTATATATCGAAAAGCAGGGAAATCTACATTCGTTTCCCTTTATTTCAAGAGGTAATACCGTATAGCAGACCTTATATTCTATTTGGCTATCGGTTAAACTAATGGCTTCTTCTAAAAGGGATAATATTTCCTCATTAAGCTCGGGTGATTTTGCATATCTTAGTATCTCTTTTTTATTGACAAAAGGCGCTTTAAAGGTTTTTACGGTTATTTCGCGCATAACTTTAATATTTCGCTCAGATTACTCTGAATACTCTTTGCAACCATAGGCTTATTCATAGAATAAACATGCACCGCATTTATACCGTTTGCATATAAATCAATTATCTGGTCGGTGGCATAGGCAATACCTGCCTGCATCATCGCTTTAGGATTTTCACCAAATTTATCAACCAGACTAATAAATCTTCGAGGAACAAAGGAACCCGAAAGCTTTATGGCTCGTTGGAGTTGATTTGCCGCTGTTATGGGCATAATTCCTGCCACTATCGGTACGGTAATTCCCGCTTCCCTTATTTTATAAAGAAAATTATAAAAAAGATTATTATCAAAAAACATCTGGGTAGTCAAAAAGTCACAGCCTGCGTCAACCTTTTCTTTAAGATGCTTAATATCTTCCCTTTGGTTAATGCTTTCGGGGTGAATTTCGGGGTAGCAGGCGCCGCCTACACAAAAATCTCCCGCTGCTTTAAGCTCTCTTACTAAATCTGCGGCATAACGGTAGTCCCAATTCCTTTTATCTTCATTTTTCATTTCTTCGGGAATATCGCCCCTAAGCGCCATAACGTTTTTAATACCCGCCGCCTTTATTTCGTTAATGCGATGACCTATAGATTCCTTGGTTGCTCCCACACAGGTAAGATGCTCAAGGGTAATAACACCGCTTTGTTTCTTTAAATTTTCCGCAATGGAAAGGGTATAACGTCCCCCCTGTCCCCCTGCGCCGTAGGTAACGCTCATAAAAGAGGGATTAAGCTTTGCAATTTCCTCTGTGGCATTTTTTACGCTTTCAAAAGCCGTCTCGGTTTTAGGCGGAAAAACCTCAAAGGAAAGAGAGGGTTTATTAGACGTAATAATATTGGTAATCTTCATATTCTCACCCTATTTCTATGCCGCCGCATTAAACATCGGCAAATCTTTATCTTTTTTCAATATCAAGATAATCTCTTCTCGGCTGAACTGCCATATAAGCGGGACGGATAATCTTTCCTGCATTTATGAGCTCTTCAAGTCTGTGAGCGCTCCAACCCACAATTCTTGCAATAGCAAAAAGAGGAGTATAAAGCTCATGGGGAAGTCCCAGCATATCGTAAACAAAGCCTGAATAAAAGTCGATATTAGCTGAAACTCCTTTATAAATCTTTCTTTCCTTTGCAATAACTTCGGGTGCAAGACGTTCAACAAGGCAGTAAAGGTTATATTCTTTGCCAAGTCCCTTTTCATCCGAAAGGGTTTTTACGTACTGCTTTAAAATGGTGGCTCTGGGATCGCTTACCGAATAAACCGCGTGTCCCATACCGTATATAAGTCCCGAACGGTCTCCCGCTTCCTTTCTTAAAAGCTTGGTAAGATAATCGGAAATTTCCTTTTCATCCTCCCAGTTTTTAACGTTTCTCTTAATATCCTCAAACATTGTGCAAACCTTTATATTTGCGCCGCCGTGACGGGGACCTTTAAGAGAGCCGAGAGCCGCCGCAATAGCCGAATAGGTATCGGTTCCCGAAGAGGTAACAACGTGGGTGGTAAAGGTTGAGTTATTACCGCCGCCGTGCTCTGCGTGAAGCACAAGCGCCATATCAAGAAGCTTTGCTTCAAGGGGAGTATAATTACTGTCAATGCGAAGCATATGGAGAATATTTTCCGCTGTTGATAAATGAGGCTCGGGATTATGAATAAAGAAGCTGTTATTATTTTTAATATAGTAATTATAGGAATGATAACCGTAAACGCTGAGCATTGGGAAAACCGCTATTAACTGCAGACATTGTCTTAATACGTTTTCTATAGAGGTATCATTGGGATTGCTATCATAGGAATAAAGGGTTAAGACGCTTCGTGCAAGGGAATTCATCATATCCTGTGAGGGCGCCTTCATTATAACGTCTCTTACAAAGGAGTTAGGAAGACTTCTGTAGAAATTAAGAACCCCTTTAAAATCATCTAACTCTTCATTATTTGGCAGCATACCGAAAAGAAGAAGATAGATTATTTCTTCAAAGCCAAAACGGTTATCCTTAACAAAGCCGTCAACAAGGTCTTCGATTTTATAGCCTCTGTAAAAGAGTTCACCGGGGATTAAAACCTCTTTCCCATCAATAATTTTTCGGGAATTTATTTCGGAAACCTCGGTAAGTCCCGTAAGGACACCCTTACCGTCAAGGTCACGAAGTCCTCGCATTACCTTGTGTTTAATATACATTTCGGGCTGAATGTGACAGTCCTTTACGCAAAGATTTGCATACTTTACTATGTTATCGGTTATTTCGGAATAATTTGTTTTTTTGTTGGGCATTGGTGTATCCTTTCTTATCTTAGTTGTAAGGAATAAAGGTCTTTATATGTTCCCTCTTCCTTGAGTAGTTCTTCGTGGGTGCCTTTTTGAGTTACCCTTCCGCCGTCAATTACCGCAATGGTATCAGCGCTTCTTATGGTGGAAAGTCTGTGGGCAACAACTATTGTTGTTCTGCCCTTGCATAATTCGTCAAGTGCGTTTTGAATAAGTATTTCGGTGGTATTGTCGAGTGCGCTTGTGGCCTCATCAAGAATAAGCACCTTGGGATTTTTAAGGAATACCCTTGCTATACTTATTCTCTGCTTCTGTCCGCCCGAAAGTCTTACGCCGCGTTCGCCTATTTCGGTATCATAGCCTTTTTCAAGGGTTTTTACAAATTCGTGAATATTAGCGCGTTTTGCCGCTTCTATCATTTCTTCTTCGGTAGCAAGGAGATTACCGTACATAATATTTTCCCTTATAGTTCCCGAGAAAAGAAATACGTCCTGCTGAACAATACCGATATTGTTTCTAAGGCTTTCAAAGGTAATATCGTTAATATTTACTCCGTCTAAAAGGATTTCTCCCTCATCTACCCTGTAAAAATTAGGAATAAGATGGCAAATGGTGGTCTTGCCGCCGCCGGAATGACCTACAAGGGCAAACTTTTCCCCTTCCTTTACGGTAAAGGAAATATCCCTTAGCACCTCGCCGTCCTCGGTGCCGTAGGAAAAGGTTACGTTTTTAAATTCAATTTCGCCCTTTACGTTTTCTTTTGGCTTTGCATTTTCGTTTTCCTTTTCAGGCTCTTCGCTCATAATTTCAAGGAAACGGGAGAAGCCCGAAACACCGTTCTGGTACTGCTCCATAAAGCCGATAAGCTGGGTTACGGGGTTTATAAAGATATTAACAGAGACTATAAAGGTGGAATAATCGCCGAAGTCAATTTTTCCCGCATATAAAAACAGACCGCCTGCAATTATAATAATTACGTTAAATACATCGGTAATGAAGGTGGAGGAAGAATGAAACTGCGCCATAGCCTTATAGGATTTATGACAGGCCTTTACAAAAAGGTTATTGTTTTCCTCAAACTTTTCCATTTCCCTGTTACTTGCCGAAAAAGCCTTGGTTACTCTTATTCCCGTAATACTGCTTTCGGTGGCAGAGTTAATTCCCGCGGTGGTTACTCTGCGCTCCTTAAAGGCTTCCTTCATTTTTTGTCTTAATACTGCCGAAACAAAAATAAGAAAAGGCACACAGGCAAAAATTATAAGGGTTAAATAAATATTTATGGTAGCAAGATAAATAAAGGAGCCTATTACCGTAAGACTGCTTATAATAAGATTTTCGGGGCCGTGGTGGGCAAGTTCAACCACGTCAAAAAGGTCGTTGCTTATTCGGGATATTAAATCGCCCGTTTCGGTATTATCATAATAGGAAAAGGGTAATTTTTGCAGATGATTGAACATATCGGATCTCATTTGCGCCTGCATACGAGTACCTATAAGATGACCGTAATACTGAACGAAGTATCTTAAAAAGGTGCGGACAATATAAAGAAATAAAACAAAAAGTCCTGCAAAAATAATGGCTTTATAAAGCTTATTGGGAATAAGATCATTAAGCATTATATTGGTAACAACGGGATATGTAAGCCCTATAAGAGAAATAAATAATGACGCTATCATATCAAGCACAAAAAGTTTTGTATGAGGCTTATAATAACTTAAGAATTTTTTGAGCATTATTTTTCACCTTCCTATTTAGAATTATACCATAAAAAGCCGCTTTGTTCAACAATTTCGGTTGACAAAAATGCTGTAATGTTATATAATTCTAATGATATTTAAAGGCAAAGATAAAAGAAAAGTAGCAAATTTACCTTTACTTAGAGAGGCTCCGTTTGGTGAAAGGGGCTGTAAAGGGCTTTTGTGAATACACTTTTTGAGCCGCTTTTGCCGAGTTATGCCCGTTACAGCATAGTGTTTTTAACACACCGAGGTATGCTTTTGCATATAAATAGAGGTGGTACCGCGAACTTTCGCCCTCTGTCAATATGACAGGGGATTTTTATTTTTTTGGAGGAAAAAATTATGGGAATTTATGAAGAACTGGTTGCCCGCGGCCTTATTGCTCAGGTGACAAACGAAAGCGAAATCAGAGAAATGATAAACAGCGGAAAGGCAACCTTTTATATAGGCTTTGACTGTACCGCAGACAGCCTTACGGCAGGTCACTTTATGGCCCTTACCCTTATGAAGCTTTTACAGATGGCAGGTAACAAGCCTGTTGCTCTTATCGGCGGCGGCACTACTATGATAGGCGATCCTTCGGGCAGAACCGATATGAGAAAAATGCTCACCAAAGAGGATATTGACCACAATGCAGAGTGCTTTAAACGTCAGATGGAGCGTTTTATCGAATTTGGCGAAGGCAAAGCAAAAATGGTTAACAATGCCGATTGGCTCTTAAACCTTAATTACGTTGATTTACTTCGTGAAGTAGGCGCTTGTTTCTCAGTAAATAATATGCTCAGAGCAGAATGTTATAAGCAGAGAATGGAAAAAGGTCTTTCATTCCTTGAATTTAACTATATGATTATGCAGAGCTATGACTTCTATCATCTCTATCAGCACTACGGCTGTAATATGCAGTTCGGCGGTGACGACCAATGGAGTAATATGCTTGGCGGTACCGAGCTTATAAGAAGAAAGCTTGGCAAAGATGCTCACGCTATGACCATTACCCTTCTTACCGACTCTCAAGGCAAGAAAATGGGCAAAACCGCAGGCAACGCCGTATGGCTTGATGCAAACAAGACCTCTCCTTATGAATTCTTCCAGTACTGGAGAAACGTGGCAGACTCTGACGTGCTTAAGTGTATCCGTATGCTGACCTTCTTACCCCTTGAACAGATTGACGAAATGGACAAGTGGGAAGGCAGCGAGCTTAACAAAGCTAAAGAAATTCTCGCTTACGAGCTTACCAAGCTTGTTCACGGCGAAGAGGAAGCTGAAAAGGCTTTAGCTGCTGCTAAGAATATTTTTGCAGGCGGTAAAGACTCTGCCGATATGCCTACCGTTACCCTTAGCGAAGATGATTTGGGCGAAAACGGTATCGGTATTCTTGATATTATGGTTAAAAGCGGTCTTTGCGGTTCTAAAAGCGAAGCAAGAACCCTTGTTACCCAAGGCGGCGTTAGTGTAAATGATGAAAAGCTTACAGTTCCCGCTACCTTCTACTCTGCCGAGCAGCTTAAAGCAGGTCTCCTTATTCAGAAAGGTAAAAAGAAATTTATTAAAGTAAATATCTAAAATTCAAAACGGGAATGTCAAACGACATTCCCGTTTTTTATTACTGCATTTGACCTTCGTTAAGTCCGTTTGTTTCCTTAAAACGCACCTCGCAGCCTAGATACTGCTGACACTCGGTAAGGCCTTTTGCTACAAGGTCTTTTGTTCTTTTATAGGAATTTTTGCCTGTAGAAGAAGAAAGTCCTTTGTTATAAAAAGCGTTTTCATCGGGCAGAGCGTGAAGAATATATTCTGCGTTACTGCCGCTTCCCGTTTTTTGCACCCAAGCAGGAATAATATCAACACCGCTTAAGACCACCTTGCCGTCACTATATTTATCAAAGGTATAGTAGAAAAGCATACCGTCTTCGGTGTGTCCCGTAGGACAGTCGGTATAAAGAAGGCTTAGGCGCTGATTTGAAACAGAATTGCCCATAGAATAAAGACAAACTGTTTTTCTTTGTCCGTCAGAGGAGGTTAAAAGTTCTATAGGCTGAATAACGTGGGGATGTCCGCCTACAATTACGTCAACACCAAGGTCGCAAAGCTTTTGCGCGATTTGCTCCTGCCAATGATTTTGTTTAAGCTGATATTCGTTACCCCAGTGCATATAGAAAACTATAGCCTCGGCGCCGCTGTTTTTCATATCCTTTATTACTCTTTCAGCTTCCACATAAAATTCATCCAGTTTTTCATAACAGAAGGAAGCAAGTAAGGGAGCAGCCTCGCTGTTAACTATTCTGCCGTTTATAGATTTTGAGCCGCCGCCCTGATAAACGTTTTCATAGGTATAACAAGCCATACCGATTTTAATACCCTTTACGTCCTTTACTGTATAAAGAGATTCCTCCAAGGCTTCTCTTGTGCCGATAAAGGGCATATTTTTTTCCTTTAAAACCTTTGCAGTACGTTTAAGACCGTAAAGTCCCGTATCGTAGCAATGATTGTTTGAAGTAAGAAGCATATCTACCCCTGCCGCCTTTATATCGTCAATAAGGTCGTCCGGCGTATTAAAAGAAGGATATCCTTTATAGCTTCCCGATTCGGTTCCGCCAAGGGTTACTTCAAGATTTGCTATAGTAAGGTCTGCTTTATTAAAATAAGTGGAAACCTCGCGGTATAAAGGAGAAAAATCGTATCCGTCACCTTCCTTTGCCGCAGTCAGCAAGGGGGAGTGTATAAGAATATCTCCCGTATTTAAAACCGTGGCGGTGGATACAACGTAAGGCTCCTCGGGTTCGCTTGATATATTGTCCTTTTCTAAGGATAAATCCTCGCCGCCCGAACCTATAAGCTTACTGATTCCGCACCCTGCAAGAGAAATGATACAGCAAAGTACGGCTGCGCAAAGGCATAAAAATAAATTACGTCTTAAAATTTTCTGCTTTTTTGTTAACTTCCCCATTATTTTTTCCCCTATTATTTTGACATATTTTCAATAAATTCTTTACTATTAGCCACAGCCTTTTGTGATTTTTCATTTTCCTCTAAAAGTGTGCCCTTAATATTTCTTAAGTAAATTTTAACGTCACTCGGAATAGAAATATCCTTATCAAAGGCGCAATTATAGTAGCCTTCCTTAAGGGGTGTTCCCTCGTCTTCCAAAACACCGCTGAGATAGTTGTCAAAATATTTACGTCCCATATCGCCGGTTATTATAAGCATACACTGGGCATCTGTTACTATAACACTCTGAAGGCGTTGCATCATAGTATTTTGATACTGCGCGGTTGAAGCGCCGGTCTCATAGGTACAGTTTATAACCTGCACGTGAACCTCGCCGTCACCGTTATAATCTTTACAGTACTGCGCAAAATAGTCCTGAATTTCAGGAATATACATATCAGCAAGTATTCTGTTATCGTAAATAAGGATTTTTAAATCAGGCTTTTTCTTGTTTAAACAAGAGACAGTAGCAAATATAACTACGCTAAGACACAAAACGGTAATTACAATAGCTCTCCAATGATAGTAGAAAAAGTGGCTTATTTTTTCACCGAAGGTTTTAGGCTTGATTTCATTTTCGTAAGCCTTATGCTCCCTTTCCCCTTCTTCTAACGCTTTTGCCTGCATTGCTTTAAGTTCAAGAAAATCCTTTCTCGCTTTATCGCGCTGCGCTAAAGTTTCGCTTTTTTTATTTTCGCTCATAAATTACTCCTTTAAAAATATGGCAGGACTTTCCATTTCAAGTATCTGCTCATTATAGAACTGTGATTTTTTCTGAAGCTCTGCGTCAAGGGTTTCAAAGCCGTGCTCCTCGGTCAAGGTAGGTACGCTTGAGAAAAGATTTGTACCAAGACCTAATTTTTCTCCCTCAATAGTAGCGCCCAAAGCGGCAATGGTTGTGGGAAACAAATCAAAGGTGCCGAATTTACGGTTTTTCTCCTTTGTGGGCGCAAGGGAAGAATTTATAAAACAGTTATAAACGGTACGTGTATAGTTTTTGTCTATATTCTTTAAGAACTCAGGGTCCATAGTCAGATGGTCGCCGCATATTACTATAGTTGTATTCTCGTAAAAAGGCTGTTCCTTTATCCAGTCAACAAATTCAAGAACTCTTTTTGATGAGCAGGAAAGCACGTTAGCGTACTGATTATCCCAATTAGCTTTGCAGTCCTTACATTCATATCCGTCGGGGAAATGCGTATCGGCTGTCAGCATTGTAAAGTTGAAGGGTTCTGAGCTTTTATAAAGCTTTTCTATCTCTTCCTTAGCAAAATCAAAAAGCTTATCGTCCTCAAAGCCCCACCATTGTCTATAATCCTTAGGCAGTCTTTTTTCGGCTTTAAGGGAGTTTATATCCACGATGTTCATATCACCGTGTTCGGTAAAATAAGTTTTTCTGCCGCCAAAATCAGCGTCACTGCCCACAAGCAGAGTTTGATTGTAGCCCTCTTTTTTAAGAATTTCTGCTAAAGTAGTAACACCGGGCATAAAGGAATTTTGTCCGCCGTAGGTTTCACTGGCAATGGGCACCTTTATAAGCATACCCGAGGTCTGAGCCACCATAGCAGCCGAAGTCCATGTAGTGCCCGAGTAGGAAAGAGCGCCGCCGAAACTTTCGGTATTAGAAAAATTCACATTATCATTGGCAAGTTTTTCAAGCTCGGGAATAAAATTATCGGTAATATTGCCCCCTGCCGAAGTATCGGCATAGGTACATTCCATAGATTCCAGCATTATGTATATTAAATTACGCTTCTTTTCGGGGAAGGTTATTTTCACATCACTGGGATTTTTATAATTTTGTATAATAAAATCCGATTCGGTGGAAGCAACACTTATATAGCTTACCACCTCAAGCTTTGCAACAAACAAAGTTAACGCAACAAGAAGGGTGGAAAGCGCCACGGGCATAGCAATTTTTTTAACAAAATCTCAAAATTTACTAAGACAGTACCGAGCATATCTTTCATTTGCTTTAAATTTTTTAATAAAACCGCCCAAAAAGAGATACGAAAAAACTTGGGCAGCAGTAAGCAAAATGGGATACACACCCACCTGTATAACAACACTGCCTGCAAGTGAGCGGTTTGCTCCGTTTGCGGGAGATTTTAACTGAAAAAGAATCTGGTCAAGGTAAATATGGTCATATTTCCTTAAAAGCCATATGGTAAAGAAGAAAAGCAAATTACCTAAAAACAGTATTACAAGCCATGCAATAAGTTTTTTGTTTACCTTTTTATTGTTTGACAACTTTTTCCCTCTCTTCAAAAAATACTACCCTTATTTTATATCTTTAAGGTTAAATAGTCAAGAGAAGGAAAGAATATTAACAATTCCGAAACAAAAGTCTCTTTTTTTAGGCGCAAAAAAATAGCTGTGTCAGCCGACACAGCTATTTTATTAATTATTCAGCCTTATTGCTTTTCTTTCTGTAAACAAGAAGGGCTATAATACCAAGAGCCAGAACACTAGCAATAACCAAAAGAATTGCAATGTGATTTGCGTCTCCTGTTGCAGGGGGATCTACAGGTTTTTCGTAGGTGTTAACAAATTTAACACTTCTCTGTGCCTCATCGCCCACCTTGAACTGTGCTGTAGCCACTAAACTACCCTTATTATCGTCAGCAACGGTAATGATTACGCTGTATTCTCTGGTATCATATACCATGCCGCTTTCGGCCTCGCCGATCTTTTCCTTAACTGTGTAGTTGTAGGTTCCTGCTTCCTTAAAGGTAAGTGTCTTGAAGGTAATCTTGCCTTCCTCATCGTTCGTCTGAAGATCAAGCTCTGCTCCGTCCTTATCGTAAAGGGCAAACTCGAACTCTTTATCTTTAAGCTCTCTGCCTTCCAGAACCTTCGTTGCTTCAAGTGTATAGGTTGCATCTGCAGCGGAATATTCGTTTACAACGATAATTCCGTCGTTTTCGCTTTCTACCTGAATGTTAAGAACAGTTCTGCCTGTGCTATCCATAGCCTCGGTTACCTTAACGGTAACAACATGTTCCTTGGTATCGTATTTAATACCGTCCTTCTTGCCGTCCTCGGCGCCTTCGGGGAGAACCTCTTTTACTACATAGTAGTATTCTCCTGCTTGAGTATAGGTGAGATAGCTGGTCTTAACCACATTACCTTCATCGTCAGTTATATCAATATCCTTAAACTCGAAATTCTTTCCTACGTTAGAAGCGGTAAGAACAGCCTCGCCTACAGCATTTATTTTGCCGTCAGCACCCTTAAGAGCCTGATAAAGCTCAAAGGTGAACATTCCGTCATTAAGGGTTTTATTATACTGCTTTTCTCCGGTAATCGAAGCCGACTGCTTTTCGGGTTTAATTTCATTATTAAAGATCACGTCGGTTTGTTCGGTTGTTTCTCCATTAAGAACCTTGGTAATCTCTTTATCAGTTACAAGCTGTCCTGAAAGGTTATCGGTTACGTCGATTTCCACAATATAATATGCGGCATCGTAAATCATAAGTTCGTCCTTTTCTTCGGGGACAACTTCTTTAATAATGTAGCGGTAACCGCCTATGGTATCATAGGTGATTGCGCCGAAATTAACATTTCCCTCAGCATCGTTGCTTACAGTCTTTATGAGACTTACAGGTGTTACTTCGCCGTTAGTAAGTGTTGCAGAATAAAGTTCAAACTCGAATGCCTTTTCTCCAACATACTTAGCAATGCTGTCACCGTAAAGAAGCTTTGTAATTAAAATAGTTTCGCTGACAGGTTCAACGGAATAGGTGTTGCTAAATGCAATTGCCTTATCATCGGTATCAACCTCTGCAACCAGCGTACCTGTACCGTTATCGGTAACGGTTACTACTACAGAGTATTCGGTTCTGTCGTATGTAACACCGCCGTATTTACCGTCTGCATCAATGTTTCTGGGAAGTCTTTCACGTACAGTATAGTTATGAACGCCTACCTCGGTATAATTAAGATTAAAGGAGAAGGCTGCATTGTAATCGTCTGTAGGAACTCCGTTATAAACGGTATCAATTACTGTGCCGTTTTCTATTAGTTCGAAGGCGAATGCACGTGCCTGAAGCTTTCTTATACCGCCTAATAGAGTCTTTGTGCCGTTTATGGTAACACCGGTAGGCTCTGTTTCATAGGTGTTATTGAAGGTCATTACGTTGACATTCTGACCGTTAAGGGTAATATCATAACCACAGCTGAGCTTACCTGTTGTAGCATCACCGGTAACCTTTACAGTAATATGATATTCCTTTGTATCATATGTTACGCCGTTATACTTATTATCGGTTGCTTCATCGGGTATAATTTCCTTAACCACATAATAATATGTGCCTTCTTTATCATAAGAAATCTCACCGAAGCTTACAAAACCACTTGTATCGGAAGTTGCTTCTTTGAACAGGTCACCTGCATTAAAGGAGGAATCGGCATTATAAATTCCGAAGCGGAAATTATCACCATCACTGATGTCACGTCCCAAAAGGGATTTACTTGCTATAAGGTTGGGAGCTAAAATAACCTTATCGGGAGTAAAGGTATTTTCAAAGTCTGCGCCGTCAATTTCTGCCACAGCAACAACATTGCCCTCAGAAGCGGTAGCCGAAGCTACTTTGATAACAGTGTCGTTTTCATCCATCAGCGTAACGGAAATGTTAAAGTAACCGTTATTATCATCAAGCACTACCGTTACGTGATATTCTTTATCAGTATAGTCAACGCCGTGAATATTTCCAACGTTTTCCTTTAATACGTAATAATGAGTGCCAACCTGAGCAATATCGTCATAAAGCAAAGATATTCTTGCAGTACCTGCAGCGGCAGTTTCGGGGGAAACTTTTATAGCGTCGCCTGTTACATTAAATTCATCATTTGCGGGATAAAGGGAGAAGCTATAACCTGCGGGAAGAATATTTGCTGTCTGGTTATAAACATTTTTAACGGTCTTATTAATATCAATAATAACCTCAGCAGCGCCGTCAACCTTGTAGGTATTGTCAAACTCAGCTATAACGTCTTTGCCGCTGATGGCGGTTTCCGAAACATTTACAACCTCGCTTACATAAAGCTTACCCTTTCCGTCATCGGCAACTCTTACAACAAATCTTGCGTAGGTAGTATCGTAAACAATGCCCGATTTAACATTAGCTTCATCAACAACTTCTACTATTCTGTAGTAATAGTTGCCCACGCTATCGTAAACCTCATCCTTGAGGACGTCAACGCTTACGCTGTTTGCACCGCCCTTAGAATAGTCTATTTCAACTTCTTTAATATCAACATACTTACTGCCGTCAAATTGCTGTACCTTAAAGGTAAAGGTGCCGTTCCAATCAGCCGGAGCGCCGCTATTGTCAAGAAGATTTTTATTAATGGTAATATCTATATCTGCCTCATCGGTAGAAGTAGCGCTGTAGGTATTAGTGAAGGAAATGTAATGAAGCTCTCCTGCCTCTACGGTAACGCTCTGTTCAGCGTTATCAACCGTAAAGCCTTGGGGAAGGTTTATTTCTTTAACCGTAACTACTACATTTTCTTCCAGTTTTCTGATTACAACCGATTCACTGTGACTAAGTGTAATCACCTTTCCTGCAGCGGTAATGGTATCGGTAGTACCATCTGAGAACATAAGGTTATATGCTTTTCCTTCTTGTGCGCCCTCTAAAGCGATTTCAAAGGAGAAGTCATCATCAAAGTGGCCTTCAATACTGCTTACCACAGTTTTAGCTATAACAACGTCGCCTTCCTGCGGAATTGTATTTATAAATTCAGCAGAGGAAATAGTATCTTCAGCAACATTGATAACTGCTTGATTAAGTGTTGTGTCGCCATTAACACTCAATACCTCATATTCCTTACCCTCTGTAAGTTCTCTTACGGTTACAGTCTTTCCGGCAAGTTCTTCGCCCAACAGCCAGAAGGTCTCGCCGTGCTTAAGGAGTACGGTATAAGTGCCGTTAAAGTTAATTGTACTTTCGGTTCTTGCGCCAAAAGCATCCTCTTTAATAAGAGTCAGTTCTGAATTCACGTCAGCCGTTACGTTAAACTCAAAATTCAAGCTCTTGTCGGCAATGGTAGCATCGCTTATTTTGGAAATCTTAATACCCTCATAAGCGTCAAGGGTTAACTTACCGTTATTACCGAGATAAGAATCCACGTGGTAGTTATTCTTTGTAACACCAACTTCGGGTTCATGTACGAAAGGCATATCGGAATAATTTATTGTATCGGTGACGTTTTCATCCTTTTCTCTGCTGTAGTCGCCGAAATAGTGGTGAATGGTACCTGCTTTTACGTACCATGTGTTATCATCGCGACGTGCAAGGTCACTTACATCGGCTAAAACATATTCGGAAACCTCTTCGTAATACCATTCTGCTCTTACATTGTTGCCGGAACCCTTATAAACAAGAGAACGGTGGTAAAGGGGAGCAGATGCGTTGTATGTAGGAGCAGAGGTGCCTTTATAAAGGGTACCGTTTCTATCTGTAAAGATTTCGCTGTCCACATTATAATAATAGCGCTCGTTTTCTACTGAAGGTTCAAACCAAGAAGTAGTGTTTTTGTTGGTATAGTAGCTATAATCATCTATGTTGTGCCACTGGTTAGTATAGAAAATATAGTCACCGTTTTCATCCTTTTCTAATTCATCAGGAGCGGTGCCTTCGATATCCAAAAGGTCAATATCGCTGTGGAGACCTACTTCATAAAGAAGACGGCTGGGAGCGGTTGCGCCCTTAATGGTCATAGAAGCAGGATTCTGTGGATCAGTACCATTGAGCTGAATATCGTATTCAACCAACGGAATAAGTGCGGCGGGGAGTCGTCCGATAAGACGGATATCACCCACTTCACTTGCATCTGCGTCATGTTCTTTAAGTGTAGTACGAACCAATATGGTAGCGTACATCATATCGGTTTTTCTATAGCCTTCGCCTACAGCGTCATAGTAGCCATAGGATTTATTTGCAAATACAGCTCTATCCTTTAAATTAGCAGGAACAGCTTCGGGGGAATCATCTTTACCGTCCCAGAAGCCTACGTACTTGCCATCCTCATCGGCATACCAACCGATATAGTTGCTATACTCTCCGGTTTCGGCATTGTAGTAAAGCTGACCTGTCTGATAAGCGCTGTTTATAAGCTGACGGGCTACAGCCGCATTCTCAATTCCCATACGTTGCATAACAGCCCATACCATATTATCACCGGCTTCGGTGGGGTTCTGTTCAGTACCCATACCGCCGCTGTAAAGCATTCTGGCTAAAGTGGAGCCGTCGTAAAGAGTGCTGCCTAACTGAATACCCTTGACAGCCTTAACTTCCATATTTTTGCCGATATAATCTTCAAATTCAAGGAAGCCGTCGTGCTCAATACCTACATTACCGTCAACAAGTGTGGGGTAATAAAGGGACTGAATAACGATTTGCTCTACTATGCTGTTAAACGCCTGAGTAAGCTGACTTGAGCTACTTGCGGGGAAATATTTGGTTACATAATCCTCGCTCCAGCCCTTTTCGGCATTAACGGGAGCAGTATAGGTAACGCTCTTATTTTGGGTGTTGCTTGTTGTTATAGGAACATTCATAGTCTTGTTCTGCTTATTAGCAAGATCTTTAAAGGTGTTCCAGTAGTTATCGGTGGAAGTATTGTTAGAAGGATCAAGGAGACTCAACGCAGGTGCCAAACCATCCACACTCAGACCTAAAGTATAGAAAAGAGCCTCGTTATCATACTTCTTTTCTATTTTATCCTTTGCCCAGGATGCAGTAAGCTGAGTAAGGAAGGAAATACCGTTACTCTGATAGCTTGAACCACCGTCACCGCAATTAGAGGTACCAATATTTGTATAATCGGTTGTCGCGGCAGTAGGACAGCCGTCGGACATAAGCACCATAACGGGCATACGCTTTGTACCAGCCTGAACGCCGTCGGCAACTATAGTATCCTCTACTTGATCAAACATCTGCTGAGCCTTATATATACCATTCTGAGTATAGGTACCGCCCTGAACTCTAAGGCTACTGTTGGAATCTAAACTGCCAACGCCGACAGCCTCGGTACCGGTAACGCCGGCAGCCACCTTAACGCCGTCTCTGGCAGAATAATTCTGCCTCCAGGAAGACACAAGATAAACTCTACTATTGTCGTCAGCAATACCCTTGTTCCATCTGCCAAGCGGCAAAATAACGGTAGCAGTGTTGGTAGAAGAATCAGCCAATTGTGAATTACCGTTAAAGGCGATAACACCAACGCGGTTGTTAGCATTAAGGCTTAAAAGGGTTTCAATAGCACTGTTTGCGGAATCAACCATAGTAACGTAGGGGTCAGTACCATAGGACACATCCATACTGCCCGAAAGATCGAGAACAAGTATAGTATCGGTAGGCAAGGTAGAATAACCCTCAATACTCTTGGTAGATGCAATTGCCGAAAGGGACACAAGGAAATTATCGTCATCAATAGAGAGTCCGAAATTTTGTCCCTCTGTTTCATCGGTAGCATTAATATAGTCCTCTACAGTTTTAAACACGGACTTATCAGACCATACACCGCCTACCCAAGTAGTATCAGCGGCATTCGGTCCGAAGAATGCTTTCCAGTCATTAACTGTGGCAGGATCTGTAACCTTTGTAAAGTCAGCAGCAGCGCCTACGTTTATAACAAACATAGGAATCATACTGAAAATCATTACTGCGGCAAGTAATACCGACAACAGTTTTTTGAAGTTAACTTTTTTCATTTTCATTCCTTCTTTCAAAAATAGACATTAACTTCGTTGCTAGGGGCACTACCCCAAGCTATACTTACGATTTTATTATAGCATTTATATCTAATTTATGCAAGATTTTTTCTATTATGTCACTATAATTTCGCCTATACTAAATAGCAGAAACTGAAGGCAAAAACAAAACTATATATAGTGCTATTTAACTCTTGATAAAAGAGGAAAAAGGTAGTAAAATATAAAAAAAGACCGAAAGAGGCATTTTATGATAATAATGAGCGTTGACAGAGGTAAAGCACGTACAGGAATTGCCTACAGCGATAAAAGTGAAAGCTTTGCATTTCCACACACTGTAATAACCGAGTATAACAGCGAAAAACTCCTTGATAAAATAAAAGAAGCCGCCCTTACTTTAAAGGCGGAAGAAATTGTTGTAGGGCTTCCCCGAAGAACCGATGGCAGTTTGGGTGACAGCGCACAGGAGTGTCAGGCTCTTGCCGAACAGCTAAGGGAAATTCTTTCTGTTCCCGTACATCTTTATGACGAAAGATTCACAACCGTTTCAGCGCACACAGCCCTTAACTACACCGACACCCGCGGCAAAAAGCGTAAAGAAATAATTGACGCCGTCGCCGCCACTATGATTTTAGAAGATTATTTAAGATTTAAAAAAAATAACAAGGACTAGCTTCTATAAATCAACTCAAAAAAGCAACAAAAACCACCCCTAAGTAAATCTAACATCATTAGGGGTGGTTAATTTTACATTTCGTTGTCGAAGGGGTTTATGTTGCAGTAAACCTCTAACATACAGTTACTGCAAACCTCACCGACGCCTATTATATAGTTTGTGCGCTTATTTACGGGCAGGTCAACAGGGGGTAGCTGTGACCTTTCCGCATACTACGCATTTTTCAAAATTTTTCTCTGTTTTCATCCTTTTAACCCATTTTACGCTTTTCTTTCACGTCTGTCGGTAAGCAATATAACAATACACGACGTACCGCTCAAGACTGCAAGTATCATCCAGAAATAAACGCTCTTGTCCATACCTGTATCGGGGACAACAGGTTTATCCATATCGCATACGTTTGTAAATTCCGCATTAACCTCTTCTACCTTGCCTGCATCAACAAAGTATTCTGCCGCAATTTCATAATCCTCGGATAAATAGGGCTTAATTTCCACCGTATAAACTCTGGTGTCATAGGTTACGCCCTTTTCCTCACCCTTCTTTTCGTAAAGCTTATAGGTAAGGGTTTTTTCAATATCCTCGTTTGTAAGATTAATCTCTATTTTACCGTCGCCGTTAGCATCGGTTTTTACGGTATATTCTTCGGCAGTTTCGGTATTTACAAGCACAAATTCAAAGCCTTCGGGGCTACGTTTATAGCTTCCCTTATTGCTTACGCGCTTTGTTACAGAAATATAAACCGATTTGTCCTTTGGAACCGGAGGTTTAAAGGTATTGTTGAATACAACGTTAATAGCAAAGCCTGAATCATAACGGGTTGAGGTTGTGTGTTCGCCGTTTTTCACATCGGAAATTTCAAGCTTCCCATCCATATCCTTATCTGTAACAAAAAGAGAAAAGGCATTTATTGTGTCATCATAAACCATTCCCTTAAGCTCGCCCTTTTCCTCACTCATACGAAATTCATATTCGCCTACTGTGTTAAAGGAAAGCTTAGAAATAGCCTTTGTAAAATCAAATTCGGGTTTAAAGTTTTCTTCGCTGTAGGTTATAGTCTGTTTATCAAGCTTCACCCATTGGCCGTTAAATTTGTATTCCAACAAGAAGGAGAATGAATCGTTTTCCTTCCAATCTCTGCCTTCAAGCACCTTTTTACCTTTTAAGGTTATATTTTTGCAATCGGCAGCCTTAGGAGTATAGGTGTTTACAAATTCAGCCTCAGCAAAGCTTACCTCGGGAACAAGAACAGTTTTCTTGTTTTCGTCCTTTTTGGCAAAGCCTTCTAAAGTAAAATCATTTTCCGAAACCGTAACGCTTGTACCTACGTCAATTCCCTCTACAGTAAAGGGAACGTCGGGCTGTACCTTTACCGTAAGGTCGCCGTTTGCATCGGTTTTCATATTTCCCTGCACAGTTTTAAGGGTGGTTTCGGCATAGAATTTACCAAAAGAAAGGGTAAAATCAAAGGCAATATTTTCGGGGATAGCGTAATCCTTACCAAGAGGATGCTCTACCCTTTTTATAACCGAAATTCCGTTTTTTAATTTTTCTTCCGGTTTAAAAATATTGGTAATAGTATCGGTTTTTGAAGTTACAAAACAAAGAGTGGTATTGACAGACGATATCAAAAGTGTTATTGCCGAAAGAATAAGCAATATACATTTTATAAATTTTTTCATACTGACAATACCTCCTTATTTGTATTTTACGAAAGGCAGAAAAGACCAAAGAAGCCTTCTTCTGTACTTTTTATAGTATTTTCTTTCCTTTCCTTGAGTTCGCTCTATTTCTGAATTAAGATATTTCAGTTCGCTTTTTATCTCTGCTGAAAATACTGTTAATCTGACCGCCAAAATCAAAACGAGTAATACTATACTCACAATTATTGGCAGTTGCATATTTCTTATTAGTAAATTACGGTTACTCCGTCATAGGTCTTGAGACCGGAAACACCCTGTCCACCGCCAAACAACTGATCGAACACGATAAGTACATTATGCGACTCGTCAGCATCGTGGTTGCAGGTGGAGAGATCAATGCCGTCCGTGCCGGTACCTGCTTCAACACGAGCGTACTTATATTCGCCGGGGCCATTATAGCTGCCGGCACCAAGGCTCTCAAATTCACAATAATGGTAGTTTACCCAATCACCATAGATAACCTTTACGTTTTCACAAGTAACGTATCCGGAGGGATCAGCAACTCCATTCACACCATCAACATGACCGATCAGCATACCGCTGTAGCGGTAGAGCCAATACTGGTAGTTCGCTGCAACGTCATTGATTGCATCAAGCTGGCAAGCAACAGTAATGTCCTTGAAAGTTACGTTGTTTCCGGCTTGAACCATACCTACCACACCGCCAAGACGGACATCGTGGGTGCCCCAAAGGGGTCCGATAACGGTATCTTCATCAACCGTAATATTGGTGAAAGAGCAATCACCATAGCATTCAGCTGCTACACCACCTGCAGAGTTGTTATACGCGATCAAAGTGGTATTGGAAATTGTGATATCAGAGAATGTAGTATTAACTGCATTACCGACAACGCCCGCCGCTTCATTTCTGCCGCTGGAAATGTATGCATCAGCAATTGTTACATTCTTAATGGTAGCACCATTGGTATAAGCGAAAAGACCGTAATATTCACCTTCATACTGCCATGCAGAAAGGTCGCTCTGTTCGTACATATTTGAAATTGTGTGTCCCTGACCGTCAAAAGTGCCGTTAAAAGACTTGCCGTTGCTGGAATGACCAATGGGGTTAAAAGGCAATCCGGCAAGGTCTAAATCTTTGCCAAGTTTTACAGTCTTGCCTGCAAAATTGTTACCACCATCAACAAGTTCTGAAAGACCGGCGAGCTGCTCTGCAGTGGTAATTTCATATTCAGTTAAGGGATTAGCAGGGTCATACCAAGTGGTATCTGCAGTGCCGTCCCAAGTGTCGGCAGAATGCTCTGCGATCACACCGCCGAACCACTCAGCAGCCTTTTCAGAGGACTTACCAAAAGCGGTATCGAGAGCAGTCTTTGCATCAGCAAAACCGGCAGCCTGAACAGCCTGAGAGAATACGAGAATATCGTATGTACCGTTTTCGTTACCGTCAACCTTTGTTACTTCTTCGTTATCACAGTTTTTGTTCATATATACCTGTAAAAGAGAAGGAATGGTAGTGGTTTTGGGAGCAACAGCAGCGCTGTGAACAGCTTCCCATACCATATAGTTTTCGCCGTCGATTACTGCTACGAAGGGTGTGCCCCAGTTCCAAGCTCCGTCAAAGTCGAACTCTGCGCCATTTTCAGCATTGGTGGAAACACCGATAACGTTATATCTGAATGCATCAATTGTAGCATAGTCGCCCATTTCGAAAGCGAATACGGTACGAACGTAAGCATCGCTTTTGCCTGTATTTTTAACAGAAACGTACTTATCTACTACGTTATTCATAGTAAAGCTTCTGTATGCGCCGTCAGCTTCAGTTGTGTTTTTCCAACCGAGTGTGCCAACGTAAGGATAAAGTGGTTTATCTTGTACGAAATCAACAAGATTACCATTCTCGTCATACTGTTGCTCGATTTGCTCAATCTTTACGTTGCCCATCGTCATGACGTTTACGTCGCTATCATCAGAAGTTAAATAGGCAATAGTGCCGCCGATAGCAAGTGCGGCAACTAAAGCATAAGCGGTACACATTAAGAGTACCTTTTTGAGTTTTGACATATATGTATGCCTCCTTTTGATATTTGCCTGCATTCAAGACTTAACTTTTCTTCGATCCTGCAGGTCTTATATCGAAGAAAGCTTTATGCCTTTCGGCAATCAAAACACACAAACTATCGCTTATGTGCTTTGATTGCCGCCTATCCCTCACGGGGAGGGATAGGACGGACTTTTTTTATTTAGGGTTCATCAATGGTGAAAACTCTAAGGTTTCCGGTTGCGAGAATCATACCATTGGCATCGTACTGCGTAACGTTAAGCGTAAACCAGCCGGATTTATAGTTCGTATTTCTACCCGTATAAGCCTTAAGAACACCACCGTCTATTTCATAACCGATCGGCTTGTTCTCGTCGTTTACAATTTCTGCGGAAGTTACGAGATCGAGGACCTTGCCGTCAAATTCGCTGGTAACGGTCTTCTTGCCAAGAGACCAGGTCAGACCGGCCATGTTAGGAATCTTAACGTCGTTTTCATCATAGGCCGTCAACTGCGTCTCCAAAGATACGACGTAGTGATCCACACCGGCAACGGGAGCGACGTAGTAGCCGTCAGCGCCGGCTACAGGAGCAACAGCAGTGAGCCTGGTAGACGGATACGTGTCAGAATATCTGCTTACCTCTACACCGTTGAGAATATAGGTAGCGTGAGAGCACATTGCCATTACTTCATAGCATGTCGCCGTACCGGTCGTATACATTTGACCGGTGTAACCGGAAGCATCATCCATATTGATGTAGAGCTTGTAGTTGGCACCTTCATAACCGTGACCCAGCATACCGCCAATTGCGTTGCCGGTCGTATTAACGAGCGTTACGTCAGAAGTGGCATTCACAAAGTTGACCGTGTAATCAGCACCTTCACTGTCGCCGGAGTTAGCCGTACCGTAGTTATAGAAGGATCCCATATTGTACTGGCCTTCGATATATCCGTGGAGCGCCACGTTTTCAAAGGTGGTGGTGCCGGGGTTGAAGATGTTTCTTACAAGGCCTCTGCCGTCGGTCGTGTTCACGTTCGCAGTCAGATTGGAGATCTTGATGTCCTGCGCTTCGCCGGACTTACCGACATACTCAAACAGAGCGGTGGTGAGGTTGTTCATGGTTACGCCGTTACCGTCGAAACTACCGTTCAGTCTGATTCTGCCGACACCGGTCATATCGAGCGTATCAACGCCGTCTGCCACCTTAAAATAGGTGTACTCATCGTAATTCGAAATGTTCATCAACTGAGCGGGCTCGTCAATAAGGTAGGGCAATTCTTTCGTACCTGCACCGCCGGCAAAATCCTGGCTGTCAAGCACGCCGCCGAACCACTCAGCAGCCTTTTCAGAGGACTTACCAAAAGCGGTATCAAGAGCGGTCTCTGCATCAGCAAAGCCTGCAGCCTGAACAGCCTGAGAGAATACGAGAACGTCATAGGTGCCGTTATCGTTGCCGTCAAGTGCTTCGCAATCTTTGTTGGTAGCGTTAGATTTCATATAAACCTGGCACAAATTAGGATAAGAGGTTTCACCTGCGGGGAGAACGCCATTTTCATGAACGCCGCCCAGAGCCTTTGCACCGTTGTAGATGTACTCGCAAACAAAGTAGTTGTTGCCGTCAATCACAACAATACCGATATCGGTTACTTTCCAAACGCCCTGTTCCGTCATGAAGCTGCTCGTACTGATAACTTCATCAAATCTAGCCTCAGTCAAAGAACCGATTTCCATAGCGATAATCGTACGAACATAAGCATCAGTCTTACCGGTGTTCTCAACGGTAACGAACTTGTCGATAGCGTTCTCATTTACGAAAACGTCCATAGAGCCATGAGAGCCAACCTGAGACATTTTTACACGGGTGGAGTCGTAATCACCTGCGCCGTAGTTGTAGGGATTGCCGTTAGAATCGATTTCAGTAGCGGGAAACAGAGGTTTTGCCTGAGTGAAATCCTTCAGGACGTAGCCATAAGTGCTGTCGGTCACATAGTTACCATTTGCATCGACCTCACGCTCATACTCGTGCTGCTCGATCTTTACATTGCCGAGAGTCATAACGTTTACGTCGCTATCGGAATCCTGTAAGTATGCAATGGTGCCGCCAATAGCAAGTGCTGCTACGAGTACCATAGCAAGACACATAATGATTACTTTTTTAAAGTTTTTCATTTCTTTTTCTCCTCAAACGAATTATTTTTGTGTTATAGTCCAAGCCTTTTCGGCTGAATCTATCTCGGTTATGCTACCGTCACGCTGAACTGCATAAGCAGTAAAGGAAAGGGTAGGCATTTCGGTAAGGTTATTGAACATTTCCTTTGTTACGGTATCCTTAACCTTTACCTGATTATCCTTAAGTACGGGGAATTCCTGATCGTCTTTATTGTTATCAACGGCTCTGAAGTAAACGCCGTCAACGTCCTTTAAGGGTGTCCAGCCTTCAGCAGTTTCAAATTCCATAAAATCGTCAAATTTGGCAGGTTCGCCCGATTTTTCGATTTTAACAAAAAGCCAACAGTCCTCGCTGTCTTTTTCAACGGTAATGGTGGGATCTTTATCGATTTTGTGACCGGGTACCATACGGTAGGTATTGGTATAAGGATCGCCGTCACCGTCGTTTGTATCGCTTTCCTCGATAGTGATATCAATATCACCGTAAGTAAAGGTATTTACAACGGGTTTTGTTTCGGCAACAAGCCATGCAAAAGTTCCGCTAACAATACTGAATACAAGTGTTGTTACGCTAAGCATTAACAATACGGTTTTAAAGATACCTTGCTTTGTAAAAAGCTTTCTTTTCATATTTTCGCCGCCTTTCTTAGTTCATCTGAAGGTCAAAAGCTGCCCAGGCTGCATCCTCGTTTTCAAAGCCTGCCTTCTGTATAGCGTTACCTACTACAGAAATCTTCATTTCCGCGATTTTTGCAAGTTCTTCACCGTTAATTTCACCGGGGACCTTGATTTTTGTGAAAAGAGCTTCAAGTGCTTTATCTTCGCTTACCTTATCTACAGCTTTTTTATAGCGGAATTCATAGGTAGCGGTATCATCGCCGTTATCGGTAATTTTTACGCACTCCCAAATAGCCGCATCATAGCCTTCTACATAATTTTCAGGAAGAAAATCATCGCCAAATACTGCCTTAATGTCAGCCATATCGCTTATTGTAACAAGCATACGGACATAGGAAGCCTCGCTTCCCTTTTTAACGGTCACAGTAGGGTCTTTAACGTAAACACCGCCGGGGATAAGGTGATATTCATTCTCCTTAACTCTGTCGGTGCCAACTATTTGGCCCAGTTCATCTACGTCTGCTTCATCAAGAGTTATATCCACGTTACCAACAGTAAAGGTGTTAACAACTTCTTCTGTATCCGAAAGATACGCAAGTGTTCCCATTACCGAAGCAAAAACCAGCAGACACACACTAATGCACAGCAGTACTGTCTTCATTTTCTTCATTTTGCTTTTCTCCTTTTTTATTTTTATCGGGTTCTTCACCCGTAATGAAGTCAATCATAAATACAAGTATTGTAAGAATAATTCCTATAGCAATACCTAAATACATACCCGGCGGTGTTGTAACAAAATTTGCAACGTAGCCCAGATAACTAATTTTAAATATGGGTTTACCCAGCACGTTATCCATATGTACCCTGCCGTTATCAGCGCCTTTATTGGCGTCACCCTTAGTTGAAAAATAAAGGACACCGCCCTCATTTTCAATATCTACAATTCTATGGGTTACCGTTGTTTCGCTTGATACCGAAAAGGTTATAACGTCGCCTACTTCAAGGTCACTGGGCTCAACACTTTTAACATATATAATAGCGCCTGTTTTATATTCGGGCTCCATAGACGGTGATAAAACGGTATAAACCTTTAGTCCAAAAATACGTACACCCGCAATAAGTATTGCGAAGATTACAACCAAACAAACTATACCTGCAGATACGCTTTTGAGAATAATTTTAGTTTTTTTCTTCAATTTCCAAATTACTCCTCCCGCATATCAGTCAGCTTCTTTGTTTAAACCTATATATGCTATAAACAATTGATTGGGTTATTGATTATAAAACTTTATTTTTGGGCAACAATAAATACTACCCGACGACATCGGCGATTTCGTTTATTACCCACATAAACGACAGCGAAAAAGCAGCATTGTTTGATGCATACCTTAATCGTGGATAACATTATGACACATTGAAGCCGATTTGTCAATAAAAAATGCATAATTTTGCAGGTTTTTTTAATAATTCATAAAAATTTTTAGATATTTCGGACTATTTATGGTCAAGTTTACCGTCAAAATATAGTTTTGCGAAGGGATGATAAAAACAATGTCACGAAGAGGAGAATGTATCTACAAAAGGAAAGACGGGAGATGGGAGGCGCGATACGTCAAAGAAATAGGCGCCGACGGAAGAAAAAAATATGCATCAGTCTATGCCTATTCCTACAAAGAAGCCAAAGAAAAGAAAATGATCGTTATGCATAATATTGCTAAAAAATTAACAAAGTATGCAAAAATATGCATAAAAGAAGTTGCAGAGCAGTGGCTTTTGAATATTAAGAACAGAATTAAGCCCTCAAGCTATATAAAATATGAAAATCTATGCACTAATCATATAATAAAAAACTTGGGAGAAGTGCTGATTTACGATATAAATTCAGTAACAATACAGCGTTTTACAACCTTTCTTAAAGAAAAGGGAAAGAAAGACGGAGGAAAACTTTCTGATAAAACGATAAACGATATACTTATTATATTAAGTCTGATATTTAGTTATGCTGAAGAAGAATATTCTGTTAATCTTCCAAGAATAAGAGCGGTTCGGCAGGAAAGCAAAGAGGCGCGAGTGCTAACAAAACAAGAACAGCAACGCCTTTGCGAGTATTGTCTTAATGATACCGACAGTTATAAATTTGCGGTTTTACTTGCCCTTTATACCGGAATGAGAATAGGAGAACTGTGCGCTCTTACTTGGCAGGATATAACCGATACTTATGTAACCATCGATAAAACAATGCAACGACTTAAAACCGAAAGAGGAGAAACCGATATTTTTGTAACAGGGCCGAAAAGCGATTCTTCAAAGCGAATTATTCCTTTACCCGAATTTTTAACGGAAATTGTAAATAAACTGCGAAAGCCTGACGGTTATGTGTTAAGCACTGCCCGAAATTCTTTTTGCGAACCTCGTACAATGCAACACCGTTTCAAAGAAACATCAATACAGCTCGGGCTTGACGGCGCTACCTTTCATACGCTCAGACACACCTTTGCCACTCGTTGTGTAGAAGCAGGTTTTGATATTAAAACTCTTTCGGAAATACTAGGGCATTCCGATGTAAAGGTGACATTAAACAGATATGTTCATTCCTCTTTTGAATTAAAGCAAAAAAATATGCAGAAACTTATGTTTATACAAACTACTTAAATGGTCAAAAAAATGGTAAGAACAAAGGAAAATCCTTTTATGTTCTTACCATTTTTTAATTTTTTCTTTTATGTGGGTAATAAACGAAAACCTCTTAACATTTGTTGAGAGGTCTTATTTTTTTTAAAAACTTCTATCCCCTTCTCCCTATTCCCTTCTCCCTATTCCCTACTCCCTATTCCCTAAAATAAAGTGTTTTGAAGCCGGGAGCAAGATTTTTATTTTTAAAAAGAAGGGAGCCTCTGACTACGGCGTTTTTGCCGAAACGGGCGCATATACTGCTTATTTGCTGTTCTATATTCAAAAGCTTATCCTCTTCTTTAAAGGAACTGAACATATCAAGCTGTACGTTTGCGTCCCCCTCTTTAAGCCTTGTTGCTCTAAGCCCTACGCTTCGGCAGGGCAATTTTCCATGCTCCTTAAAGAGATTCATAGCCGCTCTGGCAAGGGTGATTCCCGTTTGCGTTCCCGAATCTATCCGTATGGCATATTCATTTGTTTTCAAATCGGTATCTCTTATAATAAGTGTAACTCCCGTTGCATAAACCTCTTTTTCTCTTAAATTTTCGGCTATTTCTTCGCCGTAAAAAAGAAGCTCTCTGAAAATCTCATCGAAATCCTCTAAATCAGCCGATAATGTACGGGAACGTCCAACGCTTTTGGGACGGTCTGTTTCTTTGGGAGTAACCACCGCGCTGTCATCAAGTCCCATAGCGCACCTTTTAAGCATTTTTCCGTTTTTGCCAAGAATTTTTCCTAACATTTCGTCTCCCGCAAGGGTTATATCCCCTATGGTAAATATACCTCTGCTCCTGAGCTTTGAGGCGGTGCTGTTTCCTACAAAAAGAAGGTCGCCTACGGGAAGGGAGTATATTTTTTCTTCAAAATTTTCTTTGCTTATAACCGTTAATCCTTCCGGCTTTTTCATATCGCTGCCCAGCTTTGCAAAAACCTTATTAAAGCTTACTCCCACCGAGGCGGTTATTCCCAGCTCTTCTCTTATATCCCGCATTATCTTTTTGGCTATTGTCTCACCGTCGCCGAAAAGAAGATTACTTCCCGTAACGTCAAGCCAACATTCATCCATTCCGAAAGGCTCTACCATATCGGTGTAGCGGTGATAAATTTGTCTTGCTTTTATGGAAAATTCCTCGTACTTATCGTATAGCGGAGGCAGAATATAGAGATTTGCGCATTTCTGCTTTGCCTTCCATATAGGCTCCGCTGTTTTTACTCCGAATTTCTTGGCTATTTCATTTTTTGCAAGTATTATTCCGTGTCGCTGTTCTACACTTCCCGCAACAGCAACAGGCTCAAGCAGTAAAGTCTGATTATAAAGAAGACTTACCGATGCAAAAAAGTTATTAAGGTCGCAATGAAGTATTGTGCGTTCCATTTTTATTCTCCTTTAACTTACGTATATAGACGGCGCCAAATGTTCAAGGGCGTTTAAATGTATCCTTTCCATCTGCCGTTTGCTGTAATTAAGCATTACGGCGGTTTCTTCTAAAGATTTTCCGCAGAGATATTTTTGCGCCAAAACCTCGCTCTCCACTTTATCGGTGATTTTCCCTATATCGTTTTCAATAAAATCCCTGAGCAATACCGCTTCATTCATTTCTCTTTTATATTTTTCGCTTTTATCGGCATTTTTTGCCGACAGAAAATAGCAACGGTTGATTATAGCCAATGTAAGAGGATACTGTTCAAGATAAATTCTTTTTTCATCCACCGACATATCGGTCATATAATTCCTGCTCCTTTTAATGCGTAATACTGCCCATAGCTTAAATTACAGCCGTGATATTTATTGTAGGTATCCACCTCATTAACGGCTTTATATAAAGGGCTGTTTTTTCTGCTTTCTTCCTGTTCTTTTTGCTTTGCAAACATTTTCTCCCCCTGTTTTTTACAGCTTTCGCTACAGTATCTTCGAACACTCAGTCCCGTAGGTCTTCCGCAATAACTGCAGTAGTTCCCGCGCTTTTCGCTAAAATTCATCCCCGAACAGTATGGACAGAGCAGAAGCTTTTCACTTCCCTTCGGTGTCGGTTCAAAATAAACCTTTGCGAACTGAAACTCCTTCCGACAATCCGAACAATAGTACAATGCTGATTACCTCCGTAAAAATAAAAATTTCTCTTGACTTCGAGGGCAAGATATTATATAATGTTCTTGCGCCCTCGAACGTATGTTCTATTATATTACGGAAATCCGTAATTGTCAAGTATCTGCGGAAAAATTTTATTAAAGGTGGAAAATTTATGGATACGGTTTATGAAAGAATTGAAAAGCTTTGCAAGGAAAAAGGAATAACGGTCACCGACCTTTGCAGAGAATGTAATATTCCCCGCGCAACCCTTTCAGACTATAAAATGGGCAGAAGCAAAGCCCTTTCTGCTTCTGTTTTATCAAAGATTTCCTCATACTTTTCGGTCAGCGTGGAATATCTTTTAGAGGGCAAAAATTCAAAAAGCATTGAAAATCAGTTAAAGGTTGCTCTGTTCGGCGGAAGCGAAGACGTAACCGACGAAATGTGGGAAGAAGTGAAACGCTATGCAAAATTCATTTACGATAAAGAGCAAAACTCTTGATGAGCTTTACCGTCTCGCCGAGGAAGAGGGCATAAAGGTAATGAGCTTTAATCTGCCAAAAAATAAAGCCGTCACCGTCAATATCGGCGACGACTGTTATATCGGTGTTGATCCTGCCGTTTTTGGCAGAGAGTGTGAAGAACGGGTAGTTCTCGCTCACGAAATGGGGCATATTGCCACCGGCGGTTTTTATGATACCGACTGCTCTGATTTTGAGAGAGAAAAAATTGAGAAAAAGGCAGAAAAATGGGCTATTCACTTCCTCGTTCCCATAAAGCTTTTAAAGGAAGCCATAAAAAACGGTGTTTATACAACGAGTGATCTTGCCGAGCATTTCTCGGTGCCCTCTCACTATATGGAAAAGGTTTTAAAATACTACTCAGAAAAATAAAATACTCCTATCAGTTTAATAGGAGTATTTTTTTAGTTCTAAGAAGCTGCGCTTCTTCAAGGCTATGTGAAACAAATATAACCGTTTTATTTTCGGTATATTCATTTATTACCTTTGCGGTGATTTTTTTGGTTTCTTCATCAAGTCCGTTTAAGGCTTCGTCAAGAAGAAGTATATCAAAATCCTTTGACAGCGCTCTTGCCAAAGCCACCCTGCGCTTCATACCGCCCGAAAGCTCGTCCACCGACATATGAGCGGTGTCATCAAGTCCCAGCTGTAAAAGTAATTTTTTTGCTTTTTCTTCATTTGAAAAAAGAGAAATGTTTTTTTCTACCGAAACAAAGGGAATAAGTCGGTCCTCTTGAAATACGGCGGAGATTTTAGCCTCTTCATTTATCTTTACCTTGCCTTTTTTAGCCTTTTCAAGCCCCATAATAAGACGAAGAACGGTGGTTTTACCTCTGCCCGAAGCTCCGCTGAGCCATATTCTTTCCCCCTGCCTTACGCAAAGAGAAAAATCCTTTAATACGTTTTCTTTACTTCCTTTATAGGAAAAGGTGACATTTTCAAACTCTATCATTTCGCCACCCCTTTACTTAAGGTTACCTTTAAAAGATACTCAAAAATCACGCTGAATATCACAATAACGGCGGTTACCGCAAAAACTTCATCATAATCTATTGCATTTTTGCCTATCCATAAAAGATTACCAAGTGACATTTCGGTACGGCTTATTACCTCTGCCGCAACCCCCGATTTCCACGCAAAGCCAAGTCCTGTTATTAAGGCGGCGGAATAGGCAGGTTTTATGGATGGGAAGGTAATAAATCTTAAAATCTTTCCCTTTTTCATTCCTAATACATTTGCCATTTCGATAAGACTTTTATCCACCGAGCAAAGCGCGTTATAGGTTGCATCCCATATTATAGGAAGTACCGTTAAAAAGGCTATGAGAGTAGGAATGTTTTTTTCCCTTACCCATAAAAAAACAAGAATGATAAACGCGGCAACGGGAACTGCCCTCATAAGTCGAAGCAAGGGAGAAATAAATTCGCCGATTATTTTTATTTTACTTGAAATAATGGCAAGTACCGTTCCCGCTATAGCGGCAAGGAGAAAGCCTATAAGCACTCGATAAAGGGAATAAAAAGCCGAAAGCCAAAAGGAAATATTTTTGGATAGCCTAATAAAAGCCTTTACTACCGACAGCGGTGTGGGTAAAGCTATAAGCAGATTTTTGTTTGCAAAAAAAGCAACCACCTGCCACAGCAATATGAAAAACAGAAAAATTAAAACTTTTTTTAAGATTATTTTAACCTGCATAGTAGAAGCTGTCTTCGGGAAGGCGTCCGCCTACAGATTTTGCATTAGCATCAAACATAACCTTTAAATATCCCGAAAGTCCTTTCTTCATATCCTCACCTGCAATATAGGTAAGACCGCATTCGGAAATAGCCTTTGTAGCAAGGGCAGCCTTTGGAATAATACCGTACTTCTCGCAGAGGGTACCTGTTGTTTTTGCATCGGAAATTGCCATATTTATAGATTCCTCATATTCCTTAAGGAAGGTCTTTACTGCGCCTTCGTTTGCAGCCAAAAATTCATTTCTAACAATTACGCAACCCATATAAAGACTGCTGTCCTTTGATACCTTTGTCCATTCTTCCCCCATATCCAAAGCCTTTTTGGCGGTTTCATAGTTTAAAAGAATACTTGTAGCAACGGGCTGGGGAGCCATAATAACTGCATCTTTATTTTCTTCCTTTGCCCAAACAGCAGGAAGCTCACTTCCATCAGCTACAAATTTAATTGTAACATCTTTATCGGGGTCAATATTATTTTTAGTAAGAACGTAACGGAGAATATATTCGGGGTTAGCATTCTGACCGGGGGAATAAATGGTTTTGCCCTTAAGGTCGGCTACACTCTTTATTTCAGTTCCGTTAGTAAGTATAGAAAGAACGCTGGTGGTGTTTACAGCCAAAACGGTTACACCGCCGTTTGTTTTGTTATAAAGGGTGGCGGCAAGATTTGTTGCAACTGCGGCAATATCGGCTTCGCCCTTGGAAATTGCGGCAACAATTTCATCATTTGCGGCAACCATTTTAAAGTTATATTTATTAAGAGCCTTGCCATCTTCACTCTTAGCGCGAAGGTTAACGGCGCCTATACCTGTGGGGCCCGAAAGTACGTAAACGTTCATTTCGGCGGTTTGGGGTTCTTTTGTTTTAACAGCACAACCCGTAATGCCTAAAACCAATATAACTACCATTAGTAAGCTTAATATTTTTTTCATTTTAATCACCTTTCCTGCGTTTTACGCTATGACGTTTATTTTGTTATCCTGACGGACAATCAATTTTTTGTGTTCTAAATTATCCAGAGCTCTGTAAAGTGAAGTTCTGCCCATACAAAGAAGAGACGCAAGTCCCGTCATTTTTCCTTCGTACCCACCGTTTTGATAGAGAAAATCATAAAGCTTTCCTTCTGCGCCGCCATGCATCATAAGAGCAAGACGTTCATTAAGAAAACGGATGCGGTTAGTTAAAAACGACATAAAGTTAACTGCCACGTCGGGATATTTTTTAAAGATTTCGCGCAAGGCTTTTTCCTCTATAAATAAAATCTGGCTACCCGTTACCGCTTCAATTCGGCTTATATAGTTTTCTTTATCCGAAAAAAGCGCCGCCGCTCCGAAAATACTTCCCTCTCCAAAGTAGGCAAGCGTTCCCGAAGCCTGAAGGGGCAATGCCTTAAGATTTCCCGACAGCACTATGCCTACGCTTCGTTTGAAATCCTTTTTGTCATACACCGTATCTCCCTTATTAAACGTAACGGTAGCAGAAAGATTTATTTCCTCAATTGCTTCGCTATTGTTTTTAAAAAGATACGTGTTTGCAAGAATTTCTTTGTAATCTCTCATTATTCACCTCAAACTGTACCATTTGGAACACTTTTTATTTTATAATACAACATCGTTAAGAATTTGTCAATAAAAAATGCACAAAAGACTTTAAATATTTTTTTAATATGTTAAAATATAAATAACTATTTTAAAAGAAGGTAATACTATGGCAAAAAAACAGTTTAAAGCACAGTCTAAGCGTCTTTTAGACCTTATGATTAACTCCATTTACACAAACAAGGAAATTTTCCTTCGTGAGCTTATTTCCAATGCAAGTGATGCTACAGATAAGCTTCATTATCTTTCCTTAACCGACGAGGCGGCAAGAAACAGCTTTAAGGAACCTAAAATAAAGATTGTTGCCGACAAAGAAAACCGCACCCTTATAATTATGGATAACGGTATCGGTATGGATGAAAAAGAGCTTGAAGAAAACCTTGGCACAATCTGCAAAAGCGGTTCTCTTCAGTTTAAAGAGGATATGAGCGAGGCAGAGGAAAAGGAAGCCGTTAATATTATCGGTCAATTCGGCGTAGGCTTTTATTCTGCATTTATGGTATGTGATACCCTGACCGTAAAGAGCCGTTCTTATAAGAGCCAACAGGCTTACCTATGGGTAAGCAACGGTGTTGACGGATACTCAATTAAAGAATGTGAAAAGAATACTGTGGGTACCGAGGTTATCCTTTCCTTAAAGGAAGATACCGAGGATTTTAAATTCTCCGACTTTTTAGAAGCTTATAAGCTTAAAAGCCTTATTAAAACCTATTCCGATTATATCCGCTATCCCATAGTTATGGATATGGAAAAGACCAAAGAGGAAGGCGAAGGCGAGGAAAAGACCACAGTTACCTATATAGAGGAAGAAACCCTTAACAGTATGGTGCCTGTTTGGAAAAAGAGCAAGGCAGAGCAGACCGAAGAAGAGCTTAACCGCTATTATAAGGACAGCTTCTTCGATTTTGAGGATCCGCTTTTCACAATAAGCGTTTCTGCCGAAGGCGTTGTTTCCTATAAAGCTCTTTTATATATTCCTGCAAAAACTCCATACGATTATTTTACCAAGGAATACGAAAAGGGACTTAAGCTTTATCAGAGCGGCGTTATGATTATGGAAAAATGCTCCGACCTTATTCCCGAGCACTTCCGTTTCGTAAAGGGTGTTGTTGATACCGAGGATTTATCCCTTAACATTTCCCGTGAAATGCTTCAGCAGGATGCAGGACTTAAGACCATAGCTAAAAATATCGAAAAGAAGATTCATTCAGAGCTTAAACGCAGTCTTGATAACGACAGAGAAAAATACGAAACCTTCTGGAAGGCTTTCGGTATTCAGCTTAAATACGGCTCTGTTGCACAGTACGGAATTTATAAAGACAAGCTTAAGGATCTGCTTCTTTTCTGGTCAAGTAATCAGGGCAAACTTATTACCATTGACGAATATCTTAAGACAATGCCCGAAGACCAGAAGCACATTTACTATGCCTGTGGCGAAACGGTTGCTAAAATTAATTCTCTGCCCCAGACAGAACTGCTTAAAGCTAAAGGCTATGATATGCTCTGTCTTACCGACGAGGTTGACGAATTCCTTGTAAACGTATTAAGAGAAGAAAACGGCAAGGACTACTGCTCCATTAATTCCGATAACGCAGACCTTATTGATGAGGAAGACGAGAAAAAGACCGAAAAGGCAAGTGAAGAAAACCAAGAAATGCTTAATTTCCTTAAGGAAGAACTGAACATTTCTGACGTTATTATTTCTAAAAAGCTTAAATCTCATCCCGTTTGTTTATCGGCTAAGGGCGGCGTTACGCTGGAAATGGAAAAATACTTTGCCACCCTTCCGGGAGAAGACAAAGAAAAGGTTAAGGCTCAAAGGGTTCTTGAGCTTAACCCCGACCATCCTGCATTTAATACTTTAAGTCAGGCATATAAAGAGGATAAAGAAAAGGCAAAGGTAATTGCCGAGGTGCTTTATCAAAGCGCTCTGCTTATTGCAGGAATGTCTATTGAAAACCCTGCTGAATTTACCGAAAAGCTTTGTTCCTTACTGTAAACTTAAAAACCGACACAACTTTCGTTGTGTCGGTTTTATTTTAATCACCGAAAAGGTCTTTGACCTTATCAAAGAATGACCTGCGTTTTTTATAGTTTTTATCACTCAAACTACTGTCAAAAGCAGTTAGCTTCTCTTTTTGCTCCTTGTTTAAGTCCTTTGGAACCTCAACAATAATTTTAACGTACTCATCGCCGTAGCCGGAATAGTTAAGGCGTTTTATACCCTTACCGCGAAGCTTAAATTCATCCCCCGGCTGTGTGCCTTCGTGGATGCTGAATTTTGCCTTGCCGTCGAGGGTGGGAACGGTAATTTCACCGCCCATAACCGCCTGAGCATAAGTAATGGGAATCTCACAGAAAATATCAAAGCCTTCACGCTCAAAAATGGGGTGAGGACGTACCGATACTGTTATGGTAAGGTCACCTGCAGGGCCGCCGTTAATACCCATATCTCCGCCGCCGCGCAATGCAATTGACTGACCGTCATCAATACCGGCAGGAATATCTATTACCTTTTCTACGGTATTTCGCACTCTGCCTCTGCCCGAACAGGTTCTGCAGGGAGTTTCTATTATTTTACCTGTTCCGCGGCAATTATCACAAGCCTGCTGAGTCTGAATGGTGCCGAATGGAGTACGCTGCCCCATAACCACCTGACCGCTACCCTTACAGTTAGGACAGGTTTTTGCCTGAGTTCCCTTCTGCGCACCGCTTCCGCCGCAATCGCTACAGCTTTCGGTACGGGTTACTTTTATGTTCTTTTTACAGCCCTTTGCCGCCTCTTCAAAAGAAATAACAATATTTGCAGAGGTGTCTGCGCCGCGACGCGGAGCATTGGGATCACGTCTTCTGCCGCCGCCGAAACCGCCGCCGAACATTGAGCCTAAAATATCGCCCAAATCACCAAAGTCTCCAAAACCGCCGAAACCGCCGCCAAAGGGATTACCGCCCTGACCTGCGCCAAAATTGGGGTCAACACCTGCGTGACCGAATTGATCATAACGCGCACGTTTGTCCTTATCCGAAAGAACTTCATAGGCTTCGTTTACCTCTTTAAAATTCTTTTCAGCCTCGGCATCCCCTGGATGAAGGTCGGGATGATATTTTTTAGCCGCTTTTCTGTAGGCTTTCTTAAGGTCATCATCATTAACGCTTTTATCAACGCCTAAGACCTCGTAATAATCTCTTTTATCAGCCATAATTACTCCTCGTAATTAGGGAATAGGGAATAGGGAAAAGGGAAAAGGAAAAAGTGACTAAACCCCTTCTACTTTTATAACTATTCCTTTTTTCCGTTTGATTTATTTAATAATTTAATTATCATTGCATTTATCATTTTTGAAATTTCTTCACTTAATGTGATGGCTTTTTGTGTATGTTCCTCGCTAACATATCCTAGTTTAACGCATATAAGCAACTGTGTATATACCTCTGAGTTAGAGCCTCTTGCAATCCCTAAGAAATTTATATATTCCTTTGTTGAATTACGAGAATTGCCTTCTGCTATATTTGAAGGCACAGAAACAGCTGCTCTTCTTATTTGAGACACAAGCGAAAAAGTTTCTTCTTTTGGCAAAAGCGAAGAAATCCGATATATTTCTTCAACCAATTCCATGGCTCTTTGCCAAACCAATAATTCCTTAAATAACATTTAACACACCACAAAGGAAAGGGGAACAGAATAGGACATTACTATCCCCTATTCCCTATTCCCCCTTCCCTAAGAACTAAGCTCTCGCTTAGTTCTTGTCATCAACATCCGAGAAGTCTGCGTCGTAAACGTTGTCAGCGCCGCCGGCTGCGTTGCCGTTTTGACCTGCAGCCTGCTGAGCCTCTGCTGCAGCCTTGTAAACCTTTTCGCTTACAGCATAGATTTCCTTTTGGAGTCCTTCGCTTGCAGACTTAATAGCCTCGATATCGGTGCCCTTTAAGGCTTCCTTAAGAGCTTCCTTAGCAGTTTCAATTTTGCCCTTTTCTTCATCGCTTAACTTATCACCGAATTCATTTACGGTCTTTTCGGTCTGATAAATCATCTGGTCAGCATTGTTGCGAATGTCAACCTCTTCTCTGCGCTTCTTATCTTCGCTTTCGTACTGAGCAGCTTCTTTTACAGCCTTTTCTATATCCTCTTTGGACATATTGGTGTTAGAGGTAATGGTGATAGACTGCTCTTTGCCTGTACCGAGGTCTTTAGCTGATACGTTAACGATACCGTTAGCGTCAATATCGAAGGTAACTTCAATCTGGGGGATTCCGCGGGGAGCGGGAGCAATTCCGTCAAGGTGGAATACACCAAGCTGTTTATTATCTCTTGCAAATTCTCTTTCGCCCTGAAGAACGTTTACTTCAACAGAGGTCTGACCGTCTGCAGCAGTAGAGAAAATCTGACTCTTTTTAGTAGGAATGGTGGTGTTTCTGTCAATAACCTTTGTGCAAACTCCGCCCATGGTTTCAATACCGAGAGAAAGGGGAGTTACGTCGAGAAGAAGGAGTCCCTTAACGTCGCCGCCGAGAACACCGCCCTGAAGAGCAGCGCCGAGAGCAACACATTCATCGGGGTTAATGCCCTTGAAGGGTTCAGCGCCAATGAAGTTCTTAACAGCTTCCTGAACAGCGGGGATTCTTGAAGAACCGCCTACCATAAGAACCTTGTTGATTTCGTTTTTGTTAAGACCGGAGTCAGCAAGAGCCTGACGAACGGGGCCCATGGTTGCTTCTACAAGGTCAGCGGTAAGCTCGTTGAACTTAGCTCTTGTAATGGTGGTTTCAAAGTGCTTAGGACCTGTAGCATCAGCAGTAATAAAGGGAAGGTTAACGTCGGCGGTGGTCATACCGGAAAGGTCGATTTTAGCCTTTTCTGCCGCTTCCTTAATACGCTGCATAGCCATCTTATCACCGGAGAGGTCAATGCCCTGTTCAGCCTTGAAGGTAGCAACGATATAATCCATAACGCGCTTATCAAAGTCATCGCCGCCCAGTCTGTTGTTACCTGCAGTAGCAAGTACTTCCTGAACGCCGTCGCCCATTTCGATAATGGAAACGTCGAAGGTACCGCCGCCAAGGTCATATACCATAACCTTCTGGTCGTCTTCCTTATCAATAGAATAAGCAAGAGCAGCAGCAGTAGGCTCGTTTATAATTCTCTTAACCTCAAGACCTGCAATTTTACCTGCATCCTTGGTTGCCTGACGCTGAGCATCGGTAAAGTATGCGGGAACGGTAATAACTGCTTCGGTAACGGTGGTGCCGAGATAGCTTTCAGCATCAGCCTTTAACTTCTGAAGAATAATAGCGGAAATTTCCTGAGGAGTATAGTTTTTGTCGTCAATAGCTACTGTGTTTGCAGTACCCATATCACGCTTAATGGAGCTGATGGTTCTGTCGGGGTTGGTGATAGCCTGACGCTTTGCAACCTGACCTACCATTCTTTCGCCTGTTTTAGAAAAAGCAACAACGGAAGGAGTAGTTCTTCCGCCCTCTGCGTTAGGGATAACAACGGCTTCGCCGCCCTCCATAACTGCTACGCAAGAGTTAGTTGTACCAAGGTCAATACCAATAATTTTACCCATAATAATTTTCTCCTTTTACTTTTATAAATAATAGTATTAATTAGCAACCTTTACCATTGCGGCACGGATAACGGTGTCTCCCATTTTATATCCCTGCTGCAATACTTCGGCAATAACGTTTTCGCCCAAATCTTCATCTTCCACGTGCATTACTGCTTCGTGGAAATTGGGATTAAATTCATCTCCCACCTTTGCAAGAGGAGTAACCCCCATTTTTTCGGGAAGGCTTATGAACTGCTTTATTATCATTTCAAGTCCCTTGCAGTAATCCTCTCCCGAAGAATCGGCAGATATAGCTCTGCCCGCATTGTCAAGAACGGGAAGAAATTCCTTAAACTGACCTGCCTTTGCATATTCGGCAACGCCAAGTCTTTCTCTTTCGGTTCTCTTTTTAAAGTTATCAAACTCTGCGGCAGTTCTGGCAAGTAGGTCTTTGGTTTTGAGAAGCTCTTCATTTAGCTTTTCGGCTTCTTCGTTTTTCTTAGACTTTTTAGCCTTCTTTTCCTCTTTAACAGGCTCTGCCTCAACGGTTTCGCCCTCAAGGTTCTTTTCCTTTTCGCTCATTATTTATACCTCCTGTCATATGGTTTAATCAAAATTTTCATTCATAAGCTCACTAAGCCGTAAGGCTATGTAAGCAACGCTGGGCAGTATTCTGTCATAGGACATTCTGGTTGAACCTATAACCCCTATTCTGCCTAAGGGGAAATCTTTTGTTCCAAAGGGAGCAACCGCAAGACACCGACCTAAAAGGGCGTTGTATCCTGTATCGCTTCCGAAAATAACGGTAGCATCATTAAGCGGACGCTCTACTATAGAAAGGATTCCCTCTTTTTTATCCATAAAGGAAATAAATTCGGTGGGAAAAGCATCCGATAAATAAAGATTATGTTCTCCGCACAAATTTATATCCGATTTACCTATATCCTTTATCATCTGCGCAAAAGCAGAAACAAGGGGTAGAAAATCAAGAGCATCAGCGCCCGATTTTAAGAAAATATTTTGAAGATTACCGGCGGTCAGCTCATTAAGTGTTTTTCCCTCAACGTTTGTTTTTATAAGTAAAGAAAATCTTTTTACCGCTTCGCTGTCAAAATATGCAGAAGTCTTTAAAAGCTTATTTCCCGTTCTGCCGTCAGAGGTAAACGCCACAAGCATTAATAGATGTGCGCCCATAGGCATAACCTCTACCCTTTTAAGAGCCACGCTGTCATCACTGAGCTTTGCATAAAAGGCGGGAAGCCCTGTAATACTGCTTAATATCTCAGCGGCGGCGCGAGTCAGGGTTTCGGTATCCTGAGAAGCCATTTTAAGCTGGTTATCAATGGTTTCCTTAAGGGAGTCGGGAAGTGAATCCTCCGACATAAGTCTGCTAACGTAAAACTCATAGCCCTTACTTGTAGGAATTCTGCCTGCCGAGGTATGCGGCTGAGCAAGGAAGCCCAGCGAACAAAGGTCGCTCATTTCATTCCTGAGGGTTGCCGACGAGGGAGCATTTTCCAAAACCCCTGTCAACCATTTTGAACCTACGGGCTCACCTGTGGCAATGTGATATTTAACTATTGCTTCAAGTATTGCCATCTTTCTGGGTGTCAGTTCCGTCTCCCTCACCTCTTTCTTTTTGGAATTAGCACTCTAGTACGTCGAGTGCTAACGTACATATACTATAAACCTTATTTTCCCATTTGTCAATAGATTTTCGCAAATTTTTTAAAAAGTTTTTTGACTTTCTCTGACCTTAAGCAAACACGAATAAAAAAAGAGTGACAAATTCTTTTTAGTGTGTTATACTATATGCATATTATTTTTATGGTGGTATTAATTATGTATTATGAATCCCTTATTAAATTTTTAGATTCCTTCTTTAAGGAGCAGGAAATTCGCGCCAATGAAGACGGCACCTTTAGCGGTAAAAACAAAACCATTAAAATTGAGTATAACCAAAGCTCAAAGTGTTATGAGCTCTACACCGCCGACGAGGGCAGCGAATTTACTAAGATTTCCTCATACCTCTTTGATGAAAGTCAAAAAGAAAGCGACGTTGAAAGCGTAGCTATTGACTTCGCAGATTCCTTAAGAAAAAATTTAGGCATTAAAAATAAGCGCAACGCCGAAGCCATTGAGCTTCCCACCGACGAAGGCGGCGAAACCGTAAGCCTTGCGGGCCTTACCCAAAAGCTTCTTGCCTTCTTCCCTATATATAAGGATACCTACAAGGTTCATTGCGCCGAAAACAACCGCTTTTTACCCGCCGCATTTTACAGAGAAAATCTTATTCCCGCCGCAAAAAATCTTCTTGCTTCGGGCAACAAAAAGCAGATTAAGAAATTTTACGATGCTATGCGCGAAATATATATAAACGGTGATGCCGAAACAGGCTCCTTTACTGTAGCAGTTATAGCCGCCGCCGTTTATGATAACGAAGAGTTGAAAAAAGAAGCTATCAGCCAAAATGAAGCAGAGTGCCGTACCTTTAGTCAGAATATCGACACCTTCTGCGCTCAAATCAAATCAAACAAAAAGCTTCGCGAATCTCTTATAAAATAAAAAAATTAACCGCTCCGTTGGAGCGGTTTTTTTATACATATATATTAAGCGTAGGCAACGGGTGAAGCGTCAAGCACGTCGCAGTAAATAAGGTCATAACCAAAATTACTTTGACCGTCAATTGCAAAAAGTGAAACAGCTTTGCCCGATTTGTCATTTTCAAGTACCACATTTGTATAAACTGTATAGGTACCGTCTTGGTTTTCCACATAGTCCTCTACCGAATGGGTGGTTATACCGCTTAAATGGTTAAGAAGGTTTTCAAACCTAACCGACAGCACCTTTGAAGCATCAGCCTGAGCAACACTTATAGGCTCAGTTGTCTTTACGTCGGCATTTTTAACGTAATAAAGGGAGGCAAACATCAAAAGATGAAGGGACAAAAACACTATTAAAGCTTTTTTCATATTTACCTCTCCCTTCACCATATATTCTGTATATATTATATTATACACACTATATATGGATATTTCACCACAATTCGATTACATTTTGGTTACAGTTCTGTAACCAACCACAATATGTTGTGGTGGGCTTTTTATCGCTTTAACGCGTTTGTGTACCAATTACACAAAAAACTCAATAATTGTTTAAAAAATATGTTGATTATCACAAAAAACTGTGATATAATCAGCTTATAACAAAAATACGTCAATTTGGCGTTCTTTCTTAAGACAAAAGGAGTGCTCACTATGAAACAATTCACCGCAGAATCTATCAAAAACGTCGTGTTACTCGGCCACGGAGGTTCAGGTAAAACCACCTTGGCAGATGCACTGCTTTATAATGCAGGTCTTACCGATCGCATAGGAAATTCCGGTGACGGTTCTTCCGTCATGGATTTTGATGCAGAGGAAAAGAAACGCGGTTCTTCCGTAGGTCTTTCGGTTTATCCCATAGTAGCGGGAGAAAACAAAATAAATCTTTTGGACGCCCCCGGTCAGTTTGACTTTGTTTCCGGCGCATACGAAGGTCTTTCTGCTGCAGAAAACGCAGTTATAGTTATTTCCGGTAAATCAGGTCTTACCGCCGGCGCTAAAAAGTCATACGATATGGCTAAAGAGATGGGCAAAGGCATTGCCTTCTTTATCGGAAAGTTAAATTCCACCCACGCTCATTTCTACCGCGTAATTTCCGCCCTTACCGCTTCCTACGGCGCGGCTGTTTGCCCCGTTGTTGCTCCCCTTGTTGAAGGCGATGCTGTTACGGCTTACGTAAACCTTATTACCAATACCGCTTACCGCGCAGACGGACTTAACCTCACCGAAATCAACTACACCCCCACAGATGAGCTTATCAAAATGCGCGACCTTCTCTTAGAGGCAGTTGCAAGTACCGACGAAGCCTTAATGGAAAAATATTTTGAAGGCGAAGTATTCAGCGAAGAAGAGGTTATCAATGCCCTTAAAAACGGTATGAAGTCAGGCGAAATCTGTCCCGTATTCTGCGGTGTTCAGGCAAGCGGTGACGCAATCGGTCTTTTCGCAGATATTCTTTACAAGATACTTCCCTCTGCCGATATGACACCTGCTTTAAGTGTTGACGGCGACGAAATTGCCATAGACAAGGATGCTAAAACAAAGCTCTTTGTATTCAAAACCGTTGCTGACCCCTTTGTTGGCAGACTTTCCTTCTTTAAGGTTATTTCGGGAAGTGTAGCTAATGATACAAGAATCGTTAACATACGTACAGGAAAAGAAGAACGTATTTCTAAGGTTATGGTAGCAAAAGCAGGAAAGCAAGAAGACTCTCCCGCCCTTTATGCAGGTGATATCGGTTGTGCTTCAAAGCTTGGCGACGTAAAAACAGGCGACACCCTTTCGGTTGTAGGCGGCCCTGCTGTTAATCCCGCCGCTTTCCCGCTGCCCTGTATGTCTTCCGCCGTTTATCCCAAAAACAAGGGCGAAGAAGAAAAGATTTCCTCGGGTATGGCAAGACTTTGTGAAGAAGATCCTACAATTTCTTACGCATTTAATACCGAAACGGGCGAATACGTGCTTTCGGCTATGGGCGAAGTTCACATCGACGTTATCGCTTCTCGCTTAAAGGCTAAGTTCGGCGCAGAGGTTGTTCTTCAAAAGCCGAAGGTTGCCTACCGCGAAACCATTCGCAAGTCCGCTAAGGTTCAGGGCAAATATAAGAAGCAGTCAGGCGGTCACGGACAGTTCGGTGACGTATGGATTGAATTTTCTCCCTGCGACTCTGAAGAGCTTATTTTTGAAGAATCGGTTGTAGGCGGCGCTGTTCCCAAAAACTTCTTCCCCGCTGTTGAAAAGGGACTTCGCGATTCCGTTACAAAGGGCGTTCTTGCAGGATACCCAATGGTTGGCATAAAGGCTAATCTTTATGACGGCTCCTACCATCCCGTTGACTCTTCGGAAATGTCCTTTAAAACTGCCGCTTCCCTTGCTTTTAAGGATGGTATTCCCCAGTGCGCTCCCGTTCTTTTGGAACCCTTCGGCACACTAAAGGTTGTTCTTCCTGAAGATAATCTGGGCGACGTTATAGGCGATATTAATAAGCGCCGCGGCAGAATAATCGGTATGAATCCCCTTGAGAACAAACAGCAAGAGGTTGTGGGCGAGGTTCCCATTGCCGAAATGAGCGACTTTGCAACAGCAATGCGTTCCATTACCGGCGGTATCGCTTCCTTTACTCTTAACTTTGAAAGATATGAAGAGGTTCCCTCCCACATAGCCCAAAAGGTTATTGAAGAAGCAAACAAATAAAAAAACTCCCGACTTCAAATGAAGTCGGGATATTTTTTTATTAGGGATTAGGGATTAGGGATTAGGGATTAGGGGTTAAGGGCTTATATATATTTCTTTATTTCCTTATTAAGAACTTCTCTGAACTTTATAAGGGTTAAATCATCCTCGGGGCAATAGGTAAACTTCATTTCGCCGAAGAAGTCTTCAATAAGCTCAATTGCCTTTTGCCTGCCTGCAAGCTCACTTAACTTCATAAGAGCTTCATAGTCTAGTATTCCCTCGTAAAATACCTTCATTCTGGTGCTGGTAAGAGCAGTTCCGTCATTATTTGGATAAACCATAAAGGAAGTGCCGGGGTAGTTGCCGTAGTTACAGGGGAACACCTTAACGTCGCAAAGACCGTGGCTCAATTTATCATAGTAATAGTTAAAGCCCCAATGTAAGAAGCCTGTCATACCGAAATAGAACATCTGCACACCGACAACTCTGCAACGGGGCGCGGTGGTAGAAATAAGACGGTTGGTAAAGCCTTCTACAAGGCTTTCGCCGGTATAGTAAAGCCAACGGTTTTCTGCATTTTCAATAAATTTGCCCATATCCTCGCTGTTTACCGAAATAATGGGGGTATGGATTTTTGCCTCTTTATATACATCAAAATGTGAAATGGCATCGCCGTTTACATAGCCTTCGATTTCAGGAAGTACAGTATCAAGACATTTCTTGTAGTTTTCAAGATGCTTGTCGCTGGGCTCGTCGGAAATATGGAAAAGAATGTTTTTGTTAACGCCCGTTTTTTCAAGTATTGGCTTTAGGGCTCTTAAATAGCTCTTTATAAAGAGGGTGTATTCTTCACTCTGTGAATCGGTATCCCAACCGAAAAGCTGTTTATATTCGCCGTTTTCATAGCCCATAATCTTGGGAGCAGCCTTTGCGCCCCACTGAGAATAAAGATGGCTGTGTTCAAAATGAGTCTGACCTGCTCTACGGCAAACCTCTATAAAGCGTTCCATTAAACTAAAATCAAATTCATAGCCGTCCTCGGTCTTTGTTACCTTTACAAGCTGAGCAGTCTTTCGCTCACAACCTACAGAGGTATCAAGAGGAGGGGTAAATGCAGGAAGCAAAATCATATTCATTCCCGTATCGGCGGCAGCCTTTGCAAAGGATTCAATAATTTCAAAATGCTTATCGGAAAACATTTCAACGTTATAAAGGTCTGCAAGACAGTCACAATGGAACCAGTTGGTGTAAAGAAGTCTTTGTTCGCCAAGCTTTGCATCAATTACCTCAACAGTAAAGGTGCAGACTGCTCTTTCGGTCTCTTCGGATGCATCATAAAATCTAATGGTAAAGGTATGCTCACCGGGGGTAAGAGGATTATTCTTTCCGCCGAGAGTCACCCATAAAGACTGCCAAGAGTAAGCGGCGTTTAAAAGGTGCTTTTCTTCCTTTTCAAAGAATATATTCTGCCACTGGAAGCCTTCGTTATTTATAACGCTATTGTTATTTCTCTTATAAAGAATATCGGGATAAAGGCCGGGTTCAATTCTGTCATAGTATTTATCGGGACTACTAGGTATAGCATTTATCAGAGGAACGTATGCTACCTTGTATGTTTCATAACTGTCAACGTCTGTTTCAACCTGCGCATACAAAAGTTCGCTTGGTCTGTTTTCATCAATTCTGTATGCTATCTGAAAGGATGCGGGTTCGTCGGCAAAGACAGAAAGTCTCTCAATTTCACTTCCCTGCACTTTATCAGGGAAAACCTTTCCTAATGAAGAAATAATCTTCGTTTCAAGTTTCATAAAAAACACCTCCGTGATGCTTATATATTAACATAATTCTTAAGCCCTTTGCAATAAAAATTGCAAATTTTTTTACTTTGTGTTAAAATAATTTCGGTGATAGATATGTTTTCAATTTTTAAGAAAAAGAAAAATCCCGTTTTAAAGGAAATGGACGGCAGAGAGGTTAAATACGTTACCCGACGGGAGCATTTAGGAAACGGCGAGGTTCGTGAAGAAATTTTAGGCAAAGACGGACGAATCGTTCTTATTGAAAACGAAATAAGGGTGCTTTGCGGCGAAAAGGACGTATTTAAAGGAAACGAGGATACCTGTGAATACTTCAGGCTTATGTCGGGCGACGGCATTACCGTTTCGGGATTTAACAGCGTTATCGAAAAGGAAGATATTATTACAGTTTATTATAAATATCACAGATAGAAAACGGCAGGTCATTAAGACCTGCCGTTTTCTAAAAAGGAGAAAAGTTCATTTTCATCAAATGAAAATAGTAACGTTTTTGCTGTACTTTCCGCCATAAAGCCTTCTTTTACCGTATGGTCTATAAAGGCTTTAAGGGGTTCATAGTATCCGCGAATATTAAAAAGAACAATAGGCTTTTTTATCTGACCGAGAGAATTAAGGGTAAAAACCTCAAAAAACTCATCATAGGTTCCTATTCCGCCGGGAAGCACAATAATTGCATCGGCTTTTCCTTCTAAAAGCGCCTTTCGGCTTCTCATATCCTCGGTAAATATAAAATCGGTGCATTTATCATAAAAAACACCGTCGGGTTCAAAGAATCTCGGGGCAATTCCGATTATCTCGCCGCCCCCTTCGGTCATACCTCTTGCAACGGCGCCCATAAGTCCGTTTTTACCGCCACCGAAAATAAGGGTATGGCCTCTTTTAGCCATTTCTCTTCCAAGTTTTTCGGTAGCTTTTTTATATTCCTCGTTAATTGTCTCGCGCGCCGCGCCGTAAACTGTTATGTTCATAGTTTAAACCCCGTCTCCAATGCCGCCGTAAGTGTTCTGCCAATTACCGTTGCCATTCTGAAAAATCCCAAATCATTAGGATGACAACCGTCAACAGTACAGCTTTCGCTGAATTCTCCGTCAAAAAGGTGACAGCCATCTACAAAGTAAACGTACTTGTCTCCCTCTTTCTTGGCGCGTCGATAACTGTCCTGAATAATTTTTACTCCACCCGCAATCCACGGTTCATCAGGTTTTGTCGATGGCGCAGTAACCATAACAATTGGAATAAAAGGATTTTTCAGTCTTACGGTTTTATAAAAATCATAGTGAGTAGCCTTTAGCATCTCTAAATCATATGCATTATGGTGATAATCAAGAACAAAGGCGCACATCTTTCTGTTTGAAATATATTCAGCAATTTCTTTCTCGCCTTTAGCGTTACCCGAAAAGCCAAAATTTATATGGTCAACGCCAAGTTTTTGCGCTATCATCGACGGATAGGTGTTTCCCGGACGACTTGCCGCAGCTCCGTGGGTAATGGAAGAACCGTAAAATATAATAGGTTTTCCACAATAATTATACATTGGGGGAGCAGAAAACTCGCTTCCCTTTTGCACACCTATATAAAGTTCGCTAACGCTACAAAAAAGCGGCATATTTATGGTATAACAATTTTTACCGCTTGTGTTAATCAGACCTTCATACCCTTTTTCGCTGTTTTGGGGAGGACGAAAGCAACCGACATAACTTTCTTTTCCGTCATCTTCTCTTTTGAACAAATCGAATCCCCATACTGCCAACGGCGACATAATTGAAGGAGTGTATGCTCCGTTACAATAAGCGCGAATAGCAACAAAAGGAGAATTTGTAACAAATCTTGCTCTGACACCTGTTGACTGCGTATTAAAGCCTTTAAGAATGGGAAAATCAAGAGGCAAACGATTAAAGCCCTCTTCCGCGCCGTGAATTGATACGGGAAACTCTAAGGCATTGTACCAGACAATATCGTCTCGCTCGATTTTGCCGGGCACCTCCATATTTTTATCAACTATTTTTGCCATTACTGTTTACCTGTAGAACCAAATCCGCCTGCGCCACGCTCGGTTTCGTCAAGCTCGGCAACCTCGCAAAATTCCACCGATAAAAAGGGCATTATAACAAGCTGAGCAATTCTGTCGCCGTTTTTTACCGTACGCGCAACTTCGCCGTCATTATGAAGCGCAACTATATATTCGCCTCTATAGTCGGAATCGGCTACTCCGACGCAGTTAGCGGGACGAAGTCCTTCCTTTGCGGCAAGACCGCTTCGGGCAAAAATTGCGCCGAAATATCCGTCGGGAACGGCAATACTCAGTCCCGTTCCGATTTTCACGGTGGTATGAGGCGCAATTTCTACGCTTTCGGCATCAAGACAAGCGTAAAGGTCATAGCCTGCCGCCGCCGCGCTGCCGCGACTTGGCAAAACTGCGTTATCTTTTAGTTTTTTAATTTTAATTTCCATATCAATTCTCCTAAAAGAAAAAGTCCCTTGCTGATTCTTTTATAAATCTAAAAGAACAACTTCGCCCTTTTCTCTTGTAGCATTCATATCTATAAGTCGCTGATTTTCGCTTCCGCGGAATTTCAGCATAAGGTTTCGTTTATCCTTTTCAAAACGTCCGTCAACCATAACGTCAATTAAAGAAAGCATTTCCTTGGTACACTCTGTGTTGGCATAACCGCCCTTTGTCATAAGTTCCTCATAAGTAAATCCCGTATAACACCAGATATCCTTATTCGGCAGTTCCTTTTTTATGCGCCTTAAAAGGTTAAGACACTGTGGCTGATTTTTAGGCTCCATAGGTTCGCCGCCCAGAAGAGAAAGGCCTCGAACATAGTCGGGGCGCAATGCCTCTATAATTTCGTCTTCGGTGCTCTCGGTATAAAGCTTTCCGAATTTAAAATCCCAGGTTGCACGGTTAAAACATTCTTCGCAATGATTGGTACAGCCCGACACGAAAAGGGCAACCCTTACGCCCAAGCCGTTGGCAATATCACGCTTTTTAAGTTCACCGTAATACATATTATAAATGAAGCACTCTTTCTTTAATTTCCTGAGTACGTCCCTGATTCCAGTACTGTGTGCCAATGTAACCGCAGGTACGTCTTGCAACGTTCATCTTGGTCTGATCGATGTTATTGCAGTTAGGACATTTCCAAATAAGTTTGCCGTCCTCGTTTTCGGTTACTTCAATTTCGCCGTCAAATCCGCAACACTGACAGAAGTCGCTCTTGGTATTAAGCTCAGCATACATAATATTGTCGTAGATAAACTTCATAACCTCAAGAACAGCCTCGATATTGTTCTGCATATTGGGTACCTCTACGTAAGAGATAGCGCCGCCGGGAGAAAGTGCCTGGAATTTAGCTTCAAGCTCTAACTTCTCGAATGCATCAATAGGCTCGGTAACGTGAACGTGATAAGAGTTGGTGATATAGCTCTTATCGGTAATATCCTTAATGATACCGAAACGCTTCTGGAGAGCCTTTGCAAACTTATAGGTGGTACTCTCAAGAGGAGTTCCGTAAAGACTGTAGTCAATATTTTCTGCTGCCTTCCACTTAGCTGTGTATTCGTTAAGCCTCTTCATAATTGCAAGACCGAATGCCTCACCCTCGGGTTCAGTAAGTTTCTTGCCGGTCATAGCATATACACATTCCCAAAGACCTGCATAGCCAAGAGAAATAGTAGAATAACCGCCGTGGAGATATTTGTCAATAGTCTCCCCTGCTTTAAGACGCAAAAGTGCGCCGTGCTGCCAGAGAATAGGAGCGGCATCGGAAAGAGTGCCTGTAAGACGCTCATGACGGCACTGTAATGCTCTGTGACAAAGCTCCATACGTTTATCAAATATATTCCAGAATTCGTTTAAATCCTTTTGGGCGGAAAGTCCGATATCAACAAGGTTTACCGTTACAACACCCTGATTGAAACGTCCGTAATACTTAGGATTACCGTTTTCGTCAACAAAGGGAGTAAGGAAACTGCGGCAACCCATACAGGTATAGCAGTTACCGTTACCGTTTTTGTCAACCTTGTTCTGTAACATAATCTTTTCAGAAATATAATCGGGAACCATACGCTTAGCGGTACATTTAGCGGCAAGCTCGGTAAGGTACCAGTATTTAGAATCTTCCTTGATATTATCTTCTTCAAGAACGTAAATAAGCTTGGGAAATGCGGGTGTAATCCAGTTACCCTTTTCGTTCTTAACACCTCTGTAGCGCTGACGGAGAGTTTCCTCAATAATAAGAGCAAGGTCCTTTTTCTCCTGCTCGCTTCTTGCCTCTCCAAGATACATAAACACCGTTATAAACGGAGCCTGACCGTTAGTGGTCAGCAAGGTTACAACCTGATACTGCAAGGTTTGAACGCCCTTGTTTATCTCGGAACGAAGACGCTTTTCAACGATAGCGCTG
>JAZSPU010000050.1:0-8904 GCA_045537575.1 Acutalibacteraceae bacterium
TCAGAAAAGTAGTTCTTTCCTCGGCAGTAATATCGGTCGTATGCTTTATAATCGGCATAACGATATCGTTTTTATACCCCGTACCGGCAGGTCCGTCGATAGTTGTTACAAACCTGATAGTCTTTATGATTTTTTGGATTGTCGGCAAAATTAAAAGATAGAAATTTGAATTATCTTAATTTATCACACATTTTCTTGCTGAAAATGTGTGATTATTGTATAAAAAAAGCATTGAAAAAATTTCCGCTATGATGTATAATTCTTTTTGTATAGTTTAATATTATGGAGGTAGCTATGAAGAAGACTGTTTTAATTGAAACATCAGCACGTCACTTGCACGTAAGCCGTGAGCATCTTGACATTCTTTTCGGTGAAGGTTATGAACTCACACCCAAAAAGGATTTGTCACAGCCCGGTCAGTATGCTTGTGAAGAAAGAGTACAGGTTATCGGCGAGAAGGGAAGCTTCCCGGGAGTATCAATTCTCGGACCCGTACGTCCCGAAACACAGGTTGAGTTATCAGCAACTGATGCACGTTCAATCGGAGTTAAGGCTCCCGTTCGTGAATCAGGTGACATCGAAGGTAGCGGCGGATGCAAACTTGTCGGCCCCAAAGGCGAAGTTACAATTGACAAGGGCGTTATCGTTGCAAAACGTCATATACATATGACTCCCGAAGATGCCCAGAAGTACGGAATTGTTGATAAGCAGATAGTATCTGTTAAAATTCCCACCGAAGGCAGAAGCCTTATTTTCGGTGACGTTGTTGCCAGAGTAAGCAGTAGCTACGCACTTGCTATGCATCTTGATACCGATGAAGCAAACGCTGCAGCTATCCCCGGTTCTTGCGAGGGTGAAATTCTTGACTAAACCTATCGGGGTTTACGTCCACATTCCTTTTTGCCGTAAAAGGTGCGCCTATTGTGATTTTTACACAGCTATGTGCGTCGATTCGGTTAAAGAGAAATATATATTAAGTTTGAAAAACGAAATTAATCGGTGGGGTGGGGCTTTGTCGCGCCCTGCCGATACTGTATATTTCGGGGGCGGAACTCCTTCTATACTGGGCGCAAAAATTCTACGCGAACTACTGACTACTGTTAAAGAGTCCTTTGTGGTAGCCAATGACGCTGAAATAACCCTTGAAATAAATCCGGAAGACGCAACCGAGGATTTTTTAAAAGCAGTAAAGGGCGCAGGTTTTAACCGACTTTCAACAGGCTTTCAGTCTCTTGATGACGAAAACCTTAAAATGCTTGGAAGACGTCATAATGCTGAAACCTGTGTTAACGCTTTTAAAATGGCAAGAAAAGCGGGCTTTGATAATATCAGCATTGACCTTATGTTATCTCTGCCTAATAGTTCTATGGAAAAATCTTTGCGCTCAGCCGAAAAAATTATTTCGCTTTCGCCGGAACACATTTCCTGTTATATGCTTATATTAGAGGAAAAAACCGCCCTTTATGCAAGACGGGATAAACTTAGCTTTCCTGATGAAGAATCGGTAGAGAGAGAATTTTTGAAGATTAGCCAAATGTTTAAACAGGCGGGATATTCCCACTATGAAATATCTAATTTTTCAAAAAAGGATAAAGAAAGCCGACATAATTTAAAATACTGGCGCTCACAGGAATATATAGGAATTGGGCCGTCGGCATATTCCTTTGTAGATGGAAAACGTTTCCATTATGAAAATGACCTTAAGGGCTTTATAAATTCGCCTGTTACCATAGATGACGGTGATGGCGGAGATTTATATGAATACGTAATGCTCGCCTTAAGGCTTAAGGAAGGCTTAAGCGAAGAAAAAATCAAAGAGCTTTTTTCTAAAAAGTATTCTTTGAAATTTTTAGATACGGCAAAAGAATTGGAAGAAAACGGCTTTTTAAAGCTTAAAGATGGCATACTTTCTTTTTCGGAAAAGGGAATGCTTGTTTCAAATTCTCTTATAACTATATTTATGGAGGAGAATATGTATGAAGACCTATAAAATATATCTTATCCGTCACGGCGCAACCGATGGTAATATGAGGGGCGAATATATCGGTGTTACCGATTTACCCCTTTCCTTAAGCGGTGTTGCCCAGCTTACCGATTTAAAGGAAAAAATACAGTATCCTTTTGTAGAAAAGGTTTACACAAGCCCTTTGCTTCGTTGCAGACAGACGGCAAATATTCTTTATCCCGAACAGGATGCAGACATTGTTGAAAACTTAATGGAATATGATTTCGGTGAGTTTGAGGGAAAAACTGCTCTTCAGCTTGAAAGTAATCCTGATTTTTTCAAATGGACTTCAGGACAGATTTCTTCTCCGCCCGGTGGGGAGGATTCCACCGAATTTGCTAAAAGAATTTGCGTAGGCTTTCACCAAGTGGTTGAGGATATGATGGCAAGAGGTATTTTTAAAGCGGCTGTTATTATGCACGGCGGCGCTATAATGACTCTTCTTTCCTGCTGTGCGCTGCCCCGACGCAGAAGCCTTGAATGGACAAGTGATTTCGGCAGGGGGTATCAGGTTGCTGTTACACCGACTCTTTACCACAGTAACGGTGTAATTGAAGTAAGAGAGGAAATATAACTATGATAAAAGTTATATGTAAAAGAGTAGGCTTTAAAAAGGAATGGGAAGATTTTTTTATTTGTTCCTTTGAAGCTCTTGCCAAAAACGAGAAGGCCTTTGAAATACTCAAAGAATATGCAGGTATGATGCTTAAAAACGAGCGTTGTGATGCTAAACTTGAGGAAATTTCGGCTCTGACGGGAATCCATATGAGTACCGTTCACGTGCTTTGTGTTCTTTATGCTTTGCCCACTACCGAAAGGATGATTGAGGAAAAGGGCTACGATAAAGAAATGTTTGACTGGATTATGTATGACTTAAGGGTTAAATGCGAGGAAACCTATACTACCACAAAGATTATCGGCAGTATTTTCTATGAATGGTACGTTTCTCAGCTTTCCCTTAACCGTCTTTGTCTTGGCAGACTTCAGTATGAATACAAACAAGCGGCGCCCATGGATTTTGGTGATATAAAAGAAGGCGAAAAAATTATAAACTGCCATATTCCGTCGGGCAGTCCCTTAACAGAGGAATCGGTTTTGGATTCTCTTAAAAAAGCATATGACTTTTTTGATGATATGCGAAAAGACGGAGTATTAACCGTTATGTGCTCAAGCTGGCTTTTACATCCCGCAACAGCCGAGCATTGCTTTTCAGAAGGCAGTAATTTAAGAAAATTTTATAATATTTTTACTATCGTTAAATCTCAGGAAGCTGCAGATAATCATGATTTCTGGAGAATTTGCGGTTGCGACATACTTGACATTGATACTGCTCCTCAAGAAACGGGACTTCAAAGAAGGCTTGTTAAAATGATAAAAAGCGGTATAAATATGGGCTCAGGCTACGGTTATATTAAATTCGACGGTGAAAAAATAATAAAATAAAGGAAAAACCCCTGCGATATTTCGCAGGGGTTTTTGAAAGGTTATGGGTTATGATTATCATCAAGGCTTTTTGTCTTTTTTAATCGCCCCTGAGCAATAGTCGGGTAAAAATTGTCCGAGTCTGCTGTTGGCTGTATTTCGTAGGTTCCGTATTTATTAAGCATCTGAGAAACATTTTCGGGTTGGCTTACAATAGGAGTACTTGACAAATCGCTTTTGATTTTTTCTTTCTTATCCATCCTAATCACCTTTCAAGGTTAGTATAGGCCTGTTACATAAATATACTCAGTGCAAATTCTACCAATACTGTAATGGAAAATAAAATCATACCGACGTTAACAAAGGAATATAAAATAGCTTTTCCTATATTTAGCTCATAATAATTATTAATAAAATAAAATTTTCGTATTGATTTTATAAGTTTTATTATACCCAGTACAGTAAGTGCGAGAGAAGCGGCAATCATCATATAGTAAAGTCCTGTAAAAGCAAAGGAAACGATTTTTATTGACTGGAAGCTTTTACTTGCTGTAAGAAAGGCTTGCTGAATAACCGAGAAGGAATTAAATACCATATGTAAAATAATGGGATAAATAATATTTTTGGTTCTTACGTATATGAAGCCTAAAATAAATCCTATAGCAAAGGCATAGAAAAGCTGATAGAAATTTCCGTGGAACATACCAAAGGTGAGGGCAGAGAACATAACCGCCAAAAATTCGCCGTAAGGACGTATGCGGTCAATTATAAACCTTCTGAAAACAAGCTCTTCAAGTATGGGGCCGATAATTCCAACCACCAAAATCAAAACGAAGGGATTACTGGTTTCAATAAGGTCGCTTACTGTGTTATCAATTTCCTTGCCGATTATGGCGGAAATTATATTGTTCAGTACCGTTCCTATCATATTTCCCGCATAAGCTAAAGCCTGGCATATAATATATGCGCCGAAAATATCTTTAAAGCTCATTTTTTCCTTTTGATAACGATATGTAGGAAGTCCTATAAGAACAAGTCTTATGGCAGGTATGCCTATAATATACTGGCAAACTACCATCTTTACCCAGATATACATATTGTGGAAATATAGGCTAGGCACAAATTTCGCTATCAGAAAATCCATTAGAAAAATTGAAGTGTAAACCGCTATAAAGTAAATGAAAAGTGAAAGTCCTATTCTCGAAAAGACTTTGCGGGGGTGTTTAATTTTTTTAAAAGTTAGTTCTTCCATAAAAGTTATTCTCCTATTTTAAATCCGAACAGCTCCTCGGCAAACCATACGGATTTTACTTTAAATGTTTTTTGATTCAAATAATCAAGTATTCCTGCAGAACTTGTGAATGTAAAGGTTAACATATAAGAATAAAGGGCTTGTTTATTAAAACCCAGTTTTTTGTCTTCCTTTAAATTACCGTATTTTCCGTCACCTAAAAGCGCGTGGCCAATGGAAGCCATATGAGCCCTTATCTGATGGGTTCTGCCCGTTAAAAGCTCAATTTCCAGTAGCGAAAGACCGTTTTTACTTTTAAGGGTACGGTAATAGGTTTTAATCGATAAATTGGCATCGGTTTTGTTTTTTTGAAGATAAACCTTGTTTTTGTCGCTGTTCTTTTCAAGATAACCTTCAAGTAAAGCTTCCTTTTTCTTTGGGGTTCCGTGAACAACCGTGAGATATCGTTTGTCAATTTCCCTTGATTTGATTTTATCGCACAGTATCCTTAAAGCCTCGCTGTTTTTAGCGGCTATAACTATACCGCCTGTATTTCGGTCTATTCTATTAGCAAGGGAAGGCTTGAAGGAGTTTTCGTTTTCGGGCTCGTATTCGCCCTTTTTATAAAGATATTTTTGAACTCTTGTAATAAGAGTATCGTTATATTCATTTTCATCGGGATGGGAAAGAAGTCCTTGAGGCTTATCAAGGAGTAAAATGTTTTCATCCTCGTAAACTATGTTTAAACTGTCGCCTGCAGATAAAAAGTCGTATTTTGGCGCCGTTTTTTCAAAAAATTCATCCTTTATATAGGCTGTAATTACGTCGCCTTCGTTTAGCCTTGTGCTGATATCTGCCTTTTTACCGTTTAATTTGATATGCTTTGTGCGTATGAATTTATACATCAGAGTCTTTGGGAGCGACGGAATGGCTTTTGATATAAATTTGTCAAGACGCTGATTGGCATCATTCTTTAAAATAATAAATTCTTTCATTAAATCACCTTGAAAAATATGGAAAAAAGTAGTAAAATGTATAAAAAAATTCAGGAGCAATTAATATGGGACTTCACGATGGACATAGGGAAAGAATGCTTTCTAAGTTTGAAAAGAACGGCTTTTCGATTTTTGAAGAACACGAAAAGCTTGAAATTATTCTTTTCTACGGTGTTCCTAGACGGAATACTAATGAATTGGCGCACGAGCTTTTGAATAAGTATCACACTATTGCAAACGTTATGGATGCGCCAAAAAGAGAGCTTATGAAATTTAACGGTTTTACTGAGCGTACATATCAGCTTTTTAAAATTATTAAAGATACCTATTCCCTTTATGAATTTGAAAAGAAAGCCCATAAAACCTATATGACAACGGTTGATGAATTTGCATCATTCTTTCAGCTTTACTTTATGAACGAAAAACAGGAAAGAGTGGCAATAGTTTGTCTTGACAGTTTAGGCAAGGTGCTGAAAACACAAAAAATCGGCAGCGGTAACTCGGGGGAGAGCTTCTTTAATATGCAAGAAATAGTAAAAATAATGATGGACACCTCGGCAACTGAAATAGTTATTGCCCATAACCATCCCGGCAATAATCCTGCACCGTCCGAAAGTGATGTTAAAAGCACGATGCAGATTAAGCAGAGCCTTGAACTATTAGGTTTTCGTTTAAGAGACCATTTTATAGTCTGTGAAAGTAAATGTCACTCTATGTCAAGGGATCCGGAGACCGCCCATATTTTTAAAAAAGAAACTAAAGACTAAAAATTTCGGCATCGGTGAAGAATTCTGCTATTTTGGTCATTGAGGCAGTAACGCTTCCCTGACACATAGGAACCTTTCCGCCGCCTCGTCCCGAAAGAATATTATTCATATTTTTAATAAATTGGGGAAGGCTTTCATCTTCACTGTGAACAATATAAATATAACCGGAGGTTTCGTCTCCGCCGAAAGCGGCACACATATTGCCGCTTTTTTCTTTTGCCTTATTAACTAGGTCTATAAGCTGTTTTTTATCGGTACAAGGTGTAAAAAGTAAAAGGGTTTTATCGGTTTTTTCTATCTTTTCAAGCTTGAGCTTATTAATTTCGGCAAGTAACGTGTCTATTTTGTAAATAGCTTCTTTATTGCTCTTTATAAGCCGTTCGACATTTTCGGCACAATCAATACCCTTTGAGGCGAGAAGAGCTCCTACGGCTTTAATTTGGCTGTGCTTTGCGGCATAATCAAGGTAAGCGTCCTTGCCTGAAGCAATGAAAAGTCTTACGCCCGAGCGAAGCCGCATAGAAGAAAGTATTTTAATAACGCCTACTTCGGCGGTGGTTTTTACGTGGGGAGCGCAACAGGCACAGCAGTCAACGTCCTCAATGGTAACTATTCTTAAGGCTTGGTTTATTTCCTTTTTACTGCGGTAGTTTATATTTTTAAGTTCGCTGTCTGATGGATAATAAGCCGATATAGGAAGATTTCTGTAAATGACTTGGTTGGCAGCCAGTTCTACTTTATGGAGCTGTTCTTCGGTAAGCTCAATATCATAATCGCAGGTTACTTCATCTTCTCCTAAATGAAAGCCAACGTTTTCGCCGCCGAAAAAGGTATGAATGAGTCCCGAAATAATATGTTCTCCCGTATGATTTTGCATATTACGAAAACGTCTTTCAAAATCTATTTTACCAAAAACAGTACCGCTTAATTCTTCGCGGCAGTAGTGGATTATTTCGCCGTTTTCGATTTGCACGTCAAAAATTTCCTTGCCGTCAAGGGTACCTTTGTCACTGTACTGTCCGCCTTCCTCGGGGAAAAATGCAGTTTTATTAAGAATAACCTTAAAAAAGCCGTCTGCCTTAGTGCAGGAAATAACCTCGGATTCAAATTCGGTTAAATAAGAATTGTTATCATAAAGCTTCTGTGTCAATATAATCACCTAGAAAAGTATATCATAATTTTTCTTTATTAGCAACAAAAAACCTCCGATTTCTCGGAGGTTTTAATAAATTATGAAAGGTCTGCAACAATAAGAGTACGAACACCGTTTTCATCAATATTATTGGGCTTTGATGCGGGTTCTTCTTTTTTGCCGTATTTTGTTTCAAGGAATTTTGCTGCAACCTGTGGGAAGAGAGCGTAGCTTAATACGTCTTCTTCTGTTTTTGCAAGGTCGCCTGCTTCAGCCTTGTACTTTTCAAGTTCGGGCTCAATCAGGTCTGCAGGTCTGCAGGTAATAACCTCATCATCACCGATACATTTCTTACGAACGTCTTCGTTAACTTCGGCGGGAAGGGTTCCGTACTCACCGCGGAGAAGACCTTTAGATTCCTTGGGAACCATTTTGTATCTTTCGCCTGCGATAACGTTCATAACAGCCTGTGTTCCAACGATCTGACTGGTTGGAGTAACAAGGGGCGGATAACCGAAATCTTTTCTTACCTTCGGAACCTCTGCAAGAACGTCATAGTACTTATCCTCTTTGCCAGCCTGCTTTAACTGGCCGAGCATATTGGAAAGCATACCGCCGGGAACCTGATAAATAAGGGTTTTGGTATCAACACTTAATACCTTGGGATCAAGTGTGCCGTCTGCCTTCATCTTGTCTGCAACACCTCTGAAATGGGTAGCAACCTCTGCAAGAGCATCAAGGTCAAGACCTGTATCTCTTTCGGTGCCTTTAAGGGTGGCAACTAAAGCTTCGGTAGCAGGGTTTGCTGTACCGTTACCAAAGGGAGAAAGAGCGGTGTCAACAATATCTACACCTGCCTGAGCAGCCATAAGATATGTCATATCGCCTGTACCTGTGGTGTTGTGGGTATGAAGGTGGATAGGACATTTAACAGCAGCCTTTAACTTCTTAATGAGCGAATAAGCATCATAGGGAAGAAGAAGGTTAGCCATATCTTTAATACAAATTACGTCAGCGCCCATAGCTTCAAGCTTCTTTGCAAGTTCTACAAAGTATTCTTCGTTATGAACAGGGCTGATGGTATAGCTCATAGCAGCTTCACAGATACCGCCGTATTTCTTACAGGACTTCATAGCCTGTTCCATATTACGAGTATCGTTAAGAGCGTCGAAGATACGGATAACGTCAATACCGTTTTCAATAGCCTTTTTAACGAATGCGTCAACAACGTCGTCAGCATAGTGCTTATAGCCTAAAATGTTCTGACCGCGAAGGAGCATCTGAAGTTTAGTGTTAGGCATAGCCTTTTTGATGGTACGAAGTCTCTCCCAAGGATCTTCGTTCAAAAAGCG
>JAZSPU010000020.1:0-18501 GCA_045537575.1 Acutalibacteraceae bacterium
ACTCTTCACTTTTCACTAAATCCGTCCGAGAAGATTTTTGGAGGTAATAAGTAATAGTGAATAGTGAAGAAGTGTTTCGCAAGGCTTTGCCTTGCACTTTTTGTTTTATAGTGGTATAATTTTTTAAAAAGGTGGTATTGTTATGGCAGATAGTCCGGTTAAAAAATTACTAATTACTTCAATAAATACTGCAAAGAGTAAATTGAGTAAATAGTATAAAATGGTGCAAAGAATGAATTTATACGAAAAAATGCAGTTGCGGTTACCTGAGTTTGTTATAGAACGGATTACAATAGATAACTATGAGAAATATGAAGAAATTTTCTATTGCAATAAAGAATATTATATGTTGACAGACGGACAAGTAGCAACTAAAGAAACTATCACTGAAACAATTGAATATTGTCCAAATGATTTTCCAAAGGAAAATGTGTATAATATAGGAGTTTTGTATAACGGAAAACCTGTTTGTTCTCTCTTTGCATTATATGGTTATCCTGATGAACAGACATTTTATATAGGACTTTTTCTAATGAATGAAGAGTTTAAGAAACAAGGAATAGGTACAAAGGTAATTAAAGCCCTTTTTGATTCTTTTTCTAACACTGTTATTGAAAAGTTTTGTTTGTCGGTGCAAGACAACAATATTTCCGGTTGTAGGTTTTGGAATAATTTAGGGTTTAAAGTTGTTAATCGAAATGTGTGCAAAGGATTTATTAATTTATATATGCAGTACAATTATAAATTTTCATCAAATCGACAATAATGTATGATATCTTTTTCGGTGCTACGAGCCAAAAAGACTTTGTTAAAAAGCAAAGTCTTTTCTTTTTTTAAAACAGACTTTTGCAAAATTATAGAATTTTCGCTGAAATATTACTATTTATGCAAAAACACTTGTTATTTTAAATGTATCTGCTATAATGGTAATGTTGTATGTCTTTAAAATACAGATGTTTCAAAGTAAAAATAATATGATAATAGTAGCAAAGCAAAAATTTGATTTTATGGAGTGGTCAAATGAATATAGGACTAGTATTATCCGGAGGAATGGCTAAAGGTGCGCTTCAGCTTGGCGCTTTATATGCATTAAGCGAAGTTATACCGCTTGAAGAAGTTAAATATATATCTTGCGCTTCCGTAGGCGCTCTTAATGGTTATGCCTATATGACAAACAAGCTGGAAAAGGCTAAGCAAATGTGGAGTGGGCTTTGTAACAATGGAAAAATGGGTTTATACCAATTTCTTAAAAGCGACGTTTTGCAACAAAGCATTATCAACCTTTATGATCCTGATGATTCAATTTCTTCTGAATTTTATTGTTCTTTGCTTGAGTCAAGCATCAAAAACATCGTATATAAAGATTTATCTAAGGTAGATAAAGATAAAATACCGCTATATTTAAAAGCAACTGTTGCGTTGCCTGTTTGTAATCGTTCGGTTCAGGTTGATGGTTCAGGATATTTTGATGGAGCAACGGTTGACAACGTTCCTGTTTTTCCGCTTTTAGATCGTGAGATTGATTATATTATCTGTATATATTTTGATGATATTTGCTATAAATTTGAAAGCACGGAATTTGATAACAAAATTATTAAAATAACCTTCCCAAACGAAACTTCGTTAAAACAGTCGTTTGTGTTTCAACAAGACAGTATTGATAAAATGTTAGAAGCCGGTTATGAAAAAACTAAAAATATTTTAAAAGAGTATTTTAGCGATGGATACGATAATCTAGAACAAATTTACCGTAATATAGATTTAATTAACCAAAATAGCAAAGATAGTCGTCTGCGCTTAACAGGTGACGTGATTATTACCAATTTTAATAAATTAACGCAAAAATTAACCAGAAGAAAGATTTTGTAAATCTATTTAATAAATGTCAGCACCCCAAAAGCGTTTAACTTTTGGGGTGCTGTTATATTTGAAAATATGTTGTTACAGCGAAAGCTGAATATCCGAAACCTTGATATCGGGATCGTCAAGTACCTGTTTTAGTACGTTCAGATAGTAGGTATGGAAGTTGCTGACGTCTTCTTCACTAGTGATCTTGGTCTGCACATCGTAAGCCATATCAATTTCTTTGGCCTTGGTATTCAAAACCTGAATGACATAGGCAGGAAGAGCGCTATTACCGTTGGTATACAAATTAAACTCCACACCCTCGGGCATATCAATGGGTATGAGTGAGTAGGCAATCGAATAGTAGATCAGAAGAGGTGAAGAACGGTAGATGTTGTGCATTAAGGCCTCAAAATCTCTATCTTTAAACTTGATATGTCTATAAAGACCAAACTGCGCAATTGAGAATGCCTTCAGATTATCCTCAAAAGAAAGGGAGTAATCAATCTTGGTATAACAAGCAGCGCTTTGCACCTTAGGGCCTGCACAGTGCTTTTCCTGTACGGAATTGCGGCAATTATAAAGACCTATGGGTATTATGTTCTTGAGATTTCCGTTTAGCTTAGCCAAGGCTATAGAGCTTGCGTAGAAAAGTAAATTCGCAGGTGAGCATCCATTGTTCTGACAATAGGTCAGCATCTTTTCTACCAAATCCTTGTCAATCTTGTGACGGTAGGTCTGAGTGCTGTTACGGACAAGGAAAATAGGCATGCTCCGATGGTGTTTTTTGAGTTGCTTCTGCCAAATGGGATTATTGGGTCCGTGAATACCGGCATAGAATGGCTCGGGATTATCGGTGAGTAGATTGGTGAAGTACTCCAAGTGTTTCTCCGCCAAATTGCCTTTGGAGTTCTTTTCGATATCCTTTTTGATAATCTCCTCGAAACTTTCAGGGGCGGGGGGCAACGTTTCGCCCTTTTTCAGAGCATTATACACGTTTATAAGATCCATATACAAGACGTTGATTCCATAAAGGTCAGTGACCAGATGACAAATCTTGAAAAACACCATGCAACGATTGTCATAGGTGTGAATAAAATAAGGTTCGATGACAACACCGTGCATATAGTCAATGGTTTTTTTTCTAACCTTATTGATAAAGGCGTCTTGCTGTTCTTTGGTTTCAAAGGACAAAACAGGCACCTTCTTGATATTCTTTCCGGAATCACCAAAGTACTGCATCAGGTCTCCCCTCTTTTTGAAGAACCTAATTCTAAGGCAGTCATTTCGTTCAACCAGAAGCTTGAAAGCCTGATCCATAAGCTCGAAATCCACTTCCTCATCAATGGTGATGGAGGAAAGGATGTTGATCACTCTTTTATATAAACTGTACTTGCATTGCAAATATGCCACGTCTTGCGAGAGACTTAAATTGTAACAAGATTTATCCGTCATATTCCATTACGCTCCTGTAAGTTAATATGTTTTTTCCGTAATATTTAATCATTATACCACACTTTTTCGACAAAAGAAAGCATTTTCGACTTTTTTTGATAAAATTAATTTTACTTAAAAATAATATCTAAATCGGTTCGCATTGAAAAAAACGAAAATCTATGTTAAACTAAACGAGTGAGTCGATATTGCCTATAAGGCACTATTAACGAAATTTCGAACAAAGGAGTTTGCAGATTGGAAAATAAAGAGTCAGGCGGACGTTTAATAAACGACGCGAAAATGGTTGCGAAGATCGCACTGAATACAGGGCTACAAGTGGGAACGATTCTTGGAGCCATGGCAGCATACAATTCCTTCTTTAAAAGATATAAAAAACGGGATATAAATACGATATTCGGTGAATTTGATTATAGTCGCGTGAAAGAACGACTGCCGCGGACCGCTTTTTTCTTTCCCAGCGGTCAGTGGAAGCTCCAAGGCTATTTTTATCCTTGTAATAGCGCCAAAGGGATGGTTGTGGTTTGCCACGGTATGCATGCCGGTGCAGATGATTACATTCCGTTCATTGAGTATTTCGTGCGCAACGGATATGCCGTGTTTACCTACGATTGCCAAGGTACATATGGGTCCGAGGGTGACTCTACCGTGGGAATGTGCACACCCTTGGTGAATTTGGACCATGCATTAACCTATATTGAAAACGATAAACAGTTGTCCAAATATCCGCTGTTCTTGTTTGGACATTCCTGGGGTGGTTATGCGGCAACGGCGGTACTTTCCCTCCATAAAAATATTTGTGGATGCGCTGCTGTAGCCCCGTTCAACAGTGGCTATACGCTGTTTGTAGAAAAGGGAGAACAATATATGAGTCCTTTTCAGGATATGTTGAGAATTGATTTCCCAAAAGAATTTTTGGATGCCTATCAAACGCTGTTGTTCGAAGACTATACAAAGTACGATGCCGTACAAGGCATAAACAGTACCGATGCGCCTGTCTATATTGCCCACGGCAACCGCGATTTTGTTATCAGCTTTACTCATCAATCGGTGATTTCTCATAGGGATGAAATTCGGAGAAAGAATGTAACCTATTACATTGGTACCGGTAGCCAAGCAGGGCATAATACCATTTTGCACTCACCGCGAGCCGTTACCTATCAAGAGAAGGTCGAAAAGGACTTGAAACGACTGAAGAAGGAATATGATCGGGAACTCACGCAGGAGGAAATGACCGAATTTTGCAATGGTGTTGACCATGCTTTATATAGTGAAATCAATATAGAAATGATGCAGGATATTTTGAATATGTTTAATAATGCGTTAAATATCTAAATCGGTACAACCTACCAAAAAATGCAGCCGACATTTGTCGGCTGCTATTTTTTGGTTGCGATGCGGCTATAAACCGTCTTAGTGTGTTTGATTTTGTGTTTATATTTGTAACAAAATATTGTATTTTTGTCTTGACTTAAGGATTGAAAATTGATATAATGTGCTTAAAAATTAGAGGTGATTTTTATGAAGTTTCTTGAAAAAGGCAGCTTTTATGTAGGTGTGAATTATTGGGCATCTCATGCCGGTATTTATATGTGGCAAAATTGGGACGAAGATGTTGTGAGAAAGGATATGAAACTTTTAACCGACAGCGGTATAAAGGTTTTCCGCATTTTCCCATTGTGGTCGGATTTTCAGCCTATTAAAATACATTACGATTATAATATGCTTATTAAAGATATACGTCTAGGTGAAAAACCGCTGGATGATTCTCCCGAAGGAGTAGCAGGCGTTGACCCTGTTATGATTGAACGCTTTTCAAGACTTCTTGATATTGGCGAAGAATTCAAAGTTACCTTTGTTGTAGGGCTTATTACAGGTTGGATGAGCGGAAGACTTTATGCTCCGCCCGCCCTTGAAGGCAGAAAACCTATTACCGATCCTCTTTCTATAAAATGGCAGCTTAAATTTGTGCGCTATATGGTTAATAAGTTTAAGTGCCATAAGGCTATTTCGGCTTGGGAGCTGGGCAATGAATGTAACTGTATGACCACAGTAGATAAAAGCGAAGATGCATATAACTGGGTATCTTTAATTACAGACGCCATAAAGCGCTGTGACAATACACGTCCTGTTATTTCGGGAATGCACAGCCTTAACGTATCGGGCAATTGGCTTATTAAAGATCAGGGAGAAATACTTGACGTACTTACTACCCATCCTTATTCGATTTTTGTTCCTAATTGTGATACCGATTATTATAATGAAATGAAAACTGTTCTTCATTCTACCGCTGAAACGGTTTTCTATCGCGGAATAGGTAAAAAACCTGCTTTTATTGAGGAAATCGGCGGTCTTGGTACCTGGCTTGCTTCTGAACAGGTTCAGTCTGATTTCTTTAAAGGCTGTCTTTATTCGGCTTACGCTCACGGACTTCTTAGTGCGATGTGGTGGTGCGGTTTTGACCAGAACCAAATAGAAAGAACTCCTTACGACTGGTCGGGAATAGAGCGTTATCTTGGACTTTATCATGCTGACGGCACACCGAAACCCGTTGTAGAAGCTATTGAAAAGTTTAACGGCTTTGTAGAAAAGGTAGGCTCCATTAGTGATAGAATAGTGGATGCGGTATGCATAATTTCTCATACAGGCAACGGTTGGGGAACTGCATACGGTAGTTTCCTTCTTGCAAAAAAAGCAGGTCTTGATATAGAGTTTACTTCTATTGACGATACTTTGCCTGAAGCTAAGATGTATATGTTACCCTCTCTTAAAGGTTCGCTTTCGGTTTATAAGCATCAGTTTGACAAGGTTATGAAAAAGGTAGAAGAGGGCGCAACCCTTTACGTTTCGGCAGACAACCTTATTTTCTGCGAACCGCTGGAAAAATTTGCGGGACTTTGCGTTGAAAACAGAGCAAAGCCTATTGGCAATGAAACGGTTACCATTGATGGCAAGGAGCTACCTCTTATTTCCCAGTATCGCACAATTTATTCCGAGGCAGGCGGAGAGGTACTGTTAAGAGATAATACCGGTAATCCCGTAATGAGCTGTGCAAAGCACGGAAAAGGAAAGGTTTATTTCGTGTCCTGTCCTATAGAAGACGTAGCCTCTTCACGTCCTCACACCGTCAGCGGTGAAAAGGAAATTCCTTTTGAAAGCTTCTATAAAATGATACCTGAGTTTAGAAGCGCTGAAAAGAAAATTATAGGTGATAACGCATACGTGGGCATTACCGAACACGTGGAAGAAAACTGCAGAAAAGCTATGCTGGTTAATTACCGCCCGAATCCCGAGACTGTAACTTTAAAATATACGGGAATCGAATTTAATGAAGTTATCGGCGAAGCTGAAACTTCTGATGGCTTTACCTTCACTATTCCTGCTAACAGCGGTGCAGTAGTTATCTTTAAATAAAGTAAAAAAGCGTTGTGTTAACAACGCTTTTTTTTGATGCAGATGTGGAACTTAACCCAACCTTTAGTTATTTGTTAAAGTGACAGAATAGCCTTTTCTATCTGTTGAATGACTTTAAAAAACACATCATCACTTTGTCCGGTTGGATCATTTAGTCCCCAATTGTAATCAAATTCTCTTCCTATGAACGGACAACCTACGTCGCAACCCATAGAGATAGCAATATCGGGTTCAGGGATTTTATCGAAGGTTTTGCTGAATTGGGTTTCTTCAATATCAATGCCGTAGAGCTGTTTTATGATTCTTACGGCATCTTGGTTAATTTTCGGCTTTGTCTGAGTTCCTGCCGAATAAAATTCAAATTCATCGCCGCGCAGATGCTTTCCCAGAGCTTCTGCTATTTGACTGCGGCATGAATTATGTACGCAAATAAAGGCAATTTTCTTTTTCATTTAAAGGGACACCTCTCACCGATGCATTGATTATTTTGTGAAGAGTGGATACACTTAATTTCATTAAGCTCCATCTCTACGTCAAGATACTCTTTTGCAAATTGGACAGCTTGTATAATAGCAAGATAGGAATCACGCTTACAACAACGGGGACCGTCTACCTGCCCGATTGCTCCAAGGGCGGCAGAGGTCATTTTGTTTGAAAGTCCCCAAGCATAATCTGCAAGAGGGGAAGAGCCTGTCACAATAGACACAAACATTCCGGCGCTTATACCCGCGCCGCAAGCACCCCAGAATCCGCATGCACCGCCGGGAACCTTCTTTCCGCGCACCTGCATTTCGCACAGCGCCTTTTCAAGAACGATATCTCCGCCTGCGTTTTTATATGCAGTAAGAAGTGCCGAACCGACCATAACGTGATGCTCGGGACCGTGCATATGGCAAAAGGGCAAAGCCATCATCTTACCAATAATTTCTATCGGGTTCTTCGAGGTTTCGCCAAGGCATAGACCGATTATTCTATCCATTCCTTGCGTATGACACTCGTCGCATACGTAGTGTCCGTTCTCGCAAACGGTTTTACTGCTTTCGTTTTTGTGACAAATGGCGCACTCCATAGGGCTGTCCTTTTCTAAATATTTAAGCGGTGCGCCGCATATAAGGCATTCGTCTTTCATTTTTTCTCCCTATAGTAATCTAAATTGATTTTTGTTTTATTTATCTTACTATAATAAGCGCACAAAATCAAGATATGAGCAAAACTATCATTAGAAAATTAACGAAAACTTCTCAAGCTAAAAACCTGTGCAGAAAACTCTGCACAGGTTTTTTACATAGTAAATTCTTCGATAACATCCTTGCCGTCGAGGTACTGCAGCATATTAAATGCAAGGAGATTCCAGCTTGAAAAGCCTTTGTTGAAAAGTCCGTGGGCAGTTTCGGGATCATAATATTCGTGGAATGCGCCGTTCTCTTCAAGGTCTTTTGCCAAAAGGTTTACGGTCTTTTCGGCAAGTTCTTTGCCAAGCGCGGTATAACCGTATTTTAGTAGCCCTTTAAATACAAAATAGTTTGAGAGTATCCATACGCCGCCCTGCCAGCTTGACGGATTGCCTGAACCAATAAGACGATACATTTTTTCGTATTTTGAAAGTGAACGCACACCAAAGGGCGCCCAAAAAGCTTTTTCGTCCAAAAGGTTTTCTTTAACCATTCGCTGAGCCTGTTCTTTAGTGGGAATACCTGCCCAAAGGGGTAAAAAGGAACTCCAACAGCCAAGGCGCTGTATAAGGGTTGAGTAGTGACGCGGTGCGCCTGCGTGTAAGCCTTTTGTTGCTATGGGGCGCAAATTTATGTCACAGCTATAATACATACCGTCTTTTTGGTCATAGCAATGCTCATTTATGGCATTTTTAAGTTCGTTTTGCTTTTCTTTATAATAAATTTCGTCAGCTTTTTCACCTAGTAAAGAAGCAATATGACTTAATGAGCCAAGCTCCATATACATAAGGGTATTTAAGAATATGGAAGCGGAGCTATTGTCGGGACGATAAAAGGTGGAAGGATCGTTATCTACACCGATAGCAAAATCGTCAAAGAAATAAAAAAGTCCGCTTTCGTGCTTGGCATTTTCCTCATAGTAAGAAATAAATTTTTTAAGCTTAGGATAAATTTCTTTTACCCAAGCGGTATCACTGTTATATTTTAGTATAAAAGCAACGTGCTGAGCGAGAACAGGCTTATGTATGTTTTTATGGGGCAGGTTTTTAAAATAGTTTTTATCATCACTGCTGAAAATCGCTATTTCAATACTGCCATCCTCTTTTTGAGTATTAAGAAAATTTAAAACCGAGCCTATTTCGTATTTTAAAAGTTCATCCTCTTTTCCCTGATAGGTTGCAATTTGACGAAGAGCAATGTTGTTCGCCCAGTTGCCCCAATCCCAAAGCTGAGAGGGGTAACTGCTGCTTTTGGTTACCACAATGCAAGGGTTTTTAAAGTCGCCGTAAGGCTGTGCCCAAAGAATTTCGGAAAGTTCCAATAAGTAGTCTTTTAGTTTTTCGTAAGCCATAAAAAACACCTCTCAGCATATTCTGAAAAAATAATATCATAGCAAAAGAATAAAAACAATATAAAATTCTGCAACATCTTTGTAGTTTTACGAATGATTTTATGAGAGTTTGCTATTTTAAAAAACTGCAAAGTCAGGGGCTGTTTATAAAATTAAAAAGCCAGATCGGCTTTTTTGCTGACCTGACTTTTGCTTATTCTCCGCATTTAAGCATTTTTAAAGGGTTTTCCTTAATTATTTTTTGCGCTGTGTCTTTTGGGAGAAGCGGCAAAATATAATCAAAGCAATAAGAAAATCGCGGTTTATCGTTTATTTTTGCCTTTAATTCATAACCGTTAAAAAAGGCTGTGTTGTGTGATAAAAGTATCTTATCTGAGTAACCCGAGTCACAAAGTGCGTTAATTTTATTAACCGTTTTAGAAAAGTAGTTATCTTTTGTTACATTATAGGCTGTGTTTAAACCGATAAAACATCCAAAACTTGCTATTTGCTTTATATACTCTATATCGTCGGTGTCACTTAAAAGCGCTATAGTTATAGCTTCGGGCTGCACACCCATATTAATAAGAAGCTTGAGCGCTTCCAATCCGTTTTTGTTTTGGGCATTGGTATGTACCACTAACGGAAGATTAAGAATAAGCTGCGCTTTTGCGCAAGACATTAAAAGCTTTTGCTCAAGCGCATTGAGCACTTCATTTTCTACAGTGCATTTTATAATGCCTACGTTATTCTTTTTGGCATCACTTACGATAATGTCAGCCAAGTAATCGACGTTGCGATTGTTTAGCAAGGGTTCTTCTGTATAGTAAAAGCCTGTAGAACAGATTATATTTACTCCCGACTTTTTTGATATTTCTTTAAGTAATTCAATATCTCTGCCTGTGTTAACAGGAGTGCAGTCAATAAATGTATTTAAAGAATAGTCTGATTTTAATTTTGAAAGATGCTTTACCGACGAGTTTAACAGTTTTTCTTTATCAAGATAAAACTTTCCGCCCATACTGTAAAGATAATCGTTAAATTGGCAAATATGTTCGTGAGGCAAAGTGATGCCTACTTCGTTTTCGGGGATGCTTCCCAGTACCGTTTTAATCATTCTTCCAAACCGCCTGAACGTACAAGGGCTTTATCGGTGAATTGGTCGGTTTCGTCGGTACTTTTGGTGGAAAATTCCGATATTACAGCGCCGTCGGGGCCGCCCTGAAACCAATGCTTAACGCCGGGCATTATGGTGTACTGTTCACCGGGGTTAAGTATTACCTCGTGGAAAACGGAAACGTCGCTTTTAGGAAGCTTTGCTTTAATTTGTTCAACATTTTTTTCACCCTCTACGTAGAGGTAAACCTGACCGTAACGGCAACGGAAGGTTTCTTCTTTACCGGGCATACCGTCTGTGGGTACGTGCCAATGCTCAGCGCAGGTCTGACCGGGGATTAAAACCATTTCCTTTGCGCAAACCCTTTCGGTATTTACGTAAACAAGGAGCTGAAGACCGAATTCTTTAACTCTTCCTTGATTAAAGTCAATTACTTCAATAGACTCTTTTTCCTTTTCGGTTAAAGCAATTCCTGCTTTTTCAAAGTATTCAAGGGTTAATTTTACTTGCTCTAAATATTCTGATTTTTTCATATGATTTTCCCTCCCGTATTTTGTGAGTTTATAATACAGCTTTTTTATAACCCAAAATAGTAATAATTAACTGCAAAAATAGAAAAATCTTCCCGATTTTCAGTTTAATTTTATTGAAAAACGGTGAATTTTGGTATATAATGATTATAGTTAGGATGGTGATATAAATGATTTATAACTTTAATAAAGAAAAGCTTGATAAATTACTTTATGATTTTTATCGTCTTACAGGACTTTGTTCTTCTGTATGGGATTCTCAGATTAAACTGCTTAGCGGTCAACCGAAAAAAATGTGCCGTTTTTGTACTAATGTAAAAAGTTCGGCGCTGGGTAGGTCAAGATGTTTGGAAAGCGACATAGCCGTGTGTACGGAATGTGCCAAAACGGGCAAACCCGTAACCCATTACTGCCATGCAGGGCTTGTGGATACCGCCGTTCCCATAAAATTTAAGGATACGATTTTAGGCTTTATAATGTTTGGACAGGTTACTGATGACATCGATGGCGTAACCGACGTACAGCTAAAAAAACTCTGTGAAGATTTAAACCTTGATTACGACGAAATGCTGACGGCTTACGGTGAACTTGATAAATATAACAAAGAACGTATAAATTCTGCTTCAGGTATTATGAAATGCGTAACGGCGCATTTGTGGCTTTCGGAGTATATAGAAATGGGATTTAGTGATCTTGCTCAGGATATAGACGATTATATAAGGGCTAATCTAAAGGAAAAACTGACTGTAAAGGGTATTTGCGAAAGGTTTTTTATATCCAAAAACAAGCTTTATGAAATCGCGCATCAATGGTTTAAAATGACGCTTAGCGACTATATAGCGTCTATACGAATAGACGAGGCAAAAAGAATGCTGACTACCACCGATATGCCTATTAAGGAAGTAAGCTCTGCCGTGGGAATAAGCGACTATAATTATTTTACAAAGGTTTTTAAAAAAAGTGTGGGAATTGCTCCGTTAAAGTATAAAAAATGTCATACGGTTATTGTTGATTAAGGGCTTTATTGACTTTATTTTACTAAAATAGTATAATTTGCATAAAGAGATTTTAGAGGTCAAAATAATGGATTTTATGAAAAAACGTGAAGGTTTAATAAGGATGATATTGTCTGCGCTGTTTTTGGCTTTTACATACCTAATGCCGTTTTTAACGGGGCAGATAGAGACTATAGGAAATAAGCTTTGCCCGATGCATATTCCCGTTATTCTTTGCGGATTCGTCTGTGGTTGGCAATGGGGATTGGCGGTTGGCTTTATAGCCCCTTTGTTTCGTTCGTTAACAATTGGTATGCCCTTTCTTTTTCCCAATGCTGTGGCAATGGCGTTTGAACTTGCGGCTTATGGACTGATTAGCGGTATTATGAGAAAAATCTTTCCAAAGAAAACGCTTTACATATATCTTTCTTTAATAATTGCTATGCTGACAGGAAGAGCGGTGTGGGGAGCGGTTATGTATATCATTCTCGGAATAAAAGGCTCTGTATTTACGCTTGAAGCTTTTTTGGCGGGTGCTTTTATAAACGCTGTTCCCGGCATTATTGCGCAGATAATTTTAGTTCCGCCTTTAGTAATGCTTTTTAATAGAATAAACAGGAGAAAAATATGAAAAAAGAATTTGAAGTGTTTTCACCTCTTTTTGAGGCTATAGATAAAGGACTTAAAAAGGGAAGAATGATAGTTGCTGTTGAGGGTGGCAGCGCAGGTGGAAAAACCACTTTAAGCGGTGTGCTTAAAGAAAAATATAATGCTTCAGTATTTCATATGGATGATTTCTTTTTACAGCCCTTTCAGAGAACGAAGGAAAGATACGCAGAAATTGGGGGAAATGTTGACAGAGAACGCTTTTTGAAAGAGATTTTAGAGCCGCTTAGCAGAGGAGAAGCTATTAGATATCGCCCATTTGATTGCTCGGCTATGAGCCTTTCCGATTATGTAGAGGTAATTCCAGATAAACTGATAGTTATTGAAGGAGTTTACTCTATGCATCCTGAACTTTCAGACTATTATGATTATTCGGTATTTATTGATATTGATGAAAAATTGCAACGAGAACGAATATTAAAACGTAATACTCATACTTTGGCTCAGCGCTTTTTTAATGAGTGGATTCCTCTTGAAAACAAGTATTTCGAACATTTTAAGATAAAAGAAAAATGTAATATCCTTATTGAAATAGAGGGGTGAAAACGAATGCCGCGCGCCGATTATATTTCTAAAATTTTGTTTAATGACGCTTTAGGTGAAAATTCATATCTTAATGATTTGCCCGTAATAAAATATTTAAAAAAGGAGAAGGAGCTTTCCTTCTCATCAAACGTTACCTTTTTTGTGGGTGAAAACGGTACGGGAAAATCTACGCTTCTTGAAGCCATAGCGGTAGCTTACGGCTTTAATGCAGAGGGCGGCTCTATAAACTTTACCTTTTCCACTAACGATACCCATTCGTCTTTATATGAAAATATCGAAATTGCAAAACGCAAATTTGCTAAAGACGGCTTTTTTCTTAGGGCGGAAAGTCTTTATAACGTGGCAACAAATATTGATGAAATGGATAAAGCACCCTCCTTTGATCCTTTTGTAATAGAAAGCTACGGCGGCGTTTCCCTTCATCGTCAATCTCACGGAGAAAGCTTTTTATCCATTGTGCAAAACCGTTTTTTTGGAGGCGGAATTTATATTCTTGACGAGCCTGAAGCGGCGCTGTCACCAAATAGGATTTTAACCTTAATGAGCGAAATGAACGAGCTTATAAAAAAGGATTCACAGTTTATTATCGCTACCCATTCGCCCTTGCTGATGGCATTTCCCAATGCCCAGATTCTTGAGTTTTCGAAGGAAGGCATAAAAAGTGTTTCCTATAAGGAAACCGAGCATTATAAAATAACAAAGAGCTTTTTAGATGATCCCGAAAAAATGCTTCATTATCTACTTAAAAACGAATGATTGTTATTGACTATAATATAATGAAGTGCTATACTGTAAAAAACTCTTTAAGGGAGGCAAATTTATGAGAATTACGGTAGCAAAAATAGGAAGTAGTGAAACTGTTTCTTATGCGGTAAATGAGCTTATTAGGCTTATAAAGGAAATGGATTCTACAGTTACTTTAGACGTTAGAAAATATGCTTCTTATGATGAAAAGGTTAAAAACGCTTTGTGGGTAGGCATGGGCTTTACTGAGGAAAGCGAAAAAGATACCGTTTACATAGACGTAAAAGACAGCGTAGGTGTTATCAGCGGTTCAAATGAGCAAAGTGTGCTGATTGCTGCATATCGCTTTATGTATGAAATGGGTTGCCGTTATCTTTACCCGGGAAAAGAGGGTGAAGTAATCCCGAAGAAAAAACTAGGCAATACCGATTTTACCGTTTGCGTAAAGGAAACTGCTGCATACAGCCACCGAGGTATGTGTATAGAGGGCACCGTAGGTTATGAGCACATCTTTAATATGATAGACTGGCTGCCTAAGGTTGGTATGAACGAATATTTCTTCCAGTTTTTAACTCCTGCTACATTTTTTAATCAATATTATGAGCGTTTCCCTGACGGTCACTTAAGCGATGACGAGGTTGATGCTATGGTACGTTCCTTGGATGAGGAAATTGCAAAACGTTCCCTTAAATATCAGGCTGTAGGACACGGTTGGAACTGCGCTCCCTTTGGTCTGCCCGCTTCGGGTTGGTATGAATATGAGGGAGAACCGCCAAAGGAAATTAAAGAAATATTGGCTCAGCTTGACGGGGAAAGAAAATTCAGAGGTAATAAGCCGCTTAATACCAATCTTTGCTATTCTAATCCTGTTGTTAGGGAAAAAATAGTAAATTACGTTGTGGAATATTGCAAAAATAATCAATATAAGGATTATATTGCCTTCTTTATGGCAGACGGCGGTAATAATCACTGTGAATGTGAAAACTGTCAGAAGAAAACTCCGTCAGATTATCTTATTATGATGATGAATGATTTGGATGAAAAATTAACTGAGCAGGGCATAAAAACAAAAATATTATTACCGTTTTATAATGATTTAATGTGGGCGCCCGAAACCGAAAGACTTCATAACCCCAACCGTTTTGCAATGGATTTTGCGCCGATTTCCCGCTCTTATTCCGTTTCTTATGCTGATTATGATTTTACTGAGGAAATTGAAATAGAGCCTTACGTAAGAAACAAAAACGTCTTTAAAGGTTCACTGCCGAAAACTGTGGCAATGTTTAAAAAGTGGATAAATGAGCAGGGAATCAAAGACGTTATGCTGTTTGATTACCATCTTATGTGGGACCATCACTATGACCCCGGTTATTATGCTTGTGCAAAAATTTTGCAAAAGGATATGGCTTCTTTGGACAAAATCGGTGTTGACGGAATGGTTAGCTGTCAGCTTCAGCGCATTGCATTCCCCAATAATCTGCCTATGTACTGTATGGCAAAAACCCTTTGGGACAAAAACGAAACTTTTTGTGATATAGTAAGTGAATATTTCACTACTGCTTATGGTGAATATGCAAAAGAGGTAGAGGAATATCTTTCAACTCTATCAAAACTTTTTGTTCCCGAGGTGTTAAGAGGCGAAAAGCCTTATGATGCTCAAGAAATGATCCAGCAGTATAATAAAGCTAAAGCATTTATCGATGAATTTAAAGAAAAATACATTGATAAACTCGCTTCTACTTCTAAAGTCTGGGAATATCTTTCTTACCATGCAGAGCTTGTAAAATTCAATGCTGATATTTATATTGACCGCTTTAATAAAAATGAAGAAGGCGTAAAAGAAAAAATAAAAGAATTTGGTAAAATGATTGAAGATTTGCGAGAAGCCACCGACACTGTTCTTGACGATAACTTCCTTAAAGGTGATATTTATAATAACCTTATAGGTTGGCGAAAAACTATATAGCAAAACAAAAACCGCGTGTTAAATGGCGGGGCGTCATAAGGAAGTAATTTATGTAGGATACGGTGTAACCCTAAAAACGGGGTCACACCGTTTTCCTATTTTATGCTACATAGCGGAATTCCTGCGGATTTTCCCGTATCTCTTCCATCATAGCAAGGATTTCTTCTTCGGTAGGAATATCTATCATTCCGGCTGCGGTAAAATAAATATCCACCTTTACATAGCAATGACCGCTTGACTTATCGTTGTTGTGAACCTCAATGCGTTCAATCAACGAGTTCACAAGTGTAGGTGTAAGATCTTTCACTTCGGTCAGTTCTCTCAACGTGCGAAGTAGCAATCGCAAATCAACAACTTGTTGCTCGGCTTTTTGCAAAACAACCTTGCTTTCTTGAACCTCTGCAATCAATTCTCTTTGCTCTTGAGCATAGTTTTTCACCATACGCTCGTAGCGGTCATCTTCTAATTTTCCAAGCACATTTCTTTCAAAAGCAGCCTCGATTAGTTTATCAATCTCAGATATACGGCGAGTGCCTCGTTCAATTACTCGTTCCAACCTTTTACGTTCTTGTTGGCGCATCGCATCGTTTTTCCTTGCAAGCATATACAAAAACACAGGCTCGTGGCATTTTACAAAGTCGGCTAAATTTCTAACTGCATCAAGAACCACTTTTTCAAGAACGACATCACGAATAAAGTGAACCGTACAACTGCCTCTGCCTGACTTGTAATTCGAACAACGAAAATGCTCTTGGTTTCGTGTAAGACTCTTAGCGGCGGCAAAGTGTAATTTAGCACCACAGTCGGGACAGTAAACCAATCCTGAAAACAAACTTGTTCTGCCGGTTGCTGTGGGACGTCGGCGGTTTTTTCTCAGTTCTTGTACCCTTAACCATATATCCTCGCTGATTATCGGTTCCTGCATATTCGGGATGATTTGGTAATCTGCGACGGGATTGATGATTTTCTTGTGCACCTTGTAACTTACTGTCGTAGTCTTAAAGTTAACAGCACATCCCGTATATTGTCGATTTTCCAAAATACCGACAACGACACTCGAATTCCACGCATACGGATCAAGGGGCGTTGCATTTCGAGTTTTTCTACCTACAGATTCGAAATATGCGGTAGGAACAAGTACCTTTTCACGCTCTAATTGTTTGGCAATTTGCAAAGGACCTCTACCCGCCAAGCAAAGACTATATATCTTTTTAACAATTTCTGCCGCAGGTTCATCGATTAACCATTTTTCCTTATCGGTTTCATCTTTTTTATAACCATAAGGAACCACGGAAGAAACACGCTTACCGTTATCTGCTTTAGACTGCCATACCGCACGAATTTTTTTAGAAGTCTGTGCCGCATACCATTCATTAAATATATTATAAAACGGAAGCATTTCCATTCCTTCGCCCGTTGAACTGTTTATATTCTCCTGAATAGAAATAAACGTAACACCAAGCGACGGATATACGATTTGTGTTAATCTGCCCGCTTCGACTTGTTCACGACCAAATCGGGATAGGTCCTTTACAATGATTCTGCAAATCTTGCCTTCTTCCACCATTCGTTGCATACGATTAAAATCGTTTCGGTCAAAACTTGTACCGGATATGCCATCATCAACGAAGAACATTGTATTTGTGTAGCCGTGTTTTTTGCAATAATCAAGTAAAATCTGCTTTTGATTACTGATACTATTGGACTCATCCTCTTTCTTTTTCTTCTTGCCGTCCTCATCTTTAATGTCTTCTACGGATAAACGGCAATAAAGAGCGGTGATGAGTTCTTCTATATTTTTATCGTTTTGCACCTTAATATTTTTTACGGTTGTCATTAATTATTTCTCCTTTCCGACAACCGGGTGCGGCTAAAGCCTGTTATAACTTTACTACACCCGATTGTCTTTTTCCATTGTGCGGAAATCAAATCAAATTGTCGGATAGAATCAGTTGCTTAAACTGTTCCAACACGCACTGTCTGCCATTGGGATTGAAATGAGTGGAAACCGCATAAGTTGTTCCACCAATTTTTGTTTCAAATGTTTCTTCACCAAAGCGGCGCACCTTGCTATAGTCAATGATGCGTTCTTTGTTTCGAGGGAGAACGTGATCCACAAGAGAAATCGGTTCATTTTCATCAATAGGTTCAGGAAGTATAACGCTTACATTTTTCGTATTTCTAATAACATCAACTTTTTTCATACGATCACCTCGCATCCCTTTGTTTCATTCGGTAGTTCTTTTCGCAAAGCTTTATGATTTCATCTTCGATTTGCTGAACTGTGTAATTCTTCGGGAAATACTTGCGGAGTTTTTCGGTAGGAATTTTAACACGCTCTTTTTGGTTCGCTTTTTCTTCCTCCATAATCTCTGCAATCACTTCGGGTGTAAGACCTTCGCCTTGGCTTATCTTCTTAAAGCGGCAAGCCTGCGAAAGTGACGGGGTGCAATCGCTTTGCTCAATCTGCTCCAATAGGTCTTGTTGTTCCTGCTCGTTGAGATAGGAAAGCTCGACGGCGGGAGTAAAGGAAATACGCCCGTCATCCACATATTGCAAAATTTCGGGGATAAGGTTGGTAAGACGGATATAGCGCTGAACAGTTTTATAACTGTCGCCCGTATCCGCACCGATTTGTGCAGTAGTACGATTATCATCGGACTTCGGGACAAGTTGTCCCGAAGTTAAATCTGTTCTCCATCCCTGATGCTCCAATGCTTC
>JAZSPU010000012.1:0-15158 GCA_045537575.1 Acutalibacteraceae bacterium
TTTTATTTCGTGTAAAACAATAATTGAAAGAATTATTAGGGAGTATAAAAGAATACAGGAGAAATTGGAGGATGGCAATTAGTTGCTTTTTAAGATTTGGCAAAATCATGGTATTATGGGTTTTTCCACAAAGGAAGAACTAAGCGAAATACTCAGCGAATACATCGCTTTTAACTAAATCAATATGCATAAAATCAGCAGTTTGATCTTGTTGAAACTGCTGATTTTTTTAAAATTTAAAAATTGTTGTCCACTTTTTGACCTTTAATTTCGTTTATGTGTATAGAAGGTGGTAAAAAAATGTTAAATAAAAAAAGTATCTATCCTATAATCATTATGATTGAAATGCATAAAAAGAAAAAAGAGGTTGGAATTATGTGCAAAAAAATATTATCCTTTATTGTTGTGCTTTGTCTTGTTTTTGCAGTAATGCCTGTGACTGTATCAGCAGCAGGGGTTTTTGAAAGTGGCTCGGGAACAGCAATTGATCCATATGTAATTGCAACAACCTCTCAACTTAACAAAATAAGAAATTACAGTGGTTCGCATTTTGTGTTGGGAAACGATATTGAGTTTACAGAAGAGGATTTTTCGGAAAACGGTGATTTTTATAACGACGGATACGGGTGGATTCCCATTGAAAACTTTTCGGGAAGCTTAGACGGAAACGGATTTACCATAGCCTATCTTTACTCCTACGTTGAAAGCCAAAATATTGCCTATGCAGGACTTATTGCAGAAAACGACGGCACCGTTTCAAATTTAACTATATACGAATGCTACGTAGTGGCAGACTCAGTTAAAGAAGCCTATGCAGGCTCTATTGCGGCTATCAATAACGGCACTATAACCCAATGTTATTCGCACGGTTACGTTTACGCTGTTGAGGCGCGTTATTCCTACGCAGGCGGAATTTGTGCCGAAAACACCGGTACCGTTTCTATTTGTATGAATTACGCCATGGTGGACAGCGAAGGCGGAGATTTTGCCAACAACTACTTTTCGGGTGGTATTGTAGGTCTTAACACCTTCGAAGGAATTTTGACCTACTGTTATAACTATGGATACATATACGGAAAAACCGCAGGCGGTATTGCGGGACACTCCGACGGCGCATATATATTAATCTGTCAAAACGACGGCTACATCAATAAATTAACAGAGAACTACGAATTTTTGTGTTCGGGAGGTATTGTCGGCAAAACCGATAATGAATCGGTTGTTCAGTGTTGTATTAACACTATGAATGTTTCTGCCAGTGCTTCAGCCGATAACGCAATAGCCGGCGGTATCGTGGGGCATAACGTAAACTCCCAAATTGCCGACTGCTATAACAATGCTAACATTTTTGCTACCGCGCATTCTGCTGAAACGCAATATCTGTATTCGGGCGGTATCGTAGGAGTTAACTCATGCGACGAAACGCTTGAATTTTATAACGAAAGTATTTCCTGCGTATACAATATAGGTAAGGTAAAAACTACCATAGTAAGTAATTACAACAAGACGCGCCGAGGCAATATAGCCGGTGATACCGACAGCCACGTAAAAAACGCTTACTATGAGAAAAATGACGCTTACGGTATAGGTTTATACAATTCTGAATTTGAAAGCGATACCATTTGTCTGGGATACGGTGATGCACAGAAGTCTGAGTCATACAAGGGCTTTGATTTTAATGAAATGTGGTGGCTGCACACTGAAAGCTACTACAACTATCCTCAGCTGACGTTGATCAGTGAAAAACCTGCAACGTCGATAAGTATTATGGGCGACACCAACACGATATTCTACGTAGGCACTGAGCCCGATTTTTCAGGCGGAACAATGATAGTGCGTTTTGAAAACGGAAAATCCTTGCAATTGGACGCTTCAAAGCTTATCTACATTACCGAACCCGATATAAATAAAATAGGCGAACAAACAATATATGCCATTTATGCCGGACATACCTTCCAGTTCAGAATAACCTATATAAAAGAAAAACCAGATTCTATCGTTATAAGCACTATGCCTAGAAAGCTTAACTACGTGCAAGGTCAGGAACTTGAATTAAAGGATTTGAGCGTTAAAGCAGTTTACGACGATTTTTTGATGTGGACAGATAGCAGAGAACTTGTCATTTCCTACGACAAAGAAGCAACCGGAGAAGTAGAGGTCACCGTTACGTATCAAGACGTTTCCACTTCATTTATGATTAACGTTGTACCCGACGTATTATCACATATAAAGCCTATTTCTCCCTATGTAATGCTGGATAAAACAGGCAATATGTCAATCGTGAACAGAGCTTTAATTGACCGTTGTTATGGCACTTTAGATAATTATTATACTAAAACCTATACCATTAATCCAAGTATGCTTTCGGGATACGACATAAATAAGAAAGGCAAACAAACTGCAACTATTACCTATCAGGGCAAAACCACTTCAATTGATATTTATGTTATAGATGATAAGCCGGGAGATGTTAATGGAGATTCACAAGTAAATACAGTCGATTTAGCAACTATGAAGCTGTTTCTGGCAGGTTTTGAAAACGTTGAAATCGAACGTTATCCAAACTGCGCTGATTGTAACTGTGATTTCAGAATAGACACCGAAGATCTTGCGGTATTAAAATTGGAACTTGCAGGAATTAAATAGTTATTAAAAAGAAATCTCGCTATACTGCTTTAAAGTAGAGTATAGCGAGGTTTAATTGCTTATTAAGGCCATATTTTTATAGGTTTGCCGGGCGTGATAGGATTTTGCGAGTTGTAACCGAATGAAGAATTTCTGTTATAGTGATTATAGCATAAGTTGTCTTTGTAACCTTCGTTGACACAGCCGTTAATCGAACATCTGCGTTTTGATGAAACGATATTGGTATTAGGGTTTATTGTTACGGGAGTATAATTAATGGGTTGTCGTATTATCGGTTCCGGCTCGTTTGGGTTTACCTTTATAGGCGGTTTATGCGCTGCGCAGTAGCCGTCTACTATGGCAAACATCAGGCAACCTGAGTTTTTACACTTATGACTGCAGGTTATGAAAAGGTTGTTGCAGTTTGCCATAGGACATTTATGCTCCGTACAGGTTTCACCGTTAAAAACAGCTTCATTTGAACAGTCAGGGTATTTGCAGGCGTGAATATTACACCATATTCCTTTTTCGACTTCTGCATAACAGTTGGGATTTGCACAGGTATGCTCATTACAAAAGTCCGATTCATAGGTCTTTTGGTTAAAGCAGATTTCCTTTTTGCAGGTATGTTCTTCACAGTAGCCGTATTCGGAATCGCTTTCAAGTCGTAAGTTACAGCAATCATCTTCATGGCAGGTATGTTTTTTACAGTATTTTGAAGCCACGTCTGTTTCAAGGTTGCAATCTTTTACGGCGCAGGAATCTATAAAGATTTTTTTGACCGACTGACGAAGGGCGTCGGCGCTAAGCAATACTCCACTGAAAGCAATTATTACGGCAACAGCGATGCATGCCACCTTTTTCATAGTGGTGTTAAAAAGATAATATGTAGGTCTTTTGCGCTTTTTGATAAGTTTTTGCATTTTTTCTTCGAATTCTTTTGAAAATTCGTGCTTTTCTGCCGTTTTAAAATCAAATTCCTTAAAATCTTTGAGCGAAATGGAGTCGAAGACTTTATAAAAGGCATCGCGCTCGTTAGGGTTAATCATTATACTGCGCCCCCTTTAAGTAATTCTTTTGCCTTGTTTATTCTTCTGTAAACACCGCTTTTTGAAATATTTAAAATTGAAGAGATTTCTTTTTCGTTAAGCTTGTAGTAGTATTTAAGCATAAGGACGTCTCGATATATTTCGGGAAGCGCTGAGACATTCTCTTCTATTATATAATAATCGGAAAAACCGGAAGTTGCGGTATCAATTTCCATTAGTTGCTGATTTTTTATGCGATTGGATTTTTCTTTTCGTAACATATCCACACAAACACTTTTGGTAACTATTTTGACAAAAGAAAAGGTTTTGTGATCATCTATTTCTTCAATATTATCTAAATAACGAATTAGTTTTATAAAGGTTTCCTGCGCGGCATCCTCTGCGAGACCGTCTTTAGTCATATATTCTAAAGCGATATAATAGATAATGCCTTTGTATTTATAGTAAAGTTCTTCGAATTTGTCCTTTTTTTCTTCGGTTTCTATCATCGTAAGACAGATATTTAGCATTTCGTTTTCTCCTGATTTTATTTTTTGATATAAAGGTCATTTAAGACTTATATATACTCTATAACGAAATAGGTTGACGTTTTGTGTCAAAAAAAATTAAAAAATAAAAAAGGCAGTTCCTAATTAAAGAAAACTGCCGTCTTGTGCGAAACTTTGATGAAAGTAATTTAATTATAATTGCGTTTTTGTTTTCTATCGCCGAAAGCGAATAGTTTAAGACAAATAAATGTGATAGGGGAGCCCAGTAGGGCGGCTATGATGTAAGCGAATATATGATGCATATCTATAATGTTAAAGCAGATGAAGGTCACAATATTCTGTATTATAAAATTGGGAACGTAAGAAAGAAGGAACTTTCCGTATCTCAAAAACGTGAGTTTTCTTTTAAAGTTAAACAAGCTGTTGAAAATATACGATATCGTCAGGCTTAAAATATAACCTATTGCGAAAGCTAAGTTTTCCTGAACGTATGCCCATTCCAGTAACGTTGAAAACAGTACGCAGTTAAATGTATTAAAAGAGCCTATAAGCGTATATATTAAAAATCTTTTACTGAAAATAACCGAGAAAAAGATCTTAAAAGGTTTTAAAATTCTGTCCATAAAATGCTCCAAACTAATAAGTAGTGGATATCTCTTTAAGTATTATACTCTTTTTCTTGCTAATTTTCAATAGAAATATTTTTGAAGCAATTTTCAAAGAGAAAATCAAAAATTAAAAAATTAACTATTGACAAAATGTGGGGCATTGGATATAATATTATGGCGACGATGGGAGGATTATGTGTGATTCTTGATTTAAAAAAGCTTTTTATAACTGAGAATTATACTCTTCCTATTGACTACTCTGTTGACTTTTCCGATGTTGAGTATATGGGTGAATATCCGCTCAAAAAGCCTGTAACCATAAAAGGAAAGGTAACAAACAGAGCCGGACTGGTAACGCTTACGTTGAGTATGGTGTATGTCTTTTCTGCCCCTTGTGATCGGTGCGGGCTACCAACCGAAACTGAGTACGAGGTGACGCTTGAAAAGTCCTTGGCTCCCGAAATCGCAGGCGAAGATAATGATGAAATTATTTTGGTTGAAGATTTAAAGCTCGATTTAGACGAGCTCATATATACCGAAATAATCATTTCGCTTCCGATGAAACACCTGTGCCGCGTTGACTGTAAAGGAATATGCTTTATGTGCGGTAAAAATCTTAACGAGGGCGAATGTAGCTGCGAAACAAAGCAGATTGACCCACGTTTGCAGGCTCTGGCTGATTTATTAAAAGAAGAAAATTAACTTTAGCTTAAGGAGTTGTATTAAAAATGGCAGTACCAAAGAGAAAAACATCTAAAGCAAGAAGAGATAAAAGACGTAATAATTTATGGAAGATTTCCGCTCCTACACTGGTTAAGTGTCCCCGTTGCGGCGAGTACAAGCGTACTCATCGCGTATGTACCGCTTGCGGTTACTACGGCGACCGTCAGGTAGTTAAGGTAGAAGAATAATCCTAAATCTTTAGCTAGTGGGGCAGAGGGACAACGTCTTCTCTGCCTTTTTTCATTAAGGGAGGTGTTCGGGTGTCGGTTAAAATTGATGCAGTTATAGATAAATCTCCTGCGTATAAAAAAGGAATACGCAAGGGAGATAAAATACTTACCATAAACAAAAACGAAATAATTGACGTTTTGGATTATCGCTTTTATCAGAACGAAAAAAGGCTTAAGCTTACTGTTGAAACCGAAAACGGTAAGGTTAAAACCGTGCGTATAAATAAAGGCGAATATGAAGAGCTTGGCCTTGAGTTTGACGATTATCTTATGGATAAACAGCATTCCTGTAAGAATAAGTGCATTTTCTGTTTTATTGACCAATTGCCGCAGGGTATGAGGGAGTCTCTTTATTTTAAGGATGATGATTCACGTCTTTCCTTTCTTTTCGGAAATTATATTACCCTTACCAACCTTACCGAACACGAAATTTCGAGAATTATAAAAATGCATATAAGTCCTGTTAATATATCGGTGCATACCACCAATCCCGAGCTTAGATGCAAAATGATGAATAACCGTTTTGCAGGTCAGTGCCTTGATATTTTAAAAAGATTTAACGATGCAGGAATATCCATTAATTGTCAGCTTGTTTTATGCCCCCAATATAATGACGGGGATGAGCTTAAAAGAAGCTTAAATGACCTAATGGAACTGGAAAACGTGCAGAGCATTGCCTGTGTTCCCGTAGGACTTACCAAATACAGAGAAAATTTAGCAAAATTAACCCCGTATAATAAAAAAAGTGCTCAAGAGGTACTTGATATTATAGAGGAGTTTGCTGTAAAATATAAAGAAAGATATTCTCGCCGTAAGGTTTACGGCGCTGATGAATTTTATTTGAAGGCTGAAAGGGAAATTCCAGAAAGCCAGTTTTACGGAGATTTCGACCAGCTGGATAACGGCGTCGGTATGTGGTCGCTGTTTAAACAGGAAGCATTTGATGCTCTTTTAATTGATGATTTGAGCTGTGACGGCAAAAAGCGTACTGCTGTGACCGGTACAGCGGCTTACCCTTTAATAAGCGAAATTGCGGCTAAAACCAAAGCAAAATATGATACCCTTGATTTAAAGGTAGTTGCAATCAAAAACGAATTTTTTGGAGAAAGCATAACCGTTGCAGGACTTGTTACGGGCGGAGATATTATAAAACAACTCAAAAATGCCGAGTTGGGTGAAGAACTTCTTATTCCGTCCTCTATGCTCCGCCACGAAAACGATATGTTTTTGGACAGCGTTACGGTAAGCGAAGTAGAAAAAGAGCTTAACGTAAAAATAGTTATTACCGAAAATGACGGTGCACAATTTGTTTATAATATATTAGGATGTTGAGGTGAAGAAAATGTCTAAACCTGTAGTTGCGGTTGTAGGAAGACCAAACGTTGGTAAATCTACTCTTTTTAATAAGCTTATAGGTCAGAGACTTAGTATAGTTGACGATACCCCGGGTGTTACCCGTGACAGAATTTACGGCGACTGTGAATGGTGCAACCGTAAAATAATGCTTGTTGATACGGGCGGTATTGAGCCTAAAACTGATGATATTATTTTAAAATCTATGCGAGCTCAGGCAAATCTTGCAATTGAAACCGCAAATGTTATAATTTTCGTTACCGATTTAACCTCGGGAGTTACCGCTGCAGATAACGATATTGCGGCTATGCTTCAAAAAAGCGGAAAGCCCGTTGTTCTTTGCGTTAATAAGTGCGATAGTCTTGGTAAAACTCCCCTTGAGTTTTATGAGTTTTATAATTTAGGACTTGGCGATCCCATTGCTGTTTCTTCGGTTCACGGTCACGGAACCGGTGATTTATTAGATGCTGTTTATGAATATCTTCCAAAGAGCGAAACAGACGAAGATGAAGAGGATATAATAAACGTTGCTATAATAGGAAAGCCAAATGCAGGTAAATCTTCGCTTATAAACTGTATATCCGGTGAAGAACGTTCTATTGTTTCGGATATTGCAGGAACTACGAGAGATGCAATTGACACCCGAATAGAAAAGGGAAATACTGTCTATAATTTTATCGACACCGCAGGACTCAGAAGAAAAAGCAGGGTTGATGACCAAATCGAAAAATATAGCGTATTAAGAGCACAAATGGCTATTGAAAGAAGTAACGTTTGTGTTATAATGATAGATGGTGTTGAGGGCTTTACCGAGCAGGACTCCAAGGTAGCAGGACTTGCTATGGAGCAGGGAAAGGCTTGTATAATCGCCGTTAACAAGTGGGATGCTGTCGAAAAGGACAGCACCACAATGGATGACTATAGGAAAAAACTTATAAATGATTTTTCCTTTATGACCTATGCGCCTATCATATTCATTTCCGCAAAAACGGGACAGCGTATTGAAAGACTTTTCGAACTTATTAAGTTTGTTTATGACCAAAACAATATGCGCATATCCACAGGAAAGCTTAATGATATACTTGCAGATGCCACAGCGCGTGTGCAACCGCCCACAGATAAGGGTAAGAGACTTAAGATTTACTATATGACTCAAGCCTCTACAGCACCCCCAACCTTTGTGTGTTTTTGCAATAATAAAGAGTTATTCCATTTTTCATATCAAAGATATCTAGAAAATCAAATAAGGTCCATATTTGGACTTGAAGGCACACCTATTCGTTTTGTTATTAGAGAAAGAGGAGAAGACAAAAAATGATAGTTCTTGCCATAGCGGCCCCAATTGTCGCATATCTTATAGGAAGTATATGCTTTGCGGTAATCTTCACAAAATACTTTTGTAAAACCGATGTAAGAGAGCACGGAAGCGGAAACGCAGGTACAACCAACGTGCTTCGCGTTGCAGGTAAAACTGCCGGAATTATGACCTTTTTGTGCGATGCGCTTAAAGGTGCTGTTGCAGCTTTGCTGGGACTTTTCGTATATAGGTACGTTTTCCCAAATAGCGAAGTAATGGCTATGTACGGAAAATATATTTGTGCGGTTGCCTGTATGCTTGGACACGCATTCCCTATATGGTTTGGGTTTAAGGGCGGTAAGTGCGCCGCTACAAGCGTAGGAATTTTCGCTGTATGTTGCCCTATCGGCATTGGTGTAGGTCTTGTTGGCTACGCTCTTAATATGCTGATAACAAGAATAGTATCTATGAGCACTCTTATTGCTGCTGTTTTTGTAGTGGGATTTTCAATAGGACTTAACGGTTTTAATGGCAAAGAACCCGATTATGTTATAATTGCTCTTAGTCTGATAGCGGGAGCAATAGTCTTCCTTCGACATAAGGAAAATATAAAGCGTCTTATAAAAGGCGAAGAAAAGAAACTTAAAGTCAAGAAATAAAATTTTCAAAAAGCGTTGGGAAACCAGCGCTTTTTTGTTAAAAAAGTAAATAAAAGGGAAATGAAAAAATGTTGATTTTTTAACAATCTTATGATATAATACTTCTTACACTCTATTGGGAGGTTTAAAAAATGGCAAAATATATTGCAATTTTCACCTTTGTAGGTGCCGCTCTTGCCCTTATATTCGCGGTACTTACAGCAAAAAAAGTTCTCAAATTTTCTCAGGGAACTGAAAAAATGAAAAAGATTTCAGAGTCTATAAGAAAGGGCGCCAACGCTTATCTTAAGCGTCAGTATGCGGTTGTACTTGTTTTCTTTGGAATTATGTTCTTGGTGCTTGGCGGAATGGCTATTGCCGAACTTCTTACTCCTTTTGTTCCTTTTGCCTTTATTACAGGCGGATTCTTCTCGGCTCTTTCGGGATTTGTGGGAATGAAGATAGCTACAGCCTCCAATGCAAGAACAGCAAATGCTTGTCGAGAGGGACTTAATAAAGGACTTCGCGTAGCATTTTCTGCAGGCAGCGTAATGGGCTTTACCGTAGTAGGTCTCGGTCTTTTCGATATTGCCCTTTGGTTTGCCCTTTTAAAGTTTGTATTTAAGCTTGAACCGTCCGAGATTACAGGTGCAATGCTTACCTTTGGTATGGGCGCTTCTTCAATGGCGCTTTTTGCCAGAGTCGGCGGCGGTGTGTTTACCAAGGCGGCTGACGTTGGCGCTGACCTTGTAGGTAAGGTTGAAGCAGGTATTCCTGAGGATGACCCGAGAAATCCTGCCGTTATAGCCGATAACGTAGGTGATAACGTGGGCGACGTTGCCGGTATGGGCGCTGACCTTTATGAATCCTACGTTGGCTCTATTATTTCGGCTTGTGCTCTCGGCGTTAGCGCTTTTAAGGGAGCAAATACTTTAAACGCTATGGCGCTTCCTTTGTTTATTGCTGTAATCGGCGTTGTTTGTTCTATTATAGGTACGTTCTTCATCAGAACTAAAGAAGGCGCTACTCAAAAACAACTTCTAGGTGCTCTTTCCCGCGGTACTAACTTTTCCGCTATTGCTATTGCTGTGCTTTCTTTCCCGCTTGTGTGGTTTGTTTTAGGACAGGAAAGCTGGAAAATGTATTTCGCTATACTTTCAGGTCTTATAGCAGGTGTGCTTATAGGTCAGTCCACAGAATATTATACGTCTGACAGTTATAGGCCCACAAAAAAACTTGCCGCAACAAGTGAAACCGGTACCGCTACAATTGTTATCGGCGGTCTTTCGGTTGGTATGCTTTCAACACTTTTGCCCGTTATAATTATCGGCGCCTGTGTGCTTGTGGCTTACTGTGTTTCGGGTGGCGGTGCTTATGGCCTTTACGGTATAGCTCTTGCTGCTGTGGGAATGCTTTCAACCCTTGGTATAACCCTTGCTACCGATGCTTACGGCCCTGTTGCAGATAATGCAGGCGGTATTGCGCAGATGGCAGGTCTTGAAGAAGATGTAAGAGAGAGAACAGACGCCCTCGATTCTCTGGGCAATACTACTGCCGCTACCGGTAAAGGCTTTGCAATAGGCTCTGCCGCTCTTACAGCACTTGCTCTTATGGCTTCTTATATTGATAAGATTGAGTCTTTCGGCGCTGAAGCTATAGATAAAATATCTAATCTTAACATAACGAGTCCCACCGTACTTATAGGTCTTTTTGTCGGCGCGTGTCTTCCTTTCGTTTTTGCCGCTCTTACTATGAATTCCGTAGGCAGAGCCGCGCAAAGCGTTGTTAAGGAGGTTCGCCGTCAGTTTAAGGAAATAAAGGGCATTATGACTGGCGAAGCTGATGCTGATTACGCATCCTGCGTTGACCTTTGCACAAAGGCTAGTCTTAGAGAAATGGTACTTCCTACAATAGTAGCAGTTGTTGTTCCTATTATTGTGGGCATAGTGCTTGGCTGTACCGGTGTTGTGGGTATGCTTGCAGGCGCAACAGTTTCGGGCTTCCTTCTTGCAATATTTATGTCCAATTCGGGCGGTGCTTGGGATAATGCTAAAAAGTATATCGAAAGCGGTGTTAACGGAGGAAAGGGTAGTGAAAACCATAAAGCCGCAGTTGTTGGCGATACGGTAGGCGATCCCTTTAAGGATACAAGCGGTCCTGCAATTAACATTCTTATAAAGCTTCTTTCTATGGTTTCCATAGTATTTGCAGGCGTTGTAGTCGGCTTCTCGATTCTTTAATAAAATAAAAAAGTTCATCTCAAGCGAGATGAACTTTTTTTATTTAGCTTCGATTTTTTTGAGTATTCTTATATCGCTTCCTGCAAAGCTTTTTACGTTGTATTCGCCGATAAGACGGGAGGTGATACGAGGGGTATAACGGGCTTCGAGCTCTTCAAAGCTTAAATTTGTGTTTATTATGGTGGGAAGACCGCGAAGCAGTCGGGAGTTGACTATATCGTAGAAAAGGGACTGAACGTAGTTGGTTATAAACTCTGTGCCAAGGTCGTCAATAACCAGCAGCTCGGCATTTAAGATTTCGTCGGTTTTTTCTTTATCTGCAGAATAGGAAAAATGCTCTTTTTCAGCCGCCGCAAAAAGTGTTTGCGCAGGGCCGTAAACTACGTTTATGCCTTTATTGGTAAGTTCTTTTACAATGGATAATGACAGATGTGTTTTACCTAAACCGCATTTTCCCATAAATAAAAGATTATCGCTTTTTGATGAAAAGTTCATCGCATAGTCCTTGCAGAAGTTTAAAATTCTTTCCATTTTCGGTTGCACGTCGTCCGGATAATAGTGTAAGCTAAAGTTTTCAAAGCTTACGTTATCTATGGGCATACGTTCGTTAAGCTCTTTTACTGCAAGTTCTCTTGCCACAGCCTTTATACATTCGCAAAGCTTTCCCGAAAGGTAGCCTGAGTCCTCGCAGACCTTACAGAAAACGGTTTTTTCCTTTACTCCTGCGGCTTTTAAAAGCTGGTCCTTTTCTTTTGAAAGCGACTGACTGTCAGCTTTGCATTTTTCAATTGCTTCAAGGTTACCGCTCATAGCATAGCCTAAAAGGGAAGTGCCTATCTGTGCTAATAGTCGGTCAATTTCATTTATTCTTGGAAAATCTTCCTTTGCTTTTTCTAAAGATTTTTCGTATATATATTCCTGCTTTTTAACAGCCTGTTCTTTAAGATATAATGCCTTTTGAACGGTTTCGTATGAAAGAGACATTTTTTAATCCTCCGAATCAATAATGCGTTTTATAAGATCTTTATCGTAAGCATCAAAGTCATTTTTCTTTTTAGCGGGTTCTTTGTTTGATGCTTTCTCTATATCCTCAAGGGTTTTGACACCGTTTTTGTGCCAATTTTCAAGAATGGTATTTATATAGTCTATAGAATATTTTCCCGTTGCATCAACGCAGATTTCATAAGCAGCTCCGAGAAGCTCTTTGCTTAGCTTCCATTCATTAACCCATTTGAAAGCATATTCGTTTTCCTTTTTTCCCGGCTTTCTTTTGGATATGCCAAAGGCAGAACAAACAAGCTTGAAGCTTTGGTCGTAAAGCAGCGCTTCTCTTGTCTTTTCCTCAGCATCCTCAATGGTAGAAACACCGTCGTTTATCCACTGTATTGCGGTGCTTTCAATAAAGGTTTTTGTAATGCTGCCTTGTTGAGCCGCAAGGCTAAGTAACATAAGAATTACCGAAACAGGCATACCCTCGTCATTATATAACCAAGCGAGAAGGGAAGCTTCGCTCTGCTTTAAAGGACGGCAGAAGGTGTTTTGCGCTTCTCGGTATAAAACCCTTAGGTCTTCATCATCGTAAGAGAGTCTTGCGATTTCTTCGCGGCTGGGAAGTTCGCTTTGCATACGCGCCTTTTTAGTTGTTGCGGTTTCTACTTTTACTGCAATTGTATTGCCCTTTAAATATCCTGCGCCTGTCCAGTATCCTATAGCATCTTTAACCTCTTCGGTATTAAGGCTAAGGGCATCGGCGATAGCCTTTGCATCTAATTCGATATTTGCATTTGCAAAAATATACAGCAGTACTTTAAGCTGTACGGCAGTAGCAATTTTAATATGACCGTCAACTGCGCCCTTGGGAAGAGCGAAGGTGTCGGAATAAACGCTGGGATTAATAAGACTATTCATAAATATCTCCAAAAACACTTGCTTTTTTTTAGGTTAATTATTATAATATATTAAGTATAACATAGAAAACAAAGTTTTACAATTATTATTTCGGAGTTGATTTAAAATGGCAATTTTAGTAACAGGCGGCGCAGGTTATATAGGTTCTCATACCTGTATCGAAATGATGGCGGCAGGATATGACGTTGTTGTTGTAGATAACCTTGATAACAGTAACGAAGAATCCTTAAACCGCGTAAAAGAAATTTCGGGAAAATCGGTTAAATTCTATAAGGAAGACGTGCGTAATAAAGAAGCACTAAGAGCTATTTTTACTGAAAATAAAATCGAAGCAGTTATTCACTTTGCAGGACTTAAGGCTGTAGGTGAATCTGTTGCAAAGCCCGTTGAGTATTATGATAATAACCTTATAAGCACTTTGGTTCTTTTAGAGGTTATGCGCGAATTTGACGTTAAGAAAATAGTGTTCTCTTCTTCTGCTACCGTTTACGGTGTGGCTAAGGAAATGCCTCTTAAAGAGGGTATGCCTCTCGGCGCTATTAATCCTTACGGCAGAACTAAGCTCTTTATTGAAGAAATGCTCCGCGATCTTTATGTAAGTGATAACAGCTGGTGTATAGCACTTCTTCGTTACTTCAATCCTATCGGTGCTCACGAAAGCGGAAAAATCGGTGAGGACCCCAAGGGTATTCCCAATAATCTTATGCCTTACATATCTCAGGTTGCTGTTGGCAGACTTGAAAAGCTCAATGTTTTCGGTAATGATTATAATACTGTTGACGGTACAGGTGTGAGAGATTACATCCACGTTGTTGACCTTGCTAAAGGCCACGTTGCCGCAGTAAATTGGGCGCTTAAGAATGAAGCTTGTGAAGCCTTTAACCTCGGTACAGGTAACGGTGTTTCGGTGCTTCAGCTTAAGGATGCCTTCGGCAAAGCTGCTCAGATGGAAATTCCTTACGTTATTGCTCCTCGCCGTCCGGGTGATCCCGATGAGGTATATGCCGATGCTTCAAAGGCAAAGGAAATTCTCGGTTGGGAAGCAAAGTTCGATATTGAAAGAATGTGTATCGACACTTGGCGTTGGCAGAAAAATAACCCCAACGGCTACAGAAAATAATAAATCACGCCCACTTGAATTCAAGTGGGCGAATATTTGCCAATATACGCGCTCGTAGCTCAGCAGGATAGAGCGTCCGCCTCCTAAGCGGAAGGTCGGGGATTCGAATTCCTTCGAGCGCGCCAAAAACCGTCTCGTAAGAGGCGGTTTTGTTTTGCTGAAATCCGCATAAATGAAGGAATTTTGACATCTTGGCTCCCTCTGACGAGGGAGCTGTCAGCGAAGCTGACTGAGGGACAGATTTTTGCTTTTCCCACTTCTCTACCTCCGTCTTTTGCTACGCAAAATCCACCTCCCTCATCAGAGGGAGGCGCTTTTTCTTGCTAATTGCGATTAGCAGAAAATCGGAGTTTTACTAATTGCCTGCTAATTTGCACAGGCGTATGTTACATCCATAGACTTTTTGAATTTTTGAATAAAATATGTTATAATTATTGTAACGTTTTGTAAGTTTCCCAATCTAATAGTTGAAAGGGCGGTGAAAATGTGACTGAATTTGAAAAGCTTTTCAATGAAAACCGAGAATTTATTTTCAAATATCTAATGAAAATGACACGGGATATTACGCTATCCGAAGAATTGACACAAGAAACCTTTTTTCGTGCATATATGAACTATGCTTCTCTTAAAAACAAGGAAAAGGCTTCCGTGTGGCTGTGCCAAATCGCAAAGAATACATATTTTGCGTGGTATAACGAACAAAAGAAAAAAGATTCTCTCGACGATCTCGAAGTGGCAAGCTGCGATATAAGCATAGAAGATGCCTTTATTCAAAAAGAGCTTTCCCAAAAAGCACTTATATGCTTGCACGAATTAGAAGATCCGTATAAAGAAGTTTTTATGCTTTCTGTGTTTGGCGGTTTCTCGCTAAAAGACATT
>JAZSPU010000047.1:0-51846 GCA_045537575.1 Acutalibacteraceae bacterium
CAAGCATAAAGTTAATTTTTTCATCGCCTGAAACGCCGTTTTCGTCATAAATATATCCGTCAGGACCGGAAATTGTAAGAACCTTACCGCCGAGTTCGTTGATTTTCTTTACTGTACCCCAAGCAACGTTACCGAAACCGGAAACAGCAAAGGTCTTGCCCTTGATATCTTCGCCGAAGGACTTAAGAACCTCAGCGGTGTAGTAAACAGCGCCGAAACCTGTTGCTTCGGGACGGATAAGAGAACCGCCGGAAGGAACTGCCTTACCGGTAAGAACGCCTGTAAATGCGTTCTGAATTCTCTTATATTGACCGAAGAGATAACCAACCTCTCTTGCGCCTACGCCGATGTCACCTGCAGGAACGTCGGTATCGGGGCCGATGTGTCTGTAAAGCTCGGTCATAAAGCTCTGGCAGAAACGCATAACTTCGGCATCGCTCTTTCCTCTGGGGTCAAAGTCAGCGCCGCCCTTACCGCCGCCCATGGGAAGACTGGTAAGGCTGTTTTTGAAGGTCTGTTCGAAACCTAAGAACTTAATGATGGAAGCGTTAACGGAAGGATGGAAACGAAGACCGCCCTTATAAGGACCGATAGCAGAGTTGAACTGAACTCTGAAACCACGGTTAACCTGAACCTTGCCGTTGTCATCCATCCACGGAACGCGGAAAACGATCTGACGCTCGGGTTCAACCATACGTTCAATAACGCCTGACTCAATAAAGTCGGGACGCTGTTCAACTACGGGCTCAAGACTTGCGAGAACTTCGGTAACAGCCTGAATAAATTCGGGCTCTCCTGCGTTACGCTTTTTAACGTTTTCAAGTACGGAAATTAAATACTCGTTTTTCATTAAAATCACACCTTTTTAAAATTTATTTTATAATTATATTCTATTAAATGAGTATTGTCAATAATTACTTACGATTTTTTATATCGTCTAAAAGATTTTTTATGAAATCCTCTTTGCTCATTTCGGTTGTTTCAAGGGTATCGCGGTTTCTTACGGAAATTGTGCCGTTTTCAGCCTCTTTAGCGCCGAGAATAAGCATATAAGGAACGCGGTCAACTGCCTGTGCTTCTCTGATTTTATAACCGATTTTTTCGTTTCTGTCGTCAAGCTGACAGCGTACCCCTGCATTTCTTAAAGCTTCGTAAATATCACGCGCATACTCAATGGTCTTTTCGGATACGGGAAGCACCTTAACCTGAACGGGAGCAAGCCAAGCGGGGAACTTTCCTGCGAAATGCTCGGTAATAATACCGATAAAGCGTTCAATAGAACCGAAGCATACGCGGTGAATCATAATGGGACGCTGTTTTTCGCCGTTTTCATCGGTATATTCAAGCTGGAAGTTAATAGGCATCTGGAAGTCCAGCTGAATTGTGCCGCACTGCCATGTTCTGCCGAGACTGTCTTCAAGATGGAAGTCGATTTTCGGGCCGTAGAATGCGCCGTCACCCTCGTTAATGGTGTAGGGAAGACCTAACTTCTCAAGAGCGCCCTTAAGTCCGTTGGTGGCTGCCTCCCAGTCTTCATCACTTCCCATACTGTCTTCGGGACGGGTGGAAAGCTCAATGAAATACTTGAAGCCGAATTTCTCGTAAACTTCGTTTATAAGATGAACAACGTTCATAATTTCATCTTGTATCTGGTCTTTTGTCATAAAGATATGAGCATCGTCCTGAGTAAAGCAACGAACTCTGAAAAGGCCGTGAAGAGCGCCCTTTAATTCGTGGCGGTGAACAAGACCGAGTTCGCCTACTCGAAGAGGTAAATCTCTGTAGGAATGAAGCTGACTCTTATAAACCATAACACCGCCGGGGCAGTTCATAGGCTTAATGCAGTATGTTTCCTCGTCAATGGTGGTGGAATACATATTATCTTTATAATGATCCCAGTGACCGCTTGTTTCCCACAGTCTTCTGTTCATAATAAGAGGGGTAGAAACCTCTACGTAATTATCTCTGTAGTGAATGTCTCTCCAATAATCAATAAGAGCATTTTTAAGAGCCATACCGTTGGGCAGGAAGAAGGGGAAGCCGGGGCCTTCGTCGCTCATCATAAAGAGGTTCATTTCTTTACCGATTTTGCGGTGGTCTCTGCGTTCTGCTTCCTCTAAGAGTAAGAGATAATCGTCAAGCTCCTGCTGACTTTCAAAGGCGATACCGTAAATACGGGTAAGCATTTTGTTGTTTTTATCGTTTTTCCAGTAAGCACCGCTTGTTTTGGTTAATTTAAATGCCTTTAAAGCCTTTGTATAGGTGAGGTGAGGGCCAACGCACATATCAATGTATTCGCCCTGCTGATAAAAGCTTATGGTAGCATCCTCGTCTAAGTCGCCGATATGCTCAACCTTATAGCTTTCCTTTCTTTCCTCCATAAGAGCGATAGCTTCTTTTCTGTCAAGAACAAAGGGCTTAATGGGAAGATTTTCTTTAACGATTTTCTTCATTTCTGCTTCAATCTTTGCTAAATCTTCCTCGCCTACAGTCTTGTCACCAAGGTCAACGTCATAGTAAAAACCTTTTTCGGTTGCAGGGCCGTAAGCAAAATCTGCCTCGGGGTAAAGGCGTTTTATGGCCTGAGCCATAATGTGTGCGGCAGAGTGGCGAAGTATATGAAGTTTTTCCTCTTTTTCTTCTACTTCAGCTACGTGTCCGTCATTGTAGATAGCTTTCATTATAATTTCTCCTTCTAGAGTTTTTTAAAAATAAAAACCCTTAACGCCCGAAAGGGCATTAAGGGTGCATTTAACACGGTTCCACCTTAAAGTTTAACTCTTGTTTTCTTAACGCGAAATAACGGCATTGCTTTTTACTGCAATACAGCTCGGGAGTGGTCTTCGCTTAAATTTTGCGAAACCGCTTTCACCAAATGCGGTCTTCTCTGAACGCTTCCTTTAAACTACTCTTTCCGTCAAAGCCTTTGTTAAAATATTTTATCACTAAACGCACAATTTGTCAATTACTTAATTTGCTTCTTCAATAGCGGTTATTTTGTCAACGCGCTTTGCGTGTCTGCCGCCTTCAAACTGGGTGTCAACAAAAAGGTCAACAAGCTCAAGAGCAGTACCTACGCCGATTACTCTGCCGCCGAGACACAAAATGTTGCTGTTGTTGTGAAGACGGGTATATTTAGCGGAAAAATGTTCGCTTACTGCGGCGGCGCGGATACCCTTTACCTTGTTGGCGGCAAGTGACATACCGATTCCCGTTCCGCAAACAAGAATACCAAGCTGACTTTCACCGTCTTTTATACTGCCTGCTACCTTTACGGCAATATCGGGATAATCAACCGAAATCTGCTCGTAAATGCCGAAGTCCTTAACCTCAAAGCCGCGATTTGTAAGATGCTCCACAATAGCGTTTTTGTGTTCGAGTCCGCCGTGGTCACAACCGATTGCAATTTTCATTTTTATATCTCCTTGTTTTTTAATTTTAATTCTCTTTCTGCCTGAGGCAGTCTTAAATATATAGGTAATAACTGCTCGGCAGTTTTGAAAAATCCATCTTTAAAGAGCTTTTCTGCCGCTTTTGCTACACCGCAACCGCTTTGCAGAACCTTTTCTTTTGGGGCGAGTATAACATTCTTTTTATCATTCACAAAAGGAAAGAACATTTCAGCGCCGTCACCGGCAATAATAATTTCACAACGCACCTTGCTTTTAAAAATTTCGTCTTTTAGAAAATCCACCGATACGGCGCGGTCTTCACAAAGCCTTTTAACCTTGCCGTCTTTAATGCGGAAAAGCGCGTTATAAACCTGATTGCATCTTGCATCCATTACAGCGCAGATCAAAGCGTCCTCGTCCGAAAAATTATAGGCAATAGCCTCAAGGGTGGAAACGGGAATACAGGGGGAATTTTTAGGAAGAGCCATTCCCTTTACTGCGCTAATCCCTATTCGTATTCCCGTAAAGGAACCTGGGCCTGCCGAAACAGCAAACGCGCCTATATCACTAAAGGGGATTTTAGCGGTACTGAGCATATTTGTTACCATAGGCAAAAGGGTTTGGGAATGGGTAAGGGGAGAGGAAGTAAAATCGGAACATAAAATTTTGTTTTCCTCACTTACGGCGCAGGATGCGGATTTAGCTGAACATTCAAGTGAGAGAATTTTCATTTTCCCTTCCTCCTTCAACCGTTATTTTTCGAGAATTTTCATCAGTAGCTTCAATGGTTATATAAATTGTTTTTTGGGGCAGAGCGCCGTCGATATTTTCGCTCCACTCAACTGCAATAACGCCGTTTTCCTCCATATAATCAAAAAAACCGCAGGAGTCAAGGTCTTCCCAGCTTTCGATTCTATACATATCAAAATGGAAAAGGGGAAGTCTGCCGCCTCTGTATTCATTAACTATAGCAAAGGTGGGGCTGGATATGTCACCTGTAAAGCCAAGACCTTTTGCAAGACCTCTTGTAAAATGGGTTTTTCCCATACCCATACCGCCGCGAAAAGCTAAAACCTCGCCGCCCTGAAGGGTTTTAGCAAAATTATAAGCAAAATTTTCGGTATCTATTGGGGAAAAAGACAAAAATTCCACCAAAAACCCTCCTTAACTCCATAATATAAGTATTATAACATCTAAATCTTTAACTTTCAACTAAAATATATGGTTGAAAAAAGCAGTATTTTATTATAAAATAGTAAATAGTGAATTGAAAGGAAGTGAAAAGGTATGAAAAGAATATGGGCGCGTATTGCCGACTATATCCGTGAAATTGATAAGTTTATGCTGTTTTTGTGCCTTTTCACCACCGCCTTCGGTTGCCTTGCGGTTTTATCGTCAACAAGATATACGGGAAGCCCCAAGCAGTTTATAGTACAGGTTATCTCTATGATTATCGGTTGCGGTGCGGCAATAGCCATTTCTCTTTTTGACTTTGAAAAACTTATGAAGCGTTGGTATTTAGTAGCGGCGGTAGGACTTATTCCCGTACTGCTGACCTTTGTTATAGGCTTCGGCCCTGCAGGTACCGACGATAAGGCATGGCTTAATTTAGGCTTTACAACCTTTCAGCCGTCGGAGCTTTTAAAGGCTTGCTTTATGATTACCTTTGCCCTTCATTTGTCTAGGGTAAGGGAAGAAATAAATAAACTTAAAAATCTTATTCCCGTTTGTCTGCACGGAGCACTCCCCGTAATTCTTATTCATATGCAGGGCGACGACGGAACTGCCCTTGTATTTGCCGTTATGGTGGTTTCAATGCTATGGACTGCAGGAGTAAAATATAAGTACTTTATTATAGCGCTGGTTACACTTATAGTTATGGCGCCGGTAATATATTTCTTTATAATGAATGCTGACCAGCAGGCGCGTATTCAGACAATGTTTGATATTGAAGGCGATATTCTGGGCGACGGTTGGCAACAGTACAGAGGTAGGGTTGCCCTGTCAAACGGCGGCTTCTGGGGACAAGGTTATTTAAAGGGAAGCCTTACCCAAATGGGCAGAGCAGGTGTGCCTGAAGGCTATAACGACTTTATTTTCGTTACAATCGGTGAAGAGCTGGGCTTTTTCGGCGCGGCGCTTGTTTTGATTTTACTTGCCGCTATTACACTCAGAACCCTTCATATTGCCAAAGAAACAAATAATTTTGCGGGAAAGCTTATCTGTGTGGGCTTTTTCGGATGGCTCATAGCACAGATTATTATGAATATAGGAATGTGCCTTTCCATCTTGCCCGTTATCGGTGTAACGCTGCCCTTCTTTTCGGCAGGCGGTACGTCACTTTCCTGTCTCTATCTTGGCGTCGGATTGGTGCTAAGTGTTCATATGCACCGAAAGTCCCGAACGGTATATTTGCATGAGTTAAGATAAAAAAATCTACTTCGTAAGAAGTAGATTTTTTTATCTAGGGAATAGGGATTAGGGAATAGGGATTAGGGAATAGGGAATAGGGGATTACTCTTTTGTTTTATTTATCTGAGTGCGATAGATTTTTGGTGATACGCCGTAAAGGTTTTTAAAGAGTCTGTTAAAATAGGTGACGTTATTAAATCCCGTTTGGGTGGCTATGGATATAATGCTTTGTTTAGTATTTTTCAGCAACCAAGCGGCATTTTTTAATCGTTGTGAGTTTATGTAATCGGTAATGCTTTTGCCCGTTTCTTTTTTAAAAAGTCTGCCAAGATATAGCTTATTATAGTGAAAAATATCCGCTATTAAAGAAACGTTAATATCGTATTCAAGGTTGTCGATAATGTAGTTTTTTATATTCTCAACAAAGGGGTTGCTATCGGATTTATTTGGAAATTTTTCTAAAAGGGTGATGATATGCCCTTCAATTAAATCACAAATAATCTCAATATCGCTTTTGGATAAGCCCTTTTCGAGACTGTCTATTAAATTGGAATTTTCTGAGATTCGGCTAAGCAGCTTTTCCTTGTTTTTCTCATCAAAAATATTACCTATGTATATAATACAGACAATTTCGCCGTCAATAATTACGGGGCGGGTGTATTCATATATTCCGTTTATACAAGTGCCGCCAAATCCCTTTTTAGTTGTAATTGCCTTTTTAAGCGCTAAATTTCTACAGGCAAAACAACGGGCATATCCGTTGTTTCTGCTTTTAAACTCATCGCATAAGGGCGAGTGATGTATAAGACGGTTGTACTTCAAAGTACACATTTCATTACCGTGGTTGCCGTAAAATAAAACGCCGATGTGCAACTTTGTGCCGTATTCGATAAAGTCTATCATCTCGTCTAAAGTTTTGTAAACCATATTTAACATCCTGTCATCAATTTGCCATTATTATACACTAAAAGTATTATTTGTTCAAGTTTTTGTTTTAAAAATATAAGATTATCACAAAAATATATGAATAATAAAAGCAGGAGGCGATTGTATGAAAAGGTATAATCTAATTGTAGTAGGCGGAGGAATTTCGGGCGTTGCTGCCGCAGTAGCTGCCGCCCGTGACGGACTTTCGGTGCTTTTAGTAGAAAAATTCGGTGTTTTGGGCGGCGCTATGTCAATGAGCCTTGTGTATCCCTTTGTGCACTATTCTATGAAGGACGAAAATGGCGAAAGAAAGCTTTTATCAGACGGTATATTTACCGAAATGCGTCAAAGATGGGAAGACTACGGTGACTGCTCATTCGAAAGCTTTAAGCTTGTTTTCGACGATATGGTAGTTGAAGCAGGGGTAGATGTCCTTTTCCATACAAGCGTATATAAAGCCGACTTTTCTGATAGAAGAATAAAAAAGCTTTACGCTGCTTCAAAGTCGGGCGTTTTGGAGCTAGAGGCTGACTATTTTATTGATGCTACCGGAGACGGTGAATTAATAGCTATGACCAACTGTGAGTATCAGCTGGGCAGAGAAAGCGACGGCTTGTGTCAGCCTATGACAACCTGTTTCCGTTTAAGCGGTGTTGACGAAGAAGTATTTCGCAGAGACTTTAAAATGATGCAAGAAAAGTATAAGCAATACAAGGCAGAGAATAAAATTGACAATCCGCGCGAGGATATTTTAGTTTTTTACGGACTTGGTGACGGCGTTATCCATTTTAACACTACCAGAATAGTAATGCTCAGTCCCGTTGATCCCTTTGAAATAAGCAAAGCTGAGATTATCGGACGCCGTCAGGTAGGCGAAATGCTTAAGTTTTTTAAAGAGGTTTCACCCTGCTTTGATAAAAGTTCTCTCGTATCGGTGGCAACCCATATAGGTGTCAGAGAAAGCCGAAAGCTAAAGGGCGCACACATACTTAACGCAGATGAACTTAAAAACTGTGTAGATTTTGAAGACACCATAGCCCTCGGCAACTATCCTATTGATATACACAATCCCTCAGGAACGGGAACTGTGATGTATTATTTTAAGAACAGCGAATATTATAGAATTCCTTATCGCTCGTTACTGCCTAATGAGTACGATAATATGCTGGTGGCAGGCAGATGCCTTTCTGCTACACACGAAGCCCATGCGGCTGTAAGAATTATGCCCATTTGCGCCAGTCTTGGCGAAGCGGCGGGTACTGCTGTTGCTTTGGCAAAGAAAACCACAAACAGCACCCACAGTATAGATATTAAAAAACTAAGACAAAATCTCAAAGATAAAGGCGCCGCAGTATAATATAATCCCCAAAGAGCAGATGCTTAAAACAGCAAAACGTTTCAAGATTGCTCTTTGGGGATTGTGTTAATTATAGGGGTATAATTTTTGCTTATAATTATTATAAACACACGATCTTTTCAGCCTTCTCTATTTTCCTATACTCTGTGGGAGATTTTCCGTAATGAGATTTAAAGCAACGGGTAAAATAATTTGGTTCATTAAAACCGCAAAGAGCAGACACCTCGCTCACGCTATAGTTGTTGGTACTAAGCAGATTAATAGCTTTATTTAAACGGTTAATTTTTATGTAATTAGTAGGGGTGACCTTAGTTGCTTCTTTAAAAATTCGGCAGAAGTGTTCCTCTGAATAATTGAATTTTTTTGAAAGAGTTTTTGTGGTAAGCTCCTTATCTAAATTTTCTTTAATAAATTCCAACACTTCATCTATGACATAGCTGCTTTTTGTCTCCTCTCCTATTTCTAAAAGAGCGTGTTTTAACAGTAAATCAATTAAACAGTAAATCTGAGCTATACTCTCAAAACTGTTTTCATTAACTAAACGCATAAGTCTTTTGAAGCAATTTCCTGTTTCGCTGTTATTAAGTATCATTTTGAATTTTGTCTTGCCTTCGAATATGGGAACGAGCGTATCTGAGTTTAAAGGCACGTTGTTATAAAAAGAGCGAATGTCAAACATTAAAACGTCCCACTGGGCTTCTTCGCTTTTACATATTCCACTGTGGGGAATTCTTGGAGGAATTATATAAATTTCATCGCTATGTAAAACCTGAATGTTATTCCCGTATCCAACCTCTAGCTCACCGCTATTTAGATATATAAGCTCCATTCGGTCATGCCAATGCATTCTGAGAGCATAGTGATCCTTTTTGATTCTGTATGACGCAGTCTTAATTGCGCTGGGGCCATAATCTACCGGTGTAAGTTCCTCTTTGTATGTTTTCATAATAATCACCAAAATATCAAAATTGTGCTAGTATAGTAGCGGTTTTATTCTATTATTTTACGCAAAAGTATGTTACCATATAAGCGAAAAAAAGTCAATGGAGGACTATTTATGAAAACCTTAACAGCAATTATAATTGGCGGCGGAAGCCGCGGAACCTCTTACGCTGCTCAAATGAAAAAGCTTGGCGACAAATATCGTGTTGTGGGCATTGCAGAGCCGGCGCAAAGCCGTAGGGATAATATCAAAGAAATGCACAACATTCCAAAGGAAAACTGCTATAATTCTTGGGATGAAATATTAGCTCAGCCTAAAATGGCAGATATCGCCATTATAGCAACACTTGACGATATGCATTATGAACCTGCAATGAAGGCTATAGAGCTCGGTTACAATTTACTTTTAGAAAAGCCTATTGCCCAAACAGCGCAGGAATGTGTTGATATTGCCTTGGCGGCAAAGGAAAAGGGCGTCAAGGTTTTAGTGTGCCACGTTCTCCGTTATACCCCCTTCTACGGTAAAATTAAAGAACTTGTTATGCAGGGAAAAATCGGAGACGTAATGTCGGTTATTCAGGTTGAGGGTGTTGGAAATATTCACCAGTCTCACAGCTACGTCAGGGGAAATTGGCACAGCGAAAAAGAGACTACACCTATGCTGCTTGCAAAATGCTGTCACGATTTAGATATTATTCAGTGGCTTATAGACAAGCCCTGTAAAAACGTGCAATCCTTTGGAAGTCTTACATATTTTACGAGTAAATATGCGCCCGAAGGCGCACCCGTACGCTGTATTGACGGAACCTGCCCTGTTAAAGATACCTGTGTATATAACTGTATGAAGCTTTATTATGATGATAAAAACAACGGCTGGTTCAGAGGCGCGGTTGCAGGACATATTGCTAAAGGCAGTAAGCCTACCGATGAAGAGGTTTTAGAGGCTCTGAAAACCACCGATTACGGACTTTGCGTTTTTCATGCCAATAACGACGTTGTGGACCATCAGGTAGTGAATATGGAATTTGAAGGCTCAGCAACGGCAAACCTTACAATGAATGCCTTTAATATGGGGCTGGGTGGAAGATATATCCGTCTTTTCGGAACAAAGGGTGAGCTGTATGCTAATATGTCCGATAAGGAAATAACCCTTACTGTTTTTGATTCAGACGGCCCCGTTAAAATCCCTGTTACCGAGACCAAGGAAGATATTACCGGCGGTCACGGCGGCGGAGATATAGGCATTGTAAGAGAGCTTTACGAGTATGTAAATGACGAATATAACGGCTACAAAGCGGCAAACATTGAAATCTCTGCAAAAAATCATTTAATTGGTTTTGCTGCTGAGAAAGCGCGTAGCAATAATTCGGTAGAGGACATAAGCTCCTATATGAAGGCCTACGGAATGGTAAACGACTGAATTTAAAGAGAGCCTATTACCAAATCAAAAACCACGTAAACTATTTAAAGTTTTACGTGGTTTTTTTATCTTCTCTGTATTTGGTCGGAGTTTTTCCGACCTTTATTTTAAAGGCTTTGGCAAAATACTGCGGACTTTCAAAGCAAAGTTTTTCTGAAATAGCAGTTATACTTTCTTTTTTTCTTAAAAGTAATTTTGCCTCTTCAATTTTTAGTTCCTGATAATATTGCATTATTGTAACGCCTTTATTTTCCCTAAAAATTGTGTTTAAATAGGTTTTGCTGTAAAACATCCGATCACAAATATCGGTCAGCGTAATTTTTCCGTAAATGTTTTTCTTCAGCATTTTTATAATTTCATTAGTTATGGATTTTTTTGCGTCGAAAATGTTTGTCGCAATCTGAAAGCTTTGATTGTTATAGGTTGTGGATTGCACAAGCTTTATCAAAAGCTCTTCAATATAATTTTCTATAAGCTGTTGTGAACCAAGTCGCGGATTGGAACTCAGCGTAAGCTTTTTGTCAAAGGGGAATACAAAGGTTTCCCTTGCTTCAGCAAGAATTTTTTGAACCAGCTCTCCTTCGTCCTCCTCAAGATGTTTTATCTCGCTGATAATGGGAATTATATTGGATTTACTTTTAAAGCAAACAACCATAATAACAGTAGGCTCATCAGTCTCTTCAACACAGTAGGAATGTGAAATGTTTGGCTGGATAAGAAAGAAATCGTGTTTTCCCAAAACAATATTTTCGTTTTGGGTTTTGCACATTATACTGCCCTTTTCCACATAAACGAACTCATAAAACAAATGCGACTCCTCAGGATAAAAGAAATTTTTGCCAACCTGAAGATATTCAATGGTTACAAGCTGCTGAACCGTTATTAACTTTTTTACCGTGTAAGTATAATATTTTTTCATAACTACATAATAGCGCCTAAATGCAAAAAAGTCAATACAAATAAATTTTGTTTTCTTTTTTACACGTTGTGTTTTATTTTATCTATTGTATTAACAGTGGTCAATGGTATAATGCTAATATAAGGAGTGTGAATTGTTATGAAAATTGTTTGCGCGTCATTCCAATGCGAGTCTAACAGCCGAGCAAAAACCCATCCGCAAAAGTATGATTTTGAGTACTTCAAGGGTGAAGACATTTTCAAAAAGCTTGTTGTAAAAGACGTTTTCCAAAAAGCAGGCTTTGAAGTCGTTCCTGCAATTTACGCTGTTGCGCTTCCTGCGGGAACTGTAGAAAAGGATATCTACTTTTATTATGCAAATCAGATTCTTCAGACTGTAAAAGAAAACTCTGACGCCGACGGAATTTACATATTCTTCCACGGAAGTATGGAGGTAGATGAAATCGGAAGCGGTGAACTTTACCTACTTAAAGAAATAAGGAAAATTGTTTCAGAAAAATGCGTAATCTCCTTAGCTATGGATGCACACGCTAATATAACTGACGAGCTGTGCGATTATGCTGATATTGTATGCGGATTTAAAACTGTTCCCCATACCGATCAGGCAGAAAATGAACTCAGAGCCGCAAACGGCTTGATAAAGGCGATAAAAAGCGGTGTAAAGCCTGTTATGTATATTCAAAGGGTGCCTTTCCTTTTGAAAAATGACACACTTTTAACCCGTGAAGAACCGCTTAAATCACTTATAGAAGAAACACTACAGCTTGAAAAGGATGAAGCTATTTACTCTGCAAACCTTTTCCTCGGCCATTGCTGGATAGATGCTCCTAACACAAGCGCATCAACGGTTGTTTGCGCGACAGATAAAGAGGTTGCGCAGAAAACCGCAAAATCTCTTGCAAACAAGCTTTGGGCAACACGCAAAATCTATAAATTTAAAATCGAGGCCCAAAGCCCCGAAAAATCTGTAGAACTTGCGTTAAAGGGAAGCGAAAACAGAATTTTTATTACCGACAGCGGTGATAACACAACAGCAGGCGCTGAAGGGGAAAGCACAGATATTTTAAATCTTTTCCTTAAAAACGATACTGCAAAAAGGGTTTGTGTTGCAGGCATTACCAACCTTAAGATTGTTGAAAGCTTTTGGGATAAAAAAGACGGAGAAAGCGTATTTGTAGAGGAATTTGGCAAAAATGCAATCGTAAAATCCCACGGCAATATTCTTGGTTGGGGCAAAGAGCTTATAGGCAGAAGCCTGTGTTTAAGCTTTGAAAATATTGATGCTGTTTTCACCGAAAAACGCTGTGCGTTTATTGAAAAACGCAATTTTGATGAAGCAAATACCGATTTACTTTTCTACGAAATAGTTGTTGTTAAATTAGGCTATCTGTTTCAGGAACTTAAGCCCTTTGCTGACAGAGAAATCTTTGCTCTCTCAAACGGCGCAAGCTGTGTAGAAATAGAAAAACTTGATCTTAAAAAAATTATCAGGCCTATGTATCCCCTTGATGAATTTGAGTGGGAAGCCTGATTAAATAAAAATTATTAGGAGGAAAAAACAATGTCATACTACAACGCAAAGGAAACAGAAAAAAGAATTCAAAAAGTGGTGGATTTACTTAATGAAAAGGACACCGACATTGCCGTTATTTACTTTGACGAATTAAACGTTGCTAACGGCTGGTACTTAACAGGATGGGTAGGTCAGTTCGAAAAGGGCGCTGTTCTTGTTGGAAGAGACGGAACTACAATGCTTTTGGGCGGTCCCGAAAGTGAGCCTTTTGCAAAGCAGTCTTCTGCTATTCACGACACAAGATGCTTCAAAGTATTTATGGTGCCGGATGAGGAATATCCCCTTGCAACAATTATTGGTTTTGAAGAGCTTTTTGCTGAACTCAGCAAAAAATTCCCCGTTAAAAAGGTTGGTCTTATCGGTACAAACGATATGCCTTATCTTGTTCATCAGGATCTTGTTAACGGATTTGCAGGCTGTGAAATCGTTGATCTTACAGATGATTATCTCAAATTCAGATACATAAAGAGCGATTGGGAAGTTGAACAGGCACGTCAGGCAACAGTTCTTTGTTATGAAGCCTACAAAGCAATGATGGAAAAGGTTAAGGCAGGTAATAAGGAATACGAGGTAGCCGCAGCAGGTGAAGCAGTTTGCCGTGCAAACGGTGCAAACAGCTTTGCTTATCAGACTATTGTTGGAAGCGGTATTCGTTCAAATGCAGTTGTTCCTACTGCTACAAACAAGGTTATGGAAGACGGCGAAATGGTTATGCTTGGTATTGCGCCACGTATTAACGGATATGCAGGTACCTTCGGTCATACAGTACCCGTTAGCGGCGAATACACTCCCGAACAGAGAAAATGCCTTGTTGATATGATTGAGGTTATGCGTGACGTTAAGAATATGCTTAAAATCGGTAATACAGGCCGTCAGGTTGACGCCGCAGGCAGAGTTCTTTACGAAAAAGGCGGTTACTTAAAGTATATCGTTTGCCCCTTTGCTCATACAATGGGACTTATGGAGGCAGAGGCTCCCTTCTTTGGACCTAACAGCGATGATAAGCTGGAAAAGAATATGATTGTAAATGTAGATGTAAGCTTCTTTGGTCATCCTACCCTTAACGGACTTAGAGTGGAAACCTGCTACGTTATCACAGAAAACGGCGCAGAGCCTCTTTGCCCTGAATTTGAAGAAGAACTTTTCAACTACGTAAAATAAGTCAAAGGAGAAAATTAAAATGAAATACGGAAAAAAGAACTGGGTATTTTGCGATGGAGATTTGCCGCCAAGCGGTGACAATCCTGAATTTCAGGGACACGAGGCGCTTATGATTACAAATGTGGGCAAAAAAGACGCTCACATTCGCATAAGAATTATCTTTGAGGATAAGCCTGTGTACGACAAAATCACAATTGATCTTAACGCAGAAAGAACTACCTGTTTACGTTTAGATAAGCCTATTGGAAAAGAACAGTATCAGATTCCTTTCGGACAGTACGCTATTCACGTTGTTTCTAACGTTCCGGTATGCGCTTGCTTTGGCAGACTTGACGTAAGACAGACAAATATGGCTTACTACAGCCCTGCAGGATATTCATTCTAATTATTGATCTCTTTTAAAAGAGACAGCTACATACTTTTGCAGGAGGGAACTGCTATGAATATACCAAAATATCGCGTACTTTGGACATGGGACTTAGGTTCTAACTGGGATATATCCAAGGGAAGCAAAATTATGGGTTGCTCGGGCAAAAACTTTAGACGCGAGGCTTTTCTCGGCGACTATAAACGAATGGTGGATTATGCAAGTGCTCATCATTTTAACGGAATTGTTATTTGGGGAGCCCTTCGTGCACACGATAACGGTGTGGCACAATTAAAAGAGCTTGTAAAATACGGCAGAGAAAAGAATGTCAGGATTATGCCCGGTATTAGTGCTTTTAGTTACGGCGGTGTTTTCTATGACCCCTCCAACCGAGCCTCTTTGGGAATTGACCGCAAGTTCGGTTCCCACCCCTATTCGCTCAATACTTGGCTTACAGAGCATCCCGAATATGCATCTGTTGACGAAAACGGCAAACCCTATCCCTTTGGCCCTATGAATATTCTTGCCTGTCCTTCAAGACCTGAAAATCTTGAGTGGTTTAAGGAAGCGTTAGCTTGGCTTTATGACGAAATTGATGTTGACGGAATTCAGGTTGAAGTAGGTGACTACAGCGTTTGCCATTGTCCGCTTTGCGAAGAGCGCAGAAAAAACAGAACCATAAAGCGTGATTATTCGGTTGAGGATATGGTTAATACCTATACTGCTGCTGTTGAGGTTTCAAAATCTAAAAAGCCGGACGCCTGGGTTCTTTGTGAAACCTATTCTGGCTTTACCTATCCCAAGGAAACTGCCGTTGACGGCAACTGGCAGTCTATGCCCGATGAGGACAGAAAATTGCTTTCTGCCTTGCCTGATGATTCTATTCTTCAATGGGCGGCAGACAGAGCTGTAGGCGGCTATGCTACTGAATATTGGGCAGAAAACATTTATACGCCAAAAGAAAATAATATTTTGCGCGTTCACGCAGGCAGTCAGTATTCTGCACTGGGCTCTGCCGATTGGGGTGTAGAGCTTATATGGGAATTGGTAAGTGAAGCAAGAAAGCATGACGTAAACGGTGTTAGTATATTCGGAGAAGATTCCTTTATTGCTCCTCCCAATGAAGCTAACTATCTTGCTTTTGAGGAAGCCTGCGGACTTGGTAATGATAATCCCGAATTATCTTTAGAGAAATTTTACTCAAATACCCTTGATGCTCTTTACGGCGGACAGGGGAAGGCTGAAAAATGGCGTAATTTATATATTAAAGGCCGTATGCTGATGCTGGGAGAAAGAGCAAAGAGAAAACCCCTTTCCCGTCAGCCTCTTGAAAAGCTTACTGATGATCCCGATTTCCTTAATAAAGCAATAGAATATACAAATGAGCAAAAACTCAAATTGCTTGAAGGCTATTTTAGTGAGGTTCTTGAAATTTTACACTCTCTAAATAGTGCATCAAACGATATTAAAGGAAGATGGTCTTGGCTTAGTAACGACCTTAGAAATATGATTTACGTTGTTTCTACCGAAAACTAAAGGTATAAAATTATGGACAGAAGTATTTTAAGAAATGAAACTATATTCTGGTCACGTATGGGAATTGGTATCGGCTTTAAAGCCCTTGATGAAAACGGCAACCCCGTTATCGGCAACGATACCTTTTCCGAGGTAGAGGACCATAAGCTGTTTTATAATCGCGGCGTGAAAATACATAGTTTTATTTTGGAATCAGGCTGGGTAGGGGACGGTGTATATAATTTCACCACCACCGATAAAACAATGGATGCTGCATGCAGTATTGGCGAAGATGTACTGCTGATTCCCCGAATTAAACTTGATCCGCCTTACGATTGGCTTAAGAAACATCCCGAAGAGGTTTTTGTCTATTATGACGGGCCCAGAACTCCCGAAGAAATCAGCGCAATGGTAGATACTCCTTTACACGACTGCTTGGGCTATGATGCGCCTGACGGAATGTATATGGGTAATCCGAAATACAACAGAGCTAACGTTGGCGGAAAAATATCTAACCAAAGCTTTACTTCGGATAAATGGCTCCAGGATGCAAGGGAAATGATGGGCGTACTTTTTTCTCATTTAGAGGAAAAATACGGTGATAAAATTTTGGGTTATCATCTTGCCTACGGTACCTCGGGCGAAACTCTTATGTGGGGAAGAATATCCCGCAGATTTGGTGATTACGGTATTGCCAACAGAAGAAAATTTAAGGCGTTTTTAAAGCAACGTTATGGTATAGATGGTGAAATGGGCACCCCCGAGGAGCGTTACTGTAAAAGGGCAACGGCCAGTGAATATATGCGCGAAAACGATCCTATTTCCCGTTATTATGATGAATTTATGGGCGAAGAAAACTCTAAATCCATTGAGTTTTTGTGCAAGGCGGCAAAGGAATTTGCCCCCACAAAATTAACAGGTGTTTTCTACGGCTATTTTATGGGAATTGCGGAAAGCGGCTATACGGGACATACCCATATGCAAAGGCTTCTTGATTCTCCCTACGTGGACTTTTTTGCCGCTCCCAAGCTGTATAACCGTTGCGCTCCGGGAGACAGCGGCGGTGAACATAGCATTTCTCAGTCGGTGAATCTAAGTAAGGTATGGCTTGACGAATGTGACGTGCGTACACATCTTGCCGCACCTGATACACCTAAAGAGTGGAAATCAGAAAATATGCTTCAGACAAGAAACGTTCTTATTCGCGAGCTTTCAAAAAATCTTTCTCACAATTCGGGATTTTGGCTTATGGATCTGGGCGGCGGCTGGTACCGAAGCGAAGAAATGATGGATTTGGTAAGCGAACTGGACGATATAAACCGTTTGATAAAGGCTAAGCCTTATGAAAGTATAAGCGACGTGCTTGTACTGGCTGATGATATGTCAACAGGTATATCGAGTGTCGGCTGGTCCGTAAGCGCTTTTGCGGCAGATTTAATATGCAATTTAAAGCGTAGCGGTGTCCTTGTAGATATTTACAGAACAGCCGATATTAAAAATATTGATTTAAGCCGTTATAAGCTGGTTATTTTCTCTTATGATTTCCGCTTAAATCAGGATACACTTAATTTCGTTAAAGAACGAACAGACGCCACAATTATGTTTCAGTATATGGCAGGCTGTTGTGCAGACGGCAACTTCTCCTTTGAAAACACAAAGAATGTAACAGGCTTTTCTCTATGTGACAATAAGGAAAAGTCTGAGGGCTCCTTCCCCAGCGTTAAGATTACTAATAACGTTTTATTCGAAACAAACCAGGGTTCCTTTGCCGAGAGGAAAGAAGACGGAAGAACCTTTATTATGAATACTATTCCGAAGCTCCCTATTGAAAAACTAAGGGAAGTTGTTAGAAATGCGGGCTGTCATATTTACTGTGATGCAGATTACACTCTGCACGGTGACAATCGTTTTCTGGCAGTTATTGCAAGTGATAAAGAATTTTCGGGAACGCTTTGCTTTGACAAAGAAAGAACTTGGAAAAAGTATGGCACAACCGAGTGCGGAACAGATAAAACTGTGTCTTTGCATTTAAAACCGTTTGAGACAGCATTATTTATATTCGAATGATTTAAGGAGGAAAATCTATGCGACTTGTTTTAGCCCAAATAGGAGATAATATAACGGTAAAATTTGCCGTAAGAGAAATTGCGCGACTTATTAAGGCTATGGATAACTCTGTTTCTTTGGATATAAGAAAATACAAAGAAAAAGATTTGGCGGTTAAAAATGCCTTGTGGGTAGGGCTTGACGGAAGCGTTGAAGCATCCCAAAAGAATGACAGCATTTATATTAAGGTGGAAAACGGCGCAGGTGTAATCAGCGGCGCAAATGAGCGAAGCGTTCTTATAGCGGCTTATCGTTTTATGAAGGAAATGGGCTGCCGTTTTCTCTATCCCGGAAAAGATGGAGAAAAAATTCCAAAGCGTACACTTGACTATGCTGACCTAAAGGCAAAAGTGGAAGAAACCCCCGCTTATAATCACCGAGGCATTTGTATTGAGGGCGCGGTAAGCTGTGAACATGTTTTTAATACTATTGACTGGCTTCCAAAAGTAGGAATGAGTTCCTTTTTTACACAGTTTTCTACTCCCGGAACCTTTTTTAGAAAATATTATGAAAAGTTCTATAAAAACCCCGATGACCGCGATTTTGAAAACGAACTCACAAACGATGAAATTGATGCAATGGTAGCCTCTCTTTTAGATGAAATGGAAATCAGAGGACTTATTTATCATGCGGTAGGTCACGGTTGGAACTGTAAGCCTTTCGGAATAGACGACTCGGGTTGGGAAGATTTTGAAGGCGAAATTGATGAGGAGACTCAAAGTATTCTTGCTTTAATAAACGGAAAACGAGAGTTTTACGGCAAAAAGCCAAAAAACACCCAGCTTTGTTATTCTAACCCTTACGTGCAAGAAAAAATTACTGACAGTATTGTGGAATATTGTAAAAATCATCCCAACGTAGATTATTTGCATTTCTGGTTGGCAGACGATGCGCTTAACCATTGCGAATGTAGTGAGTGTGTTAAAAAAAGACCTTCCGACTATTATATAGATATGCTGAATCTGCTTGACGAGAAGCTTTCGGCAAAAGGCGTTGATACAAAAATTGTTTTTCTTATATACGTGGATCTTTTGTTCCCGCCTTTAGTGGAAACTATAAAAAATCCCGATAGATTTACACTTATGTTCGCGCCGATAAATCGTTGGTATGCGCAGAGTTATGGTGAAGTTGATCTTAATAATCTTCCGGCGCTACCGACTTATGAGCGCAACAAGCCCTTTCCGCGCCATAAGGATGCGCTGAATGTTTCTTATCTTAAAGAGTGGCAGAAAAATTATAAGAGTGATGATGCTTTTGTTTTTGACTATCATCTGATGTGGCACCATCATTCAGATCCCGGCTACTATGACGTAGCAAAGCTTTTGCATAAGGATATGACTTCGCTGGATCGAATCGGACTTGACGGTATGATGAGCTGTCAACTTCTTCGTTCTGCCTTTCCTACAGGACTTCCTCAATACTGTATGGCGGTTGCTCTATGGAACAAAGAAAGCAGCTTTGAAGAAGTAAAGGATGAATATTTCTCTGCTGCTTTCGGAAGTGAAGCAGCGGTGGTTAGCGAATATCTTGCAGAAATTTCAGAACTTTTCAGTTTAAGAGCTCTTAGACAACAAAAGGAAACCATTGTAGCTCGTTTGAATAATGTTAAGGCAACTGTTAAGGAATTTTCTAAAGAATATATTGAGCGTTATAAAGAAACGTCAAAGGATTGGCAATACTTGAGCGTTCATGCAATACTTACAGATATTCTGGCAGATATTTACATTGCCGCATACGAAAAAGACGAGGATACTTTAATTAAACTAAAAGAAAAGTTTAGAGAATGTGTTAAGCAGTCGGAAAGAATAATTGATATGGTTTGTGACGAGCGTCAATACTGTGCCAGTGTGCTTGAAATGTATTTAAAAAGCTATATGAATTCTCTGTAATTTTCTGTTCACAACAATAAAAAACACTCTGCATATCGCAGAGTGTTTTTGCTTTATAAAATATTTCTTCTTAGTCGTTAACGTAAGGAAGAATAGCTACCTGACGTGCGCGCTTGATAGCGATGGTGAGTTTACGCTGATGAGCAGCGCAGGTACCGGTTGCACGGCGGGGAAGAATCTTAGCGCGTTCGGAAATGAACTTACGAAGACGAGCAATATCCTTGTAATCAATTTCTTCTACGCGGTCTGCACAAAAATGACAAACCTTTTTTCTGGCTTTTCTATGTGCAGGTCTTTCCATTTTATCCATTATAAAGACCTCCTAAATTTTAATTAGAATGGTAAATCTTCGTCAGATTCACCGGGAACCTCTGTAAATTCGTTTACAGAAGCGTTGGAGAAGGAAACGGGAGCATCGCCTGTAGCAGAATCGCGTTTGCTTTCAACGAACTGAGCGTTATTTGCAATAACTTCGAATACAGTGCGGTTCTTTCCTTCTTTATCGGTATAACGACGGGTCTGAATAGAACCTTCGATACCGATCATACTGCCTTTTTTAAAGTATTTGGTAATGAATTCTGCGGTCTGTCTCCAAGCAACGATATTAATAAAATCTGCCTGAGTTTCTTCTCCTGCCTTATAGCGACGGGAAACCGCGATAGAGAAGGTGGTTACAGACACACCGCTGGGTGTGGTTTTGAGTTCGGGGTCAGCAGTAAGGCGACCAGTAAGAACAACAAGATTAAACATTTAAACGCATCCTCTCTTAATTACTTTTTAATAACCATTGCACGAAGAACGCCGTCGGTAATACCGGCTACACGTTCTAATTCAGCAGGGAAACTGGGCTCTGCTGTAAAGGTTGTGAAAACGTAGTAACCTTCAGCTTCGTCGTTGATAAGATAAGCAAGTCTGCGCTTACCCCAATCAGCAACGTCTTCGATGGTACCGTTTTCAGCTATCAGGGCATTGAACTTTTCTACCAAAGCTTTGGTAGCTTCATCGCCGTTTGCTACGGAAAAAATCATAGCAGCCTCATACTTGTTAGTCATCGTGTTGCACCTCCTTATGGACTTCGTCCGAGAGTTATCTCGGCAAGGAGCTATAGGGGCATAATACCACCAATAGCCTATCTATTATACAGATATAAACCGGATTTGTCAAGAAAAACCTTGAAAAAAGAAAACACATATACTATAATAACTGTTATAAATCGTTTTGAAAGGAGAGAAAGCTGATGAAAAGGTTATTAAGCGTCGTTTTGGCGCTCATATTAAGTCTTAGTCTTTTTTCTTTCCCTTTAAAAGCGGAAACAGATGAAGCTTCGCCCGCGATTGACACCACTCTTCTTGCACAGCTAAAATTATTTCTTGCGGGAATAAATGAAACAATCATTGGCTGTGATTTTAATAGCGATAATGCTGTTAACACTCTCGATCTTTCGATTTTAAAACTTAAACTTGCGGGGAACGAGGAAATAATTCCTATGCTAAATTTTACTAAAAACGGCTATATAATTGAAGAAAAAGCAGGGGTTACCTATATTGACGGTATCTTAGTAGTTAACAAAACCTATGGACTTCCTCAAGATTACGCCCCCGAAAAAATTGTGGATGAATGTCAAAAAGCCTTCGATGAAATGAAAAAAGGGGCGAAAGAAGACGGTATTAGCATCTGGATTTCTTCGGGTTACAGAAGTTACGGTACCCAAAAGACCTTATATGACAATTACTGTAAAAGCGACGGCGTTTTAAATGCAGATACCTATTCTGCCCGACCGGGATATTCCGAGCACCAGACAGGACTTGCTATTGATGTAAATAAAGCAAGCTCCGCCGCCTATCAAACTACCTATAAAAAGGTAGGAGAGTGGCTGGAAGAAAACTGCTGGGACTACGGTTTTATAATCCGATACCCCAAAGGCAAAGAGCATATTACGGGATATATTCACGAGCCGTGGCACGTGCGTTACGTCGGCAAAGAATATGCAAGAAAAATTAAAGAAAGCGGTCTTTGTTTAGAAGAATATTTCGGTATAGAAAGTAAATATGCATAAAAATGTAGTATAATAGTGTTAAAAAACGGAGGAAAAAATGATGATAGTTAATCTGATTTTTAATATTTTAGAGGCTATAGCAGCCATTATTGTTCCCGTAGGGGCAATATATTATATCAAAAATAAATTTGGCGCAAAGCTTAGAAATGCTTTTGACGGCGCGGCAGTATTTCTTATATTTTATTGCCTCATTTACGCGGTAGTTGCTACCTGTGTTGAATTTATGACACCTCTATACGAAAAGGTGAAAAGCGATTTATGGCTTATTATCATAAACGTATTTCTTGAAACGGTATGTGTTTTTATAGGATACGGCATATGGTTTAAGGCTATAGTAAAAATAAAAGACGATAACGGCGTGGGACTTATGACGGGCGCAGGCTTTGCCTTTGTCCGCACAATTTTCTCCCACGGCATTACCGCCGTTTTAAGTGTGATTACGGGAAGTCTTTATATTTCGGGAAAGCTTAATGAGGTGCCCGAAATTTTAAGCAGCAGTCTTGACGGCTTTTTAAATACAACCTCTTACTATAGCTTTCTTTTACTTATTCAGCTTATAGGCTTATTTGCGCTGGAAACCGCTGTTGCATTTATAATCTACAGAACAAAGTGCTGTGAAGATGCTGGGTATTGGTCATTTATTGCCTTTGTTTTACGTATGGCGGCAATAACGGTTATAAAGAGTGGGTTATATCTTAACAGAACGGTTATAGTCTTTATAGTTATCTTTATAGCTGTTGTACTCGCCGGTATAGGTTATTCTCTGGTAAAACCCTTTGTAAGAAAACCGGAAGAAAATTAATTTAACAGATATATCGCAAAATTAAGATAGCCTGCAAAGGTTACCCATAAAATATAGGGTATTAAAAGATAACCTGCTCTTTTATCTATTCTATAGAATAAAACAGCGTTTATAATTATTAGTGCTAGAAGTACGATAAGCCAAATAAACGCAAAAAGATAAGCCTTTACCGAAAAGAAGATTATTGACCACAAAAAGTTAAAGGCTAGCTGTATGCCGTAAACCGTAAGGGCGGTTTTGCTTCTTGCTGGCTTATTTGATGTGTGCACAAGATAAGAGGCAATTCCCATAAGGATATAAAGAACTGTCCATACAACAGGGAAAAGCCAACCGGGCGGAGAAAGAGGAGGCTTGTTAAGAGCCTTAAAATCCTCCATTGATTTCATTGTAAAAAGGGCGGAAAGTCCTCCTACAATAAGCGGTATAGCAATACATACTATTAGTTTTTTATAATTTATTTTCAAAAAAATCATCCCCTCATCTTTAAGATATGTAGGGGATGATTGTTTTATTCAACGCCTTTTATGAACATTCCTCTTGTAAAGGAGGTGTCACTCTCCGTTCCTTTGCGGTACATATTAAGCACCCTTTCGGTACGTTCTTTTGACTCATCAGTAAAATATAAAAGAGCGTCACAGTTGACGGAATTTAATTTATCAGAAAGCCATACGGGGCGGTCACCGTAAATTTCGCTGTAAGAAAATCGGCATCGCACAGGAAAGGATACGCCCTTTCTGTCGGTGATTTTTCTGTCTTTGTTGCAGTTTTTACAGCCCGAAAAAGATACGGGACAGTTTTTTGTCACCATAAGGGGCAGTCTGCCATAGGCGAAAAATACCGTAGGCACAGTAGAGCTTATGGAATTTATCATACTGTTTGTCATTTCTACAGACAGTATTATTTCAGAAAATCCCATTTCCTCTGCCATAAGACAGGAATAGGAAGAATAAATATTAAGCCCGTATCCTGCAACCAGACTAAGACCTGCTTCCTTTACGGCGCTTATTTGAGCGGTGTTTTGTACTAATGCTCGGCTAAAGCCCAGCTCTTTGGCGCTACTCAGCAGTTTTTTAAGGGCTTCGCCCGAAAGATTAGCTTTGGGAAGTTCGGCAATTTTTAAAATATCTTCCCTTATATTTAAAGATTCAACGTTTTCAATAGGCAAAATAACCGCGCCGACTCCATTAAGATTTTGGGGCAAAAGTTCTGCTTTTTCTACCCTTATCCAGAATTTCGGAGAGGCTTTTTCTTTCGCTAAAGGCTTTTTTGGAGAAAAAGCATTGGCATATCTTTCAATGTGACTTCGCTTTTCATCAAGGAGTAAAACCGCTTGTCTTCTTAGGGCATTAAGGGATGAAGCTCTTGCGGTCAGACCTTCGCCGAGAGTGATATCGCATTCCTGCGCAAAATACGGAGTAGAACCTAATTTAATAAGCTGCTCCTTTAAACTTTGGTCGCTTAAAGGTCTGTTAATGGCTTTTTCGGGAATATCCCCCGCAACCGAAACCTCGTTTTCGCCATCGGTTAGTGTTAGTAATATGGGTTCGTTTTCTATAACCCTTGCCATTATTTTTACTGGAACGCTTTGTCTTTCGTGACGGACTAAAGAATGAAGAAGGGGATAGACGTCCTTTGATAAAACGGTGTCATCCTTTGTGCGAACACCAAACATATTTTGACCTAATTTTTCGGTATAATAACCGTCGGTAAAGCCTGAACGACTAAATACGCTTTCAAGACATTTTTTAATTTCCTCGGGAGTGTATGAGTCAATGGCTGTTCTAAAAGCATTTGTGGCGGCGGCAACGTATTCGCTTCGCTTCATTCTGCCTTCGATTTTTAAAGAGGCAACTCCCATTTCTTTAAGCTCGTTTACATAGTCGAGAAGGGATAAATCCTTAAGGCTTAGCACGTTATCAAAACCGAAATCGTCTTTAAAGGGCAGTCTGCAGGGCCCTGCGCAAAGTCCGCGGTTGCCGCTTCGCCCACCCAAAACGGCAGACATAAGACATTGTCCCGAAAGACACATACAAAGTGCGCCGTGGACGAAAACCTCTATTTCAATACCAAGCTTTTTGCCTTCTTCACAAAGTGATGAAAGCTCTTTTTTGCTCATTTCTCTTGCGGCAACAACCCTTGTGATGCCCAGTTCTTTAAGCACCTTAAGGCTGTCCTTATGGTAAACGGTCATCTGGGTAGATGCGTGTAATGGTAAATCGGGAAGGGAGGAATGTAAAAGCCTTATAAGTCCCAAATCGGCAATAATAACGCCGTCAATACCGAGTAAATAGGCTTCCTTTGCTAAATTATATGCATTTTCAATTTCGTTGTCGCTTATAAGAATATTAAGGGTGAGATAAACCTTGACAGAGCGGATATGACAGTAATCTATGGCTTTTTTGAGTGCTAACATATCGAAATTATCGGCATTTCTTCTTGCGTTAAAATCCTTTGCGCCAAGATAAACCGCATCGGCACCTGCTCTTACTGCAGAAATTAACATTTCTTCGTTTCCCACAGGGGCAAGAACTTCCATCAAAGATAGGTTTTTATCCATTTTCTCACTTCCTTCTATGCTTTTACTAACCTATTCTAACATAAAAACAAAATTTTGTAAAACACTAAATAGAAATATTGCAAAATATTATATATAGTGTTATAATAAACTATATATTGTCTTAAAGAGAGGTGAGCTGCGTGGACGCAGTCGCGAATCCCCGAAGTAGAAAAGTAAATATAAGCGGCACGCAGTTAGCTTTATAATTGCCGCCGCGAAAAACGGAGGCATTTATGGAAGAAAGAAACGAAATACTCCTTCCCGAAGAGGAAGCGGTTTTTGAAAACCGCGATTATACCGAAGACATACTCGGCATAATCAGAAGCGGTTTGAGTGCAGAACAAATAAGCGAAAGTCTTGAAGATTATCACGATAACGATATCGCGCAGGCTTTTGAATTTTTAACCAAAGAAGAACGTGATAAGCTTTACGATATTCTTGGCACCGAAGCGGTATCGGATATTTTCCCGTACCTTGATGACGTTGATACTTATATCGAAGAGCTTGAAAACGATGAAGCGGCAGACATTATTGAAAGTATGGATGCCGACGAAGCGGTGGAAATTCTTGATGAACTTGAAGAGGAAAAACGTCAGGAAATTATCGAACTTCTCGATCCTGAAATAAAGGAAGAAATTGAGCTTATTGATTCCTATGACGAGGATGAGTTCGGTAGCATTATGTCCACTAATTTTATAGTTATTTCTGCGGATATTACTATAAAACAGGCTATGCGTCAGCTTATAACTCAGGCGGCAGATAACGATAATATCAGCACCATTTATACCGTTGATAAGGAAAACCGTTTTTACGGCGCAATTGATTTAAAGGATCTTATTATTGCCCGTCAGAATGCTCAGCTTGAGGATTTAATCGTTACCTCTTACCCTTACGTTTATGCAAATGAAAGCATTTCCCAAACAATTGAACAGTTAAAGGAATATTCCGAGGACTCTATCCCCGTACTTTCTCCCGAAAACAAAAGCCTTATCGGTGTTATTACCTCGCAGGATATAGTTGATATAGTTGAAAGTGAAAGCGGAGAGGACTATGCAAAGCTTGCAGGTCTTAGCGGCGAGGAAGATGAGAAAGAACCTCTTTTAAAGAGTGTCAAAAAGCGTATTCCGTGGCTTATAGTGCTTCTCGTTTTGGGTATGGCGGTTTCTGCTGTAGCATCGCTTTTTGAGGGAGTTATAAAGGAACTGGCACTGATAGTTGCCTTTCAGTCGCTTATTCTGGGTATGGCAGGTAACGTGGGAACGCAGTCTCTTGCGGTTACTATAAGTACCCTTACCGGCGAGACTCCCGATTTTAAGGAAAACGTCAAAAAGGTTATGAGGGAGCTTAGAATAGGACTTTTAAACGGTGTTATTGTAGGCGTTTTATCGGCCTGCTTTATCGGTCTTTATATCTATTTCTTTAAAGATTGTTCCTTTACACAGGCGTTTATGACCAGCGGCTGCGTAGGTCTTGCAATGTGTATTGCTATGACCGTTTCGGGCTTTATGGGGACCTTTATTCCCCTTGCCTTTAAAAAGATAGGCATTGACCCTGCAGTTGCGTCAGGCCCTCTTATTACAACCGTAAACGACCTTGTTGCAGTTGTTATCTATTACGGTCTTGCTTGGGCATTGCTTTTAGGCGTAGTGTAAAATAACGGGCGGTTAAACCGCCCGATTTCTTTGGAGCGAATATGAATTTAAACGGCTTTGAAATTGAACGTAAATTTTTAATAAAATATCCCGATGTAAATTTCCTTTTAAAAAATCCTTTGTGCAGGGTGCTTAAAATGGAGCAAACCTATTTAAAGGGCGGCGCTAGAGTAAGGAAAATAGAAGAAAAGGGAAATATTTCCTTTATAAAAACCCTTAAAAAGCATATTAGTGATATAAAACGGGAAGAAAAAGAATGGCAAATAAGTGAAGAAGAATATATAAAGGACCTTCAAAACAAGGCAGAGGGCACAACCACCATAAAGAAAATTCGTTATGCTTTTCCTTTAGAAAGTCTTGTTTTGGAAATTGACGTTTTCCCTTTTTGGAATGACAGAGCCTTTTTGGAAATAGAACTTGAAAATGAGGAGCAGGAATTTTTAGTACCCGAGTTTTTAGAGGTTATAAAGGAAGTTACCTTTGATAAACGCTATAATAACTCTTCCCTTGCAAGAGCGGTAGTAACCGAAGATATTAATTAGAAAAAACACTTCTCTTTTTAGAAAATAAATGATATAATTATATAATAATTAATTTTTTAAGGAACAGCTTATGGAAATTTTTATTGATTCGCTTAGAATAAATTATGTTGAAAAGGGTGAGGGAGAGCCTGTTTTAATGCTTCACGGCTGGGGCAGTTCTACCGTTCCCTTTAATAATATAATAAATCTGCTTAGTACAAAATACCGTGTTGTTGCCGTTGATTTCCCCGGTTGCGGTCAGAGTGAAACTATGAAAACGCCTTGGACGGTTGATGACTACTGCGATTTTGTTTTAAAGCTTTGCGAAAAACTTAATTTAGATAATCCTTTGCTTATGGGACACTCCCACGGCGGCAGAGTTATAATGAAGCTTGTGGGCGAAAAAATGATAAATCCGCCTAAGGTAGTGTTTTTCGACTGCGCGGGACTTATTCCTAAAAAGAGCTTTAAAAAGAAAATGCGTATTGCTACCTTTAAATTTATTAAAAGGGTGCTTACCCTTCCCGTTATAAAGAAATTTTCGGGAAAGCTTCTCGAAAAGGCGAGAAATCATTTCGGAAGCAGCGACTATAAATCTGCTCCCGAGGTACTGAGAAAAACTATGGTGAACGTTGTTAATACGGATTTAAGGCACCTTTTACCTAATTTTAACTGTCCTACGTTGCTTATATGGGGCGAAAATGATACCGACACTCCCCTAAGGGATGCAAAAATAATTGAATCGCTTATTCGTGATTCGGGACTTTGCGTAATAAAGGGCGCGGGACATTTTTCCTTCCTTGATAACGCGGTGCAGACTGCCGCAATTTTAAAAAGCTTTTTGAAAATCGGGTGATATAAATGGAAAAAGTAGTTGAATTTATATTTAATATTAGATTTTTCTATGCTTTTTGCTCACTTTTAGCGCTTTTATCTGCAGTTTTTAATATGACAAGACAGATGCAGATGTTTCAGCAAAATTCTTATTTTCCTTCCCGCTATCTTCCGTGGCTTAAAGGAAATGAGAAAGGAAAATTCATTTTAAGGGCGCTTTTTTACATTCTTTATGCTGTTATAATAGGTTTAGGCGGAATTTTGGTGGTAGCAGGACTATTACTTATCTTCGCTGTAGTTTCCATTATTAAAAGCGCATCTGTTCAGAAAAAATCTGTTATTCCTCTGAAGTTTACAATGAGGGTAAAAAGAATGTACGCCACCCTTTTGGCGCTGGGGTTAATAATTGCCGCTTTGCAGTATATTTTGCTTAAAGATAATTCTTATTGGCTTTTAAGTCTTAACGTGCTTTTGGCGGTTTTCCCATATCTGAGCGTACTGCTTACTTGGGCGCTTATGTATCCCGTTGAAAAACTTATTACAAAGCATTATATAAACGATGCTAAAAGGATACTTAATTCCTTTGGCGGAAAACTGAAGGTTATAGGAATTACGGGCTCTTTCGGTAAAACAAGCAGTAAAACGATTTTAACCGCTATGCTGAAAGAAAAATTTGAAGTATTTACCACCCCTAAAAACTTTAATACCACCTTGGGTGTAGTAAGAAGTATAAGAGAATACTTAAAGCCACAAACCGAGATTTTTGTTTGTGAAATGGGCGCCAAAAAAACGGGCGATATAAAGGAGCTTTGCGACCTTGTTTCTCCCTCTTGCGCTCTTATTACCACCGTAGGCCCTCAGCATCTTGATACCTTCGGCAGTGTAGATAATGTGTTTAAAACTAAATTTGAACTGTATGACAGCGCTAAACTTAAAAACGGCAAGGTATTTACCTGCGGAGACAGTGAAGAGATTAAATCGAGAATAAACGGTATGGACGTTATTCTTTACGGTACCGATTCTTCCTATTCCTACTATGCCGATAACATTGAATATACTGCTCAGGGAGAAACCTTCGATTTGCATCTTGCGGGAGAGACGGTTAAAATTACCACCAAGCTTTTGGGCAGTCATAACGTTCTTAATATTGTGGGAGCGGCGGCTGTAGCGCACAGCTTCGGTGTAAGCGCACAGCAGATAAAATTCGCGGTATCGCGACTTTCTGCTCCTGAGCACAGACTTGAAATTAAGCGCTATGCAAAGGGCTCTACCCTTATTGACGATGCATATAATTCTAACCCCGTAGGCTGTCTTGAAGCCTGCAGAGTGCTTTCACGTTTTGCTCCTATGAAGAGGGTGCTTATTACACCCGGACTTGTGGAGCTTGGCGAAGAGGAATATAAGCACAACTTCCGTCTGGGCGAAGTGGCAGGGGAAAGCGCTGACTATATAATCCTTGTGGGTATTGACAGAAGTAAGCCTATAAAGGAAGGTATCTTAAAAAGCGGCTTTAACCCCGAAAAGCTTTTTGTTGCAGAAAGCTTTAGCGCGGCTTATAATATATATTTAGAACTTGCTGACAGTAATACGGCGGTTCTTATTGAAAACGATTTGCCTGATAATTATCTTTAGTAGGAGGAGAAATTATGAAAATCAATGTTGCGGTTTTTTTCGGTTGCGAGAGCGTTGAACATGAGGTATCTATTATTTCGGCTGTTCAGGCTATGGCAAGTATGGATAGAGAAAAGTATGAAATTTATCCCGTTTACGTAACCAAGGAAGGCGAAATGGTAACGGGAGACGCTCTCTTCGAAATTGAAAACTTTAAGGATATTCCCAGTCTTCTGGAAAAATGCACAAGCGTTACTTTTCAGCGAAAGAACGGCAAGGTGGTAATGGGTGCTGAGAAGAAAGGACTTTTTGCCAAAAATAAAGAAGTAGTTATAGACGTTGCTTTCCCCATAGTTCACGGAACTAACTGTGAAGACGGTACTATGCAGGGCTATTTTGAGTTTCTCGGTCTTCCTTACGTTGGCTGTGACATAGTTTCAAGCGCTGTAGGTATGGATAAGGCTGTTTTTAAGGATGTGCTTAAACGCTTTAATCTTCCCGTTCTTGACTGTATAACCTTCTATGCAAGAGAGTATGCCGAAGATAAAGAAAAAATGGCTGATGAAATTATCGAAAAAATCGGTTTGCCCGCTATTGTAAAGCCTGTAAATTTAGGCTCAAGTGTTGGTATTAAGAAGGCAAACGATAAAACCGCTCTTATTGATGCCGTTGATTTGGCTGTTTCCTTTGCAGACAAGGTGCTTGTTGAAAAGGCGGTTACCGGACTTAGAGAAATAAACTGCTCGGTTTTAGGGGACAGCGACGAATGTATTGCATCGGTTTGTGAAGAGCCCTTTATGACCGACGAAATCCTTTCCTACGAGGATAAATATACATCAGGCGGTAAAAAGACGGGCGGCAGTAAGGGTATGGCTTCTCTTTCGCGTAAGGTTCCTGCTGACCTTGATGAAAAACGCGCACAGGAAATAAAAGAACTTGCCTGTAAGATATTTAAGGCGCTGGGTTGCTGCGGTGTGGTAAGAATTGACTTTATGATAGATACCGATACCGATACCGTTTTTGCAAACGAAATAAATACTATCCCAGGATCCCTTTCCTTCTATTTATGGGAGCCTGCAGGAGTGCCCTATAAGGAGCTTCTTGACCGTATGATTTCTCTTGCTTTCAGAAGACAGAGAAAGAAGGAAGATTTAACCTTTACAATTGATACCAACATACTTGCAGGGGTAAATCTGGGCGGAACAAAGGGAAGCAAGGGAAGTAAAATATGACAAAGCTTCTGCTTAAACTTTTTGTTAAGAATAATGAGAATATCGGTGATGTAAAGGTACGAAGCGCCTACGGCTTTCTTTCGGGAATGGTCGGAATTGTCTGTAATTTCCTTTTAAGCCTTTTTAAAATAGCTGTCGGACTTATAATAGGCAGTATTTCGGTAATGGCTGACGGTCTTAATAACCTTTCGGATATGGGCTCTTCGGTTGTTACTATGGTTGGCTTTAAAATGGCGGCTAAGCCTGCCGATAAAGACCATCCCTTTGGTCACGGCAGAATGGAATATCTTTCTGCTTTTATTGTAGCAATGCTTATTCTGCTTGTGGGCTTTGAGCTTATTAAAAGTTCGGTAGAGTCTTTAATTGCAAAGGATACCGCCCCCCAATATCCCCTAATGGTTTACATAGTGTTGGGCATTTCGGTGATTATAAAGCTATGGCTGTTCCTGTTTAATAAAAAACTGGGCAAAATTCTTTCCTCAGACACTCTTTTTGCTACGGCACAGGATAGCAGGAATGACGCGATTGCCACTGTGGTGATTATATTATCGGCGATTTGTTCACGTTTTGTACCTGCCTACATAAACCTTGATGCTATAATGGGCGTTTTGGTAGGTCTCTTTATAATCTATTCGGGCATTGGCGCGGCAAAAGAAACGGTAGATAAGCTACTTGGTCAGCCTCCCGAAGAATCCCTTGTAAACGAGCTTGAAAAAACAATACTTTCCTTCTCGGATTTTTCTGCTATTCACGACCTTATAGTTCATAATTACGGCCCCGGCAGATGTCTTGCTTCGGTACACGTAGAGGTGTCTCAAAATATAGACATTGTCCATTGTCACGAACAGGTTGATTTGTGCGAAAAATTGGTAGAAGAAAAATTAGGGGTTTTGCTTACAATCCACAGCGATCCTATTGATATTGATAACGAAGAGGTTAACTCAATAAGAAAACTGCTTGGCGAAAAGGTTAAATTTATTGACCAAAACGTAACCATTCATGATTTTCGTATGACTCCTTTCGGAAATGAGAGAACAAATCTTATTTTTGATGCAGTGTTTCCAAGCGCTCTTAAAATGAGTGAGAAGGAGTTTAAAGAAAAGATAAGCGCTTTGGCACAGGAGATTAACCCTACCTTTGTTTGCGTAATAACTGTTGACAGAGATTATATGGGTAAATAAAAAACACGGTGAAAACTTTTGGTTTTCACCGTGTGCTTTTATATAAAAATTTAGTTTATGGTCTGTATTCCTGCAAGATGAAGCTTTAAGGTTGCAAGATCAGTAGTATCTACAAGTCCGTCGCTGTTGTAATCAGCAGCAACGATGATGTCGCTATCGGAAGTTGCTCCGCCTGATAACAAAAGCTTGAATGATGCAAGAGTGGTTGTATTTAAGGTTTCTTTATTAAAAATACTGCTGTCCACTTTTACCTGTTCCCATACGGCGTAAAGAGTAGTCGTTGCATTTGAATAGAAGGATGCGCCGGGAAGATGGGTGGGGATAGTAGCGTTCGGAGACTCTGCCCAACCTAAAAAGGTGTATCCCGAACGAGAGGGGGAGCCTTCGTTTAAGATTAAATCACAGCCGTGGATTTTTGTTTGACTGGCGGGAGCGTTAGCGCCGCCGTTAGCATCAAAACTCAAAGTGTATTTGTCGGGTGTCCAAACGGCATAAAGGGTGAACTGTGTGTCACAGTTGTAGGAAGAAGTCCAGTCTTCACCGAAGGTAAGGGTTGTTTTGTTAAGATAGGCTGTTTTAGCGGTGGCTTTTTGATAAATCTGTTCCTCAGTAAGCCATCCCTCAGGGGTTAGCCAAGCATTATCGCGTCCGCGCTGAACGTTCCAACCTGCAAGAGAATAACCTGATTTTGTTACGGTATAATCAATGGTGAACTCTTTGCCGTACTCTGCGGTAAAGCTGTTTTCGTTTTCGTTACCGCTTAAAGTGTTGTAAGCAAAGGAATAGGTATAGGTTTCGGGACCTTCGTATCTTAAAATATAGGTGTATTTTTGATTTCGGCACCAAGAACATTTGCTTAAAGGTCTGATGTCAATTTCATCGCCCTTTGAGTCACCGCTTTTGCCGTCGGTATTTTCGTGAGCGCCTGCGCAATAGCCGTCGCCGAGATAAAGCTCAACATGGCTGCCGGGCTGAACGTAAATATCACCGCGGCGAGGAGTAACAGAGCCTTTTTTATAGGATTTAAAGCCAACCTTTGAGAAGGTGGAAATCATAGAACTTGAATTAGGAACGCCCTTGATGGCAAATCCTGCATTTTTGAATGCATAACTAACAAAAGAAGAACAGTCGTAGTTAGGACCGTTTCGGCTGGACATACTGTAGCCGTGGGTGTCGTCGTTAGCGGTAGCAATAGCCCATTCGATAGCTTTTTCTATTTTATAGTCTGCGGCGTGGACTTGAACGGAAAAAGCGGGAATGATTGCAACAGCAAGCATTATTGCCAAGACCACGGACAAAATTTTCTTCATAACTGACCTCCGAAATATGTAAGCGCTATCAAGCGCAAAACCTTTGAAATAAATAGGCACACAAAGCCGTACGCATATTATATCATAACAAAAGCGGATTGTCAAGTTACGATTTTGTATTTTTTAGTTACAATTTAAAAACGAAAAATTACAGATTTGTTTACAATGCAAAAAACGGCATTGTACTTTTAAGAATACAATGCCGTTTTGTTTTTAAATTCCTGCTAGATAGAGTTTTATTTTAGCAAGGTCAAGAGTGCTTATATTTCCGTCCCTGTTTATATCACAGGTTAAAAATGCTTTATAAAAATCGGAAGATTCGCGGGTAAGAAATAGTTTAAGAGAAGCTAAGTCAGTTGTGGAAATTTTTCCGTCCATATTTATGTCGCCGTATGTTAGCGGGAGGGACGTGCCGCCCTGATAAGATACGGCAGGTGCTTCTCCGTCAGTTACGCTATAGCTCCAATCTATATAAAAATTACCGTCGGTTAACATACGTCCTGTTATTAATTCGCCTTCGGTATGGGCGGTGAAGCTAACTGCTTTTACGGTCTCCTTTGTTTCATCGGAATAATTCAGAGTAATCTGTGCGTTTTCTCCCCAAATAGCAGAAGGATTACCGGAAAGAGCGGTAGAGGATATGGATTTTGAGCCTTCTACGGTTGCAAATGCGCCTTTATATGAATCCAGTCTTATGAAGCATTCGTTGGCGCCCTCGCTGGTTACAGCGCTGTCAATATAAAAACTGTAGTTTTGTTTATTGAAACGAAATGTTTGACTTTGTGTACTGCTGCAGGTATTTGATACGGTTACACGGGTAGTTTGGCCTGATTTAAAGGTGAACTCAACTACGCTTCCTGCAAAGGATACAGTACTGTTTAACGGATAACTTGCTCTTTCGTTTTTAGTGCTTATAAGCTTTAAGCTTGAACATTCTTCATAAGGGGTAGGCTGCCATACAGCATATGCAGTATAGGAAATATCAGATAAGGTCTCGGTTATAAAGCTTTCGTCGAATTTGATTTTTTGACCGCTGCTTATAACAGTGTGAGGATTAGATGAGCTTATATCCTTATCATCCGACCAACCGTTTTCACAAAGCCATTTGCCATCGGTATTACGTTTTAAATTAAAACCGTAGAAATCATAGTTATAGTGGTCAAAATTTTCGCCGTTAAGTGAAAATTCGGTATTGTATGGAACTGTAAAACCTGTTTCTTCACCGGTACCGCCGTTTGCATCATAAGAAATTGTGTAGTTATAAGCTTCGGGACCGTTTGGGTAAAGGGTATTAAACCATTCTTCTGTAGGCTGAACTATATGGGTTATCTTTCTGCCTCTGCCTGTAAGCTGCGCAGAGTTAAATTCAGAATATGTACGCTTAGTAACTCTGACTAAGCCTTTGCCGTCGCCGTTGCCTTCAAGATATGTAATGTATTTGTCGTCATAACCCAAAATTATCATAGAATGTCCGTCTTCACCATAGTAAGAACCATCGGACTTAGGAGAAGTGCGTATATAAGCACCGGCTCGAATATTTGCGTTTTGAAGCAGGCTGTATGTCATTTTGGAAGCGCCTTTTCCTACTGCTATGTAACAGTTTTTAAGTCCGGTTCCTCTGTGAACGTATTCACCGAAAAGTTTGTTAAAAGCGCCGTTAGAGTATATGAAACAGGTCCATCCGTAAGTAGAGGTGTTTTTTGAGGTGCTGTACATATAGTACTGCTTACTCATAGAAAGTCTAAAACCCAGCGGCATAGAAACCTCTTTTTTGCGAGCGGAATCGCTGTAAAGGTCAATGTCACCTGCAAATAAATCGTCGAGTGCCTTTGCAAAGGCGGGATTATCTGTATAATCACTTCCTTTAACTTGGCTGGGGGAAGTGAACTGTACCCACGCATTTGCAGGAATAGAAAAAACAGATATTATAAGTAAAAACGAAATAATCAGCGATAAAAACTTCTTTTTCAACATAAAAACTCCTTGAATTTAGTAACAACATAGAGTATGTTAACATAAATTCAAGGAATATTCAATGGAAATATTGCACAAAAATTAAAATTTGTAACTTTATTATTACAAAATGTAACTAAAAATTGGCGAAATTTAAGTTTTATTGCTTATTTTAATAGTTAAAAATTTTTATTTTCCGCTAAGATTTTAAATATTTGCTCTTTATCCTTTTCAAGCGCATTTTTAAGTTCATCAAGTCCCAAAAATTTTTGCTCTTCTCTTAAAAAACGAAGGAGATAAAGTCTAAGATTTTTACCATATAAATCGCCCGAAAAATCAAAAAGATGTGTTTCGCAAAGGGGTGTGCTTGACGGGAAGGTGGGGCGATAGCCGATATTTGTCATACCGTAGTATTCCTTGCCGTCTATTACCATTTTAGACATATAAACGCCGAATTTTAAAAGAGCAGTTCTTTCATTAAGTAACTGATTAACGGTGGGGAAGTCCATCTGTCTTCCGCGTTTTTCTCCGTGAAGCACCTTGCCGCTTATTGAGAAGGGATGTCCCATTAGCTTTGCGGCAATATCGCAGTGTCCGTTTTTAAGCAAATCTCTTATGCGAGAACTTGAAACAACCTGTCCATAGGCGGAAATTTTATCTACAACCTTTAGCGTAATTCCGCTTTTGTTACAAAGATTTCTAAGGAATACGGTATCACCTGAGCAGTTTTTTCCAAAGGTATAATTAAAACCGCAGACTATCATTTTAGGGTTGTATTTTTCTTTTAGGAAGTTAAAAAATTCAAGCGCCGACACGTCCTTGATTTTACTGAAATCAAGATAATGAAGTTCTTTGACGCCCGTTTCTTTTATGAGACGGGTTTTTTCGTTTAAATCCGAAAGTATAATTTTTTCGTTCATTAAATAAGCCTTGGGCGGTATGGAGAAAACAACTGCAACGGGAAACAGACCGCTGTTTACAGCAGTCTCTAAAACGACTTTATGACCAAGATGAACACCGTCAAAGGTGCCAAGCGCAATAGCAGTTTCCTTCATTTTTATACTTCCTTCAAGGGATTTATAAGACATTTAATGCGTATTTCTTTGTTTTCTTTATCGGAATAGCCGATTCCGATAAAGGTATCTTTGTATTTTATTCTGTAGCACCTATCTTCTTCTATGGCTGCATTTAATCGGTCAAAGGAGAGCTTTCCGCCGTTAGAAAACCTTTTTCCCTGATTAAGTGTTACAAAAATTTCGGGAAGATGGGCTACAGCAAGTTCTTCATTTAAAAGATAGGAAGAAATATTGTCTTGATTTAAAGCTTCTAAATCAACGCAAGAATCAAGAGTAAAGCCTCCCGTTTTTGTACGGACAAGCTCTGTAAGGGTTGCGCCGCAACCTAAATATTCGCCGATATCACGGCAAAGGGAACGGATATATGTGCCCTTAGAACAGTCCACGTCAATTTTAAAGGTATAATCCTCCTCAAAAAAATCCAGAAGCTTTATACTATGAACGGTTATTTGCCTTTTTTCCACCTCTACCGCTTGTCCTTTACGGGCAAGTTTATAAAGAGGAACACCGTCCTTTTTTATGGCAGAATATATGGGCGGAGCCTGAAGCTGCTGTCCTGTAAAATGATTTAGAGCGAGGATAAGCTGTTCTTTATTAAAGTCAGGCTCTTTTTCGCTTAGAATTTCGCCGGTTATGTCAAGGGTATCGGTGGTAAGTCCTGCCTTGACGGTGGCGATATAGCTTTTATCTGCCGTTAAAAGATAATCGCAAAGGCTTGTAGCCCTGCCTACTAAAACAGGTAATACACCGGTAGCTAACGGATCTAACGTACCGGTGTGACCTATTTTTTTGATATTAGTTATTTTGCGTATAGCCGCAACCGCTTTAAAGGAGGTAATATCCTGTGGCTTATTTATCAGAAGAAGTCCCTGCATAAGCATCCTCCAGGCTTTTTTCTACAACCTCTAAGATCTGTTTTTTTACATCTTCAAGATTTCCGCTTAAGCTACAGCCTGCGGCATTTATGTGACCGCCGCCGCCTAAGGTTTTGCAAATCTCGGAAGCGTTAAGGGGAGGATAGGTTCGAAGGGAAACCTTATAGGTGTTATCCTCCTTCTGCTTTATGGAAATTCCTGCAAGAACACCCTCAACCGAACGGGAAATAACCGCAACACCTTCAAGGTCGTTGTCGGTACAGCCTGTTTTTCCCTTCATTTCATTGGTTGCGGTAAGAAGCATACATTTACCGCCAAAATGGAACTCAGCGCTGTCAAGCACCATTCTTTCAAGCTCCAGTCTTCCGCGGGATTTTGTATCAAACATAAGTCTGCCGATTTCAGCCGCATCAATATCATAGGAATAAAGGTCAGCCGCAATTCTGTGGGTTTTTGCGGTAACGTTGGAATATTTGAAGGAGCCTGTATCGGTGGAAAGTCCTGTATAAATAGCAGAAGCCGAAACGGTATCAAAGGGCAGGGGAAAATGACGGAAAATATCATAAACACACTCACAGTTTGCGGCGGCAGAGCTGTCAAGATAAAGTCTGTCGGCAAAACGGGTGTTGGAAATATGATGGTCGATACATAAATCAATTTTTCCTACAAAAACATCTGCAAGATTGCCAAGAAGAACAAGGTCGGCAACGTCAACGGCAATAACCGTTTCGTACTCTATTTCCTTGTTTTCAAAAGTACCGGTAAAATAACTGTATTTTGGGGGAATTTCGTCTGCGCATTTTATCATACACTTTTTGCCAATAGCGGTAAGACCAAGGGCAAGGGCATAAGCGCTGCCAAGGGTATCGCCGTCAGGGGTTGCATGGCAAAGAATAAGAAAGTTATCTCTTTCCTTTAAAAAACGGCAGGTTTGCTTAATGTCAAGCTCTTCGCAAATGCTGTCGGTAACTATTTTAACTGTCTTTTTCATCACTATTACCGCCTTCCCCGAAAGAATCGATTATAGAGGAAATATGGGCGCTGAAAGCAATAGAATCATCAGCAACGAAGCGTACCTCAGGTACCTTGCGCATTTTAACCTTTAAACCTAATTCTCTGCGGATGTAACCTGCGGCGCCCTTAAGGGCTTTAACCGAAGATTCGGTCATTTCCTTGCCCTCAATAGCGCTAACGTAAAAGGTTGCATAGGATAAATCGTTTGTAACCTGCACCTTTATTATGCTGAGCATTTTGCTGACTCTGGGATCCTTGATGTCGCGCAAAATATCTGCCATTGCTACGCGTACATCAGAGGTTATACGGTCTATTTTATGACTAGCCATTAGTCCCTGTACTCCTCGATAATATAGGCTTCAAATACGTCTCCAATCTTAATATCGGAGAACTTTTCAAGGCTGATACCACATTCGTAACCCTGAGCAACTTCCTTTACGTCATCCTTGAAACGTCTGAGCGAAGCAATGGCATCTTCTGCTACAACAATACCGTCTCTGACAACACGGATAGAAGAGTTTCTGGTTACTCTGCCGTTTGTTACGTAACAGCCGGCAATGGTACCTACGTTAGAAATCTTATAGGTATCTCTTACTTCAATGTCACCGAGTATAACCTCTCTTGTCTTGGGAGCAAGCATACCCTTCATAGCGGCTTCAATTTCATCAATACAGTCGTAAATAACTCTGTAAAGACGGATATCAACACCGTCTCTCTCTGCAAGTTCCTTAGCAACTGCATCGGGACGAACGTTAAAGCCTACGATAATAGCGTTACCTGTACCTGCAAGTACAACGTCGGATTCATTAATGGCACCAACACCGCCGTGGAGTATCTTAACACGTACTTCGTCGTTTGAAAGCTTAACAAGAGAATCCTTAACGGCTTCAACCGAGCCCTGAACGTCAGCTTTAATAATAACGCCGAGTTCTTTGATATCGCCTTCGCTGAGTTTACCGAAGAGGTTATCAAGGGTAACCTTGGTTGCGGCATTGAATTCTTCTTCCTTAATCTTTGTCTTGCGCTGTTCAACAAGCTCTCTAGCCAGTCTTTCGTCGCTAACTGCGTCAAAGGAGTCACCGGCGCTGGGTGTTTCGGTAAGACCTGTGATTTCAACAGGAACACTGGGGCCTGCTTCCTTTAAGGCTTTGCCGTTTTCGTTAGTCATGGTACGAACTCTGCCTACGGTAGTACCTGCAACTATAATGTCGCCTGTGCGTAGGGTACCGGCCTGAACGAGAAGGGTAGCAACGGGGCCGCGTCCCTTATCAAGACGCGCTTCAATAACAACACCCTTTGCTTTTCTGTCGGGATTTGCTTTAAGTTCAAGCATTTCGGCAACAAGAAGAATATTTTCAAGAAGCGTATCAATTCCGTCGCCTGTTTTAGCAGAAACGGGAACACAGATAACGTCACCGCCCCATTTTTCAGGAACAAGCTCGTGTTCGGTAAGCTGCTGTAAAATTCTGTCGGGGTTAGCCTCGGGTTTATCCATCTTGTTTATAGCAACAATAATCTGAACCCCTGCGGCTTTTGCGTGGTTAATTGCTTCTATTGTCTGAGGCATAATACCGTCGTCAGCCGCAACAACAAGTACGGCAATATCGGTAGCCATAGCGCCTCTTAAACGCATAGCGGTAAATGCGGCGTGTCCGGGAGTATCAAGGAAGGTGATGTCGTTGCCTTCATAGTTTACTCTGTACGCACCGATGTGCTGAGTAATACCGCCTGCTTCTCCCGATGCAACGCTTGACTTTCTGATAGCGTCAAGAATAGAGGTCTTACCGTGGTCAACGTGGCCCATAACAACGATAACGGGATCTCTTTTCTTTAAGGTATCCTCGGTGTCCTCGGTATCGTCAATAATTCTGTCTTCAATGGTAATAACTACCTGTTTTTCGATTCTGCCGCCCATTTCGGTAACAACGATTTCGGCAGTATCATAGTCAATAACCTGATTTACGGTTGCCATCATACCAAGCTTCATAAGAGTCTTGATAACCTCGGCGGCGGTTTTCTTTAATTTTTCTGCAAGCTCGCCTACGGTGATTTCGTCTGCAACGGTAACAAGTATGGGAGTTTTCTTGATTTTTTCAAGCTGGAGACGGCGGAGTTTGTCTGCTTCGGTCTCGCGCTTTGCACCCTGAGGACGCTTATAGTCCTGAGATTTCTGACGGATTTTCTGCTTTTTGGAGAAGTTATCCTTCATAGAGTTTGCAGGGGCAATGTTTTCGTATTTTTCGTTGTATTTTTCCATATCAATGGTATTGGTACGGGTATCAACACGACGAATTTCTGCAGGTCCTCTGTTGGGAGCGGCACCTGCATTTTCCTTCTTTTCTCTTTTCTTGAAGGGGTTGGGATCGGAAGGTTTAAATTCCTTCTTTTCGGGCTCGGTTTTAACCTTTTCAGCCTTCTTAGGTTCAGCCTTTTTAACCTCAGCCTTTTTGGGTTCAGCCTTCTTGGGTTCTTCTTTCTTTGCTTCGGCTTTTTTAGGCTCGGCTTTAGTTTCGGTCTTCTTAGCGGCAGGCTTTTCCTGTGTCTTTGCAGGAGCCTGCGCTGCCTGAGCTGCCTTTAACTGTTCAAGAATAGCTAATTGGTCGGCAAGTTTTTTGTCCTTTACTGCCTGACGTTCTTGAGCCTTCTTTTCGCTCTGAGCTGCACCTGTAGCAAAGTATTCGTCAAAGCTCTTAACAGAGTTTTTCTTGGTAAGCTTTTCTATAATGATACTGAACTCATTTTCATCAACACTGCCTGCGGTCTTTTTCTCGGTACCTAAAGCAGTGTCAATAAAAGCAACAAGCTCTTTAGAAGTCATATTAAGGTCTTTTGCTAAATCGCTGATTTTTATTTTAGCCATTGGCATTTCCTCCTTTGATAGCATCGGCAAATCCTTTTTCGTTTACGCTTATTATTCCGCCCTTTTTCCCCGTAGCGTGTGAAAGAGTCTCAATGTCATAATCTATATCCATAACGGGAATGTTATTTTGGGAAGCAAAAAAACGTATTTCTTTGCGGGATTTTTCCGAAATGTCACTTGCTATAATAACAAGCTTTGCTTTACTTCTTTTAAGGCTGTCCTTTACGCTGTCAGCCCCAAAAGACAGGTTGCCTGATTTTCTGGCAAAACCCAGTAAAGTGAGTATTTTATCATTCACCGGAAGTTAGCTCCTTTTTAAGTTTTTCAAAAAGTTCTTCTGGGATGTTTACGCCGAATGTATTTTCAAGACGTTTCTTTTTTACGGCAAGGCTGAGACAGTCGCTGTTTTTACAAATATATGCTCCGCGTCCGTTCATTTTGCCCGAAAAGTCCAAAACGATATTATTTTCAGGGGTGCGTACCACACGGATAAGCTCACCCTTGGCTTTTCTCTCCATACATCCGGTACATTGGCGAAGAGGTACTTTCTTAACCATAGTTTATTCCTCAGATGCGCCTTCATAGAAGCCGCTTTCGGGATGGATGTCTATCTTCCAGCCTGTAAGTCTTGCGGCAAGACGAACGTTCTGACCTTTGTTACCGATTGCAAGGGAAAGCTGAGAATCGGGAACGGTAACTCTGCAAGCCTTGGGATCTTCGGAAAGAATTTCGCAGGTAATAACTTTAGCAGGGGAGAGAGCTTCGCTGATAAATGCAGCAGGATCATCGCTAAACTTGACAATGTCGATTTTTTCACCTGCTAATTCTTCAACGATTTTGTTTACACGGGAACCGTGAGGTCCGATACAAGCGCCGATTGGATCAATTTCGCTGTTGCTGCTATATACGGCAATCTTTGTACGGCTGCCTGCCTGACGTGAAATGGATTTAACCTGAATGGTACCGTCGAAAATTTCGGGAACTTCAGCTTCAAAAAGACGTTTTACAAGATCAGCGTGTGTACGTGAAAGCATTACACGGGGACCTCTTTCGGTCTCTTTAACGTCAACAATATATACTTTAATGTGGTCGCCTTCCTTAATAACCTCGTCAGGCACCTGTTCGCTCTTGGGTAAGGTGGCTTCTGCGTGGCCGATAAGAATGGTGGCGTTGCCGGTTTTGGGGTCGATTCTCTGAACGGAAGCGGTAACGATTTCTTTGGTTTTGCTCTGGAACTGAGCCAAGGTCTGACCGCGTTCAACGTCTCTTACACCCTGATGGAAGTTGTTTCTGGAGTTTTGAGCAACAACTCTGCCGAACTTAGCGGGATCAAGAGGAATATCAACAAAGCCCTGAACCTCGGCATTGGGGTCAAGCTTTACAGCTTCGCTTACAAGCATCTGGGTAAAGGGATTTTCAATTTCCTCTACAACTTCTTTTCTTGCAACTACGGTGAAAATTTTGTTTTCGGGGTCAATGGTGCATTTTACAACATCGTTTCCGCCGTAATCTTTACGTGAAGCTACTACTATAGCCTCTGCAATTTTTTCAGCAATAAACTGCTGGGGAATACCTTTTTCTTCCTCCATAGCAGCAAGAGCCGCAAAAAATTCCGAATAATCGTTTTCCTTTTTCTTTACAGTTTTTCTAGCCATTTTCCATTATACCTCCAAATTAAATATCATCATTAAGATAAACCTTGGCAACAGCGCTTTTTTCAAGAGCATATTCGTTTTCCGCGGTTTTGATTATAAGTTTATCATCAAAGGAAATTAGCGTTCCTTTAATTTCTTTTGAACCGTCTAAGGCTTTATAAAGCTTTACCGTAATATCTCTGCCCTGCATTTTAATAAAATGCTCAGCTCTTGTAAGCTCTCGTTCGATACCGGGTGAGGAAACCTCCATACAGTAGGAACGGTCAATAGGGTCAGCCTCGTCGATAATAGGGTCAATTGCGTGGGATACGTTTACACAGTCGTCGATTGATACGCCATCTTCCTTGTCGATAAAGATGCGTAAAAACCAGTCTGCGCCTTCCTTTACAAAGCGTACGTCCCAAAGGGATACACCTTGCGCTTCAACAGTATCTTTGATAAGCGCGGTTACTGTTTCTGCTATGTTAGCCAAATTTATCACTCCTTAAATAGCGAAAGAAAAGTGAGCGGTTTTATCCGCTCACTCAACATTCCTTTATCCAACTGTCGTTAGTATAACACATTTTTATTAAAAAATCAAGACTTTTTTATTCTTCCATCTGTTTGCCTAAAAACTGTGCGGCAACACGCACTAAATTCTTGTCGCTGTCGGTGGGAATTTTCCCGTCACCGTCATTTATAAGAATAACCGAGCCCACTAAATCTCCCGCTGTTATTATGGGACAGGCAAAGGCAACGGTAAAGTCGGCTCCGTCAAGGGCGTATTCCTTTTTTTCGCCCTCTAAAACGTATTCTTTTCGGTTTTCCATAAATTCTTCTAAGGTAGGGGAAACCGACTTTTCGAAAACCTCCTTTTTGGGAATTCCTGCAGCCGCTACACAACTGTCTCTGTCGCAAATCAGCACAGGAAGAGTAGAGCAGCGTATAATCGCCTGAGCAAAGCTTTCAGCAAATTCACTCAGCTCCCCAACCGGCGAATACTTCTTAAAAATAACCTCCCCACCCGCACCGGTAAATATTTCCAATGGATCTCCTTCACGAATTCTCATTGTTCTTCTGATTTCCTTCGGTATAACCACACGACCAAGGTCGTCGATTCTTCTCACAATACCTGTTGCTTTCATATATAAAAACTCCTTTTCACTATTTAATGGTGTGGAGTTAGTATGTGGAATATTGCCATTATTATACTCATTTGATACAATTCTCAGGATTTCTTTAACGGTCTGTGCGAGCTCTTCTTCACGCCACATTCGGTTTATAGTGCATCCTAATTGTTTGATGTCAAAGTCACTTCGCCGATTTTGAATTTGCTGTATCGGAACATCATACATTTCGGAAATAAATGAGTCAGAAGCTTTCTCAAAAAGTTTTTCTAATTGGCTTTTGCTCATCCGAAAGAAATCTGCCGGAAAATTAGAAATCGTTACATGATGAAAGCCCCGTTTTTTCAATTCATCTTTAATCCATTTTCCTTCTTTTCCTGAATAATCATAGTATTCTTCTTTATACATAGCTATCCTACCTTTATTTTGCCCTTCATAATATAAACACAACTGAAAAATTCAAAATATAGTCGCTTTTAAAAAATTTTTCAAATTATATTTTTCCACGTTAACAATTATATATGATTCATATCCCAATGTCATCGGCAAAGAATCGTCTTTTTATAGGCAAAATATAGGCATAGAATAGGCATAACAAAACCTCCTATGATGGTTCTTTATTTCTACCATAGGAGGCGCTTTTTTACTATTGTCCATTAGTACTGGACTTGTTCACTAAATGAAGTGCCTTCTGCTTGCTGTTTATTCTCCTTATAGCATGGACCTAATCAATTCTGAGTAACTCTTTTCACTCAAATATTTAGGTGCGATATCAAAAGCCGTCATACAACCGCTTTCACCTTTTTCATACAATCTCCACGCCGCTCTTGCATACGCCGTGAGGACGGAAGCGGTAAATTCAGGATTTGAGTCCAGTTTCAAACTGTATTCGATAATGTGCTGGTTCTCTCCATTCAATCCGGTTCTTCCACTTCGAATGACAAAGCCGCCGTGAGGAATACCGCTATGATTTCTTCTCATCTCCTCTTCGGTGATAAAGTGAACCGTTGTATCGTAATCTGCAAAATAGTTCGGCATCGTTACAATTTCGTTTTTAATTTTTGTCAAATCAGCGCCTTCCTCAGCCACAACAAAGCACTCTCTTATGTGCTTTTCTCTTGTAGCTAATCCAGGGGCTTCTCCGCTCCGTACAGTTGCCAGCGCAGACTCTACCGGGATTGTATACTGCTTGGCATCAAGGACACCCGGAATTCTACGGATAGCATCGGAATGCCCTTGACTCACGCCTTTCCCCCAAAACGTATAGTCCTTCCCGTTTGGTAGGATTGCCGATGCATACATTCTGTTAATCGAAAACATACCGGGATCCCAACCGACAGATATAACGGCAACCTTTTCAGAGCTCATTGCTGCTCGGTTTACATTTTCAAAATGCTCGGGAATCCTTGCATGGTTGTCAAAGCTATCGACAACATTAAAGTGTTTTGCTAAATCAGGTGTTTGTCTCGGAAGATCTGTAGCGCTTCCGCCGCAAATAATCATCACGTCAATTTTGTCCGTCCATTCCAAAACGCTATCGGCTCTGACAATCGGAACACCAACAGAATTTGTTTTTATCGTCGAAGGATCCCGTCGTGTAAATATAACGACGAGCTCCATATCACTTGCCGCATTTACAGCAAGCTCCACTCCTTTTGCAAGATTTCCATATCCATAAATACCAATTCGAATCATATTATTATCTCCTTTCTCATCATTCTTCGCCTGTCCAACAATAAGTGCAAATCTTATCACGCTCAAGACCAATCGCCTCAAGAATTCCATCTAAGCTCTGATAGCCGAGAGAGTCAAACCCCATTTCTTCACAAATAGTTTGAAGTAAACACTTTCCACGTTCGGTTTTTGCGTCGGCATATTCGGCGATATGCTCTTTTCCTTCTTCTCCTTCTTTTTGCTGTATTATTCTTCGGGCAATCAGTTCCATCTCCGAATTGCTACGAGAAAAATTCAAATATTTGCAAGAGAACATTATCGGAGGACAAGCAGAGCGCATATGAACCTCTTTTGCGCCGGATTGATAAAGGAAATCTACTGTTTCACGAAGCTGGGTTCCACGAACGATGGAATCATCCACCAACAGCAACTTCTTTCCGTTTATTATTTCCGGAACAGGAATCTGTTTCATTTCCGCAATAAGATTTCGCATTTCTTGGTTGGAAGGTGTGAATGAACGTGCCCAAGTCGGTGTGTATTTTATAAAGGGGCGCGCAAACGGCTTCTGAGACACATTGGAAAAACCTATTGCATGTGGTACACCCGAGTCCGGAACTCCCGCAACATAATCCACATCGGGAATTCCATTCTGTAAAACTTCGTCACGCGCCATAATTTCTCCGTTTTTACAACGCATTACCTCAACATTGACCCCCTCATAGTTGGAGTTGGGATACCCGTAGTACGTCCACATAAATGCACAAATCTTCATCTTATCTCCGGGCTTTGATAACTGTTCGATTCCATCAGCAGTAACTTTTATGATTTCGCCGGGGCCAAGATTATAATACATACTGTATCCAAGCTTTTGAAATGCAAAGGATTCAATACACGCACAATATCCCGTTTCCTTTTTTCCGATTTCAACAGGAAGTCTGCCAACCGTATCACGAGCAACAATAAGGCAATCGGGCTTCATCAAAAGGAGCGTGCACGACCCATCGATTACCTCCCTTGCATAGCGAATACCGTCAATAATATTATCGCATTGATTAATCAAACCAGCGATCAGCTCGGTAGAATTAACCTTTCCGGAGGACATTGCCATAAACTGATGACCCACACCGGAGAAGGTCTTTTCCACCAATTCTTCTGCATTGTTGATAATCCCAACAGTCACAATTGCAAAAAGACCAAGATGACTGCGTACCATCAGTGGCTGGGGGTCGGAATCTGAGATACATCCGATGCCGACTGTTCCACTCATTTTTTCCAAGTCACCCTCAAATTTTGTACGAAACGGTGTACTCTCAATGCTATGAATCTGACGCTGATATCCCTTGTCCTTATCATAGAAGAGCATTCCGCCTCGTTTAGTCCCTAAATGAGAATGATAGTCTGTGCCAAAGAATACGTCATATTTACAGTTTTCTGTTGATATTGCTCCAAAAAATCCACCCATATAAACCTGTTCCTTTCTTGAAAATAATAACGCAGGGGTGGCATGACCTCCCCTGCGTTTAAGGCGATTATGCGAAGAACAGCTTGTTGAGCGTCATAGGATCAATATATTCACCGTCCTTATATACACGCATATTTCCAGAGGCGATCTCATCAATCAACATCACATTGCCCTGTGCATCATAACCGAATTCAAATTTAATATCGTAAAGGTCAAGACCTTTTGCTTTCAAGTCGTCAGCAACAATCTTTGTAATAGCCTGAGTCTGAGCCTTGAGAGAATCGTACTGCTCGGCTGTCATAACACCCAAGTCTACAAGACCATCTTTCGTAACAAGAGGATCCCCCTTGGCATCATTCTTAAATGTAGTTTCGACATAAGCAGGAAGATTTTGTCCCTCAGTGCAATAATCGGAGTAGCGACGATAGAAGGATCCAACTGCTTTATAACGGCAAATAACTTCTAAGCCCTTACCAAACACTTTTGCAGGAAGAACCTCCATCGTGGTATCGTCAAGGTTTGCAGAAACATAGTGTGTGCGAATACCTGCAGCATTGATCTTCTCAAAGAAATAGATAGACATACGCAGGTTCACATCTCCAACACCTTCAATGGTCAAGCCAACGCTGTTCTCACCGGGATCAAATACACCGTCTTTGCCGGTGCAGTCATCCTTGAAAAGCAGTAAGCAGTTGCCATTGGGAAGCTCGTAAACATTCTTGGTTTTTCCCGTATATAAAAGTTTCAAATTTTCCATATTGTAATACCTCTTTCTTAAACTTTACTCGAATTCTATGGTTCCAACCGGTTTGGGCGTGACATCAACCATTACACGGTTGATACCTTCTACTTCGTGAGTAATACGGTCGGTAATATGATGAATCAGCGGATACGGAATTTCTTCTATGGTAGCTGTCATAGCATCGGTCGTATTAACCGCACGAATGATAGCAGCCCACCCTTCGTAACGCTTGCCATCTTTTACACCGACACTCTTAAAATCGGGAACAGCGATAAAATACTGCCATACCTTACCGGCAAGACCATTCTTATCAAATTCTTCACGCAAAATCGCATCGGCTTCACGGAGAGCGTGAAGTCTGTCACGGGTAATAGCACCAAGGCAACGAACGCCAAGTCCAGGACCGGGGAACGGCTGACGATAGACCATATCGTGAGGAAGACCGAGTGCTTCTCCGACCACACGGACCTCATCCTTGAAGAGCAATTTTACAGGCTCGACAAGCTCGAACTGCATATCCTCGGGAAGACCGCCAACGTTGTGATGCGCCTTAACACCGTCGCTTTCCAGAATATCGGGATAGATGGTGCCTTGCGCAAGGAAGGAGATGCCTTCCAATTTGGAGGCTTCCTCATCAAATACCTTGATAAACTCACCGCCGATGATCTTGCGCTTCTTTTCAGGTTCGCTGACACCGGCAAGCAGATCAAGAAAGCGGTCGGTGGCATCTACATAGATTAGGTTGGCACCCAATTCTCTGCCAAACACCTCGATAACCTGTTCGGACTCGCCTTTGCGCATAAGTCCGTGGTTGACGTGAACACAGGTGAGTTGCTTGCCGATTGCTTTAATGAGCAGTGCGGCTACTACAGAAGAATCTACGCCGCCGGAAAGGGCAAGCAATACCTTCTTATCGCCGACCTGTTCTCTGATTTCTTTTACTTGTTCTTCTATGAACGCTTTTGCAAGTGCTTTTGTTGTAATACGCTCCATTGTTTCGGGGCGAACAATTTTTTCCATATCTACTCCTCCTTACTCATTGGTATAGTTATCGAAATAACCTTGAATATATACGATCGGGGTACCCTTATCACCGGAGCCGGATGTCAGATCGCAAAGGGAGCCGATTAAGTCAGTCAGACGTCGTGGCGTGGTTCCCTGAGATACCATGTTACCCACAAGAGAAGAACCGTCCTTCTGCATAATCTTTCCTTTGATTGCTTCCTGCAACTCTTTACCGGAAAGGCCCGAAAAATCATTGTCAGCTAAATATTTCAGCTTTAATTCATTGGGCGTGCCTTCCAGACCAGGCGTGTACGCAGGAGATACAACCGGGTCAGCAAGTTCCCAGATCTTGCCGACAGGATCCTTAAATGCACCGTCACCGTATACCATAACCTCAATATGCTTACCGGTAATTTCAAGAAGCTTTGCCTGAATATCCTTAACCATCTTCTGACATTCTTCTCTGGGGAACAGCTTTACAGTATCCTCAGTCGCCTTATTGGAACCAAGCAGACCGTAGCGAGCATTATAGCCACTACCGTCAACAGACTCGGTCATAATTTCATCCAACCCGTAAACACGTTCAGCACCTGCGACTTTCAGTAAACGCTTAGTGCGAGCACGGCTGTGAATATCACAATTGAGAACATTCTTGGTGTAATTGAGTATTGCTCGGCAGTCGTTGGCAAAGATAACCTCTACCTCGGCTCCTGACTCACGAACCAAATTGGAATAATATTCTACGTAATCAACACCCGTGAAGGTATGTTTTGGATATCCAAACAAGCTCCTCCACTCATTCTCGGTCAACACATCGGTATAAGGGTTAATGCCTTTTTCATCAAGCAAATCTATATCAACAAGATGGTTTCCCACCTCATCAGACGGGTAGCTGAGCATCAAAACAACCTTTTTGCAACCTTTGGCAATACCGCGCAAACAAATTGCAAAGCGGTTTCTGCTGAGAATCGGAAAGATAACACCGACGGTTTCTCCTCCAAACTTATTTCGTACATCTGTTGCTATATTGTCCACGCTTGCATAGTTGCCCTGTGCACGAGCCACAATCGCCTCAGTCATACAGACAACATCCCGATCTCTCGGAATAAGTCCTTCCACGTTCATTGCTTCAACAACGGAACCTGTTACAATTTCCGCCAAGTTGTCACCCTGACGGATAATCGGAGCACGGAGTCCCATTGAAACTGTTCCATATACTCTGCTCATAATTTTCCTCCAACTATTGACTAATTCTTCTGATACTATTATAATACAAATACAGTCATAAGTAAAATAGATAATACTTACAACAGTAATAAGGTGAACTTATATGAAAACAAAACTTGATTATTACCGAATTTTTTATGAAACTGCACGTTACCGTTCATTTTCTACCGCAGCTGGGCGCTTATATATTTCACAGTCAGCCATTTCTCAATGCATACATCAGCTCGAAGATGACCTTAATGTGCAACTCTTTGTAAGAACAAGAAAAGGCGTATCACTCACAAACGAAGGGAAAATTCTTTTTTTGAAGGTTGAAAATGCAATCAACTCTATAGAACAAGGCGAAAGCCAACTTGAAAGACTTCGCCATCTTGAATTGGGTGAGCTTCGAATTGCCGCAGGCGATACGATTACAACACACTTTCTTTTGAAGTATCTTGAGGATTTTCATGCAACATATCCCGATATCAGAATTGAAATGGCAAACTCCTATTCTTCCCAGATGCTCACGCTTGTGAAAGAAGGAAAGGCAGATCTTGCCTTTGTCAATATGCCGATGGAGGACGAAGAACTCACCTTTGAAGAATGCCTTGAAATCAACGACGTTTTCGTTTGCGGTCCGGATTTCGAGACCAAGGCATCTTATTCGTGGGAAGAAGTAGCGGGGTTGCCGTTGATCCTTATTGAAAAAAACGCATCATCACGGCACTTTCTTGAAAAGAACTTCAACGAAAATAACATATCTTTAAATCCGCAAATTGAGGTAGCAGTACACGATCTGCTGATTCGTTTTGCTTCTATTCATCTTGGTGTTTCGTGTGTTGTTGAGCAATTTGCAAGCAAAGAGTTAGAAAAAGGTATCATCAAGAGAATACCGCTTGACCCGCCGCTACCGAAACGAAGCATCGGTTGTGCTTACCTCAAAAACGCACCGCTTTCTTATGCTGCGAAAGCATTTTTAGATTTGATCAAACAACAAGGGCAAAAATAGTTTTTTCTAATCCTTGCATTTTACGATTCCCTGATCCTTTGTCTAATATTATTCATTTGAGCGATCCATTTCATATAGAAACATTCTTTGCGTTACTGCTTTGAATAAAAAAGCCGAATGAGTTTGGACGCTCATCTGGCTTTTTCTGCGACAGTTTGAATATTTAGTTTTAACTGCTCAGAATATGTATTTCTGACGCAAATTAGAATGCATTCTACTCCTTTCTAAAAATCGCCGAAAAACCGATTTTGACCGGATTTTGTGCAAATTGAGTTGGACAAAAATCAGCGAAAACTCCAGTGTTTATAAGACTTTATCGCTCTTGGTGTTATTATACCTCATTCATCTATTCGACACACTATTCCTGTTGCTTTCATATATACAAAAACTCCTTTTCACTATTGAATGATGTGGAGTTAGTATGTGGAATATTGCCATTATTATACTCAAAAGAGACTTGCTTTTTCACTC